>JAQGNJ010000172.1 GCA_028291885.1 Ramlibacter sp. | reverse complement strand
GAGCCCATCGACGTGCCGCCGTATTTGTGAACGATCAATGCCATTGGAATGCGAGTGAGGTGGGAAAGGAGCGGGTCGCCGATGCCTTCGAAGGCCGCGCCACGCTGCGGAAAACCCTGGGATTATACCTAGCGGAAGAAGGCCAACCCGCCACCGTCGCGCTGCACGAACCCCTGGCCCACCTTGATGCGGATGGCGTGGCCGCGGGTGGTGCAGGCGGCCAGCTGGTCCAGCAATTCCTCCAGCTGCGCGGCGCTGGCGCCGGTGTCGTGATCGCGTTTGAGCCACAGGCGCAGCGCATTCGCCTGGCGGGCGCGGGAAAACTTCTGCAGCGCCTTGATCTGCGGCGGCGACCCGGCGACCGCCAGATCCTGCGTCGCGATCTCGGCCAGCAGCTGCTGGGCCTGTGCGGCGTGTCTGGCGCTGCGGGCGAAGGTCTCGCGGAACTGCGGGAAGCTTTCCGCGAGCGCCGGCAGCAGGCGCGCGCGGATGCGGTTGCGGGTGAAGGCGTCGTCGGCGTTGGTGGGGTCCTCGATCCACTCCACCTGCTGCGCGGCCAGCCACTCGCGGACCGCGCCGCCCGCAACGGCCAGCAAGGGCCTGTGCCACGCGATGCCGTCGCGCTCCCAGCGCGCCGGCATCGCCGCAAGTCCCGGCAGCCCGGCGCCGCGGGAGAGCGCCAGCAACAGCGTCTCCACCTGGTCATCGGCATGCTGGGCGATTGCAACGTCGTTCACTGCTCCATCCCACTCCTGGTGCAGGACCGCGGCCAGCGTCTCGTAGCGGATGCGACGCGCCGCATCTTCCGGGCTCTGGCCGGCCGCGTGCCTTGCGTCGACGCGCCGCACCGCCAGCGGCACGCCGATGTCGCGGCAAGCCGCGATGCAGTGCTGCTCGAAAGCATCGGCCGCGTCCTGCAGCCCGTGGTGGACATGGATGGCCCGCACCTGCCCCGGCCACTTGCGCGCGCAAGCGGCGAGCAGCGCGGACGAATCCGCTCCGCCGCTGTAGGCGACTGCAAAAGGCAGCCGGGGAGTGAAGGCTGCGATCGCCCCGTCGAAGGTGGCCATGGACGCAGCGGGTGACGGGGCGAAGCGGCTGCTAGCGCGCGTCGGCCTTGGTGTCGGTGTAGCGGCCGTAGCTTTGCAGCCGCTCGTAGCGCCGGTCCAGCAGCTCGCGCACCTTCAGGTCGCTCAGCTGCCGCCAGGCGTCGTTCAGCCCGCGCTTGAGGAAGGCCGCCACCTGCTTGTGATCGCGGTGCGCGCCGCCCACGGGCTCGTTCACGATCTTGTCGATCAGGCCCAGCGCCTTCAGCCGGTGCGCCGTGATGCCCATGGCATCGGCGGCTTCCTGCGCCTTCTCGCTGGTCTTCCACAGGATGGAGGCGCAGCCTTCCGGGCTGATGACGGAATAGATCGAGTACTGCAGCATCAGCACCTGGTCGGCGACCGAGATCGCCAGTGCGCCGCCCGAGCCGCCCTCGCCGATCACCGTGGTGATGATCGGAACTTCGAGCTGCGCCATCTCGTAGATGTTGCGGCCGATCGCCTCGGACTGGCCCCGCTCCTCGGCGTCGATGCCGGGATAGGCGCCGGGCGTGTCGACGAAGGTGAACACCGGCAGCTTGAACTTCTCCGCGGTCTTCATCAGGCGCAGCGCCTTGCGATAGCCCTCGGGCCGGCTCATGCCGAAGTTGCGCAGCCCCCGCTCCTTGGTGTCCCGCCCCTTCTGGTGGCCCAGCACCATGCAGGCGTTGCCGTTGAAGCGGGCCAGGCCGCCGATGATCGAGAGGTCGTCGGCGAAGTGCCGGTCGCCATGCAGCTCGATGAAGTCGGTGAAGATCTCGTTGACGTAATCCAGCGTGTAGGGCCGCTCGGGATGGCGCGCGATCTTGGTGATCTGCCACGGCGACAGGACGCTGTAGATGTCTTTCGTCAGCTGCTGGCTTTTCTTGCTGAGCTGGTCGATCTCCTCGGAGATGTCGACCGCCGATTCCGTCTGCACGTAGCGCAGCTCTTCGATCTTGCCTTCGAGCTCGGCAATCGGTTGCTCGAAATCGAGAAAGGTCTTCTTGGCCAAGGTGGATCTCCTTGATTGTTCTGCGAGCGCGGGGCTCAATATCCGACCGGCAGGGGGTCCAGCGACCGCCAAATATACCAAGTCGCGACGCTGCAATATGGCGCCCAGGCAGCCGCCACTTCGCGGGCGTCGCTGCGGCTGACCGGGTCGCCGGAAAAGTAGTTGCGGCTGATGCCGTTGATCAGGCCGATGTCGTCCAGCGGCAGCACGTTGGGCCGCATCAGGTGGAAGATCAGGAACATTTCGGCGGTCCAGCGGCCGATGCCGCGGATGCCCACCAGCTCGGTGATGATGTCGTCGTCGGGCATCGCCAGCCAGGCGTCGACATGGACCGCGCCGGAGTCGAAATGCAGCGCCAGGTCCACCAGGTATTCGATCTTGCGCGCCGACAGGCCGGCAGCCCGCATGTCGTCGACCTTCAGCTTGAGCACGTTGCCGGCCGTCATGCGGCGCGGCAGCTTGGCGAACCGGTCCCAGACGGACTGCGCCGCCTTGACCGAGATCTGCTGGCCGACGATGCTGCGCGCCAGCGTGGTGAAGGCGTCGCCGCGCGACTGCAGGCAGGCGTCGCCGAACTGCGGGATCAGCCGCTTCATCACCCGGTCTTTTTTCGCCAGGTGGCGGCACGCGTCGTCCCAGTAATCGGGCGTCGACAGGACCGGGATCGGCGGCGCCGCGCTCACTGCGCCGCCTCCCACGTCGTGCCGGTAGCGGAATCCTTCAGCACCACGCCTTGCGCGAGCAGTTCCTGGCGGATGCGGTCGGCCTCGGCGAAATTCTTCGCCTGCTTGGCGGCGGCGCGCTGGGCAATCCGCTCGCGGATCGCCTCTTCGTCCAGCGTCGCTCCGGCCTGCAAAAAAGCTTGCGGGTCGCCCTGCAGCAGGCCGAGGCAGCCGCCGAGCGCCTTGAGCAAACCGGCGGCCTCGGGCGAGCGGCCGCGATTGACTTCGGCCGCCAGTTCGTACAGCACCGCCACCGCTTCGGGCGTGGCGAAATCGTTGTCCATCGCCGCCTTGAAGCGAGCAGCCGCCGGATGGGACCAGTCGATCGGGGCCGTCGCCGCCGGCACGGCACTCAAGGCGGTGTACAGGCGCTTGAGCGACCCCCGCGCGTCCTCGAGATGCACGTCGCTGTAGTTCAACGCGCTGCGGTAATGCGTGCGGACGATGAAAAA
The DNA here is from genome assembly GCA_028291885.1 of Ramlibacter sp. GTDB lineage: Bacteria > Pseudomonadota > Gammaproteobacteria > Burkholderiales > Burkholderiaceae_C > Ramlibacter. The sequence continues at coordinate 111 of JAQGNJ010000172.1, read as the reverse complement.
GCGCAGCGTCTGCGCGTCGAACTTCTTCAGCACGTCGCGGATGGTGAAGAAGTTGCCCAGCGTCTTGGACATCTTCTCGTTGTCGATGTTTACGTAGCCGTTGTGCATCCA
>JAQGNJ010000057.1 GCA_028291885.1 Ramlibacter sp. | reverse complement strand
CTCTCCGTCCTTGAAGCGTTTGACGTAGGCGCATCGCAGAATGTCGTGCCGCAGCCTTGGGGAAAGGGAAGAGAACAAGCGACCGGTATTGATCGCCTCGCGTTCCTCGAAGGACAGAATCGGATCGTCCATGGCCTGTCGTTCGGATGACTGGGTGTGCTCCGCATTGTCGCCCGCCCGGCCGCCGCGCCGCCTCAGGGTTGTCACCTGAAGCAGCCGCCGCTACTCGTAGCGCGGCGTCTCTTTGGCCAGGAAAGCGGCGATGCCCTTGCCGGCGTTCGGGTGATGCAGGTTGCGCACGAAGTGATCGCGTTCGGCGGCCAGCTGCGCGCTGAAGCTGGCGCCCGCCGCATCGGCGACCAGCTCCTTGAGGCTGGCCAGCACGTTGGGCGCGCGCGCGTTGAGCTTGGCGGCCAGTTCCAGCGCGCGCTCCAGCGCGGCTCCCGGCGGCGCCAGCTGGTTCACCACGCCGAGTGCTTGCAGCCGGGCCGGCGCGATGCGCTCGCCGCACATCAGCAGCTCATTGACCAGTTGCCGCGGCATGCTGCGGGCCAGGCTCCAGGTGGCGCCGCCGTCCGGCGACAGGGCGACGCTGCTGTAGGCCATGACGAAGACCGCGTTGTCGGCGGCCACGATGAAGTCGCAGGACAGGGCCAGCGAGAAGCCGGCGCCGGCGGCCGCACCTTCGACCGCGGCGATCACGGGCTTGGGAAAGGTGCGGATCGCTTCCATCCAGCTGTGCAGGGACTCGATCGATTGCGCCTGGACCTCGGGCGGCTGTTCGCGGTTGGCCAGCAGGCGCTGCAGGTTGCCGCCGGCCGAGAACACGCTGCCTTCGCCGGTGATGACGACGCTGCGCACCTCGGGGTTGGTCTCGGCGACGCTCAGCGCCTCGACGCCCGCCGCGTAGATCTCCGGGCCGAGGGCGTTGCGGTGCTCGGGATTGCTCAGCGTCAGGACCATGGTCTGGCCCTGGCTGGTGCTCTTGAGTTCGGCGTGCATAAGCTTCAGGCTTCTTCGTGCAGCAGCGACAGCCCGATCGCGCCGCGGCGCCGCAGCCAGGGGCTGGGACGGTAGCGCGGATCGCCATACACGGTCTGCATGTTGAACAGCACTTCCAGCACGTTGGTCGGACCCCAGCGGTCACCCATCGCGAGCGGGCCCAGCGGATAACCCAGGCCCAGCGTGACGGCGGTCTCCAGGTCGCGGGGGCTGCAGATGCGCTGCTGGCAGATGTCGGCGGCGATGTTGACGATGGCCGCGACCACGCGCTGGGTCACGAAGCCGCCCGAGTCGCGGATCACGCTGACCGGCTTGCCGTCGCGCGAGAGCAGGGCGTGGGCCGCATCGCGCATGTCCTCGCGCGTCGCCGGGTTGGTGGCGATGACGCGGCGTCTGGTCGCGGCGTCGTCGATCAGCATGTCGATGCCGACGGTGCGCGCCGGGTCCAGCCGCTCCACGACCGCCACCGTCGTGACGTCGAAGCCGAGCGGCGCGACCAGGGCCAGCGCGTTGGGCGAAGGCGACTGGCCGGTTTCGATCTTCGCGCCCAGGTCCTTGAGCAGCTGGTACAGCTCGGCGCGGCGCGCGGCGCGGGGCGAGACCCACACCGGCGGCAACTCGGCCAGCTGGGGCGCCGCGGGTTCCGGCTCCACCTGGGCCTTGCCGTCGACGTAGCGGTAAAAGCCTTCGCCGGCCTTGCGGCCGACGAGTCCGCCGGCCAGCCGCTGCGCCGTGATCACGCTCGGGCGGTAGCGGGGCTCTTCGTAGTACTGGTGGTAGATCGATTCCATCACCGGATGCGAGACGTCCAGCGCCGTCAGGTCCATCAGCTCGAAGGGGCCGAGCTTGAAGCCGACCTGGTCCTTCAGGATCCGGTCGATGGTGGCGAAATCGGCGATGCCTTCGCCGACGATGCGCAGGGCCTCGGTGCCGTAGCCGCGGCCGGCGTGGTTGACGATGAAGCCCGGCGTGTCCTGCGCCAGCACCGGCGTGTGGCCCATCTCGCGTGCGAATGCCGACAGTCCCGCGCAGACGGCCGGATCGGTCTTCAGGCCGGCGATGACCTCGACCACCTTCATCAGCGGCACGGGATTGAAGAAGTGGTAGCCGCCGAAGCGCTGCGGCCGCTGCATGCCGGCCGCAATGGCCGTCACCGACAGCGACGAGGTATTGGTTGCAAGCACCGCGTCGGGCCGCACCACACGCTCGAGCTCGGCGAAAAGCGAACGCTTGACATCCAGCCGCTCGACAATGGCTTCGACAACGAGATCGCAGTCAGCGAGCTCATGCAGGTTTTCGGCCAGCAGCAGCCTGGACTTGCAGGCCTGCACCGCGGCCGCGTCCATGCGGCCCTTCTCCAGCAACCGGTCCCATTGGGCAAAGAGGTCGTCGCGGGCCCGCGCCAGCGCCTCGGGCTGGGTGTCGTAGAGCCGCACGATGCTTCCGGCCTGGGCCGCGATCTGCGCGATGCCGCGGCCCATGGCTCCGGCGCCCGCGACGCCGACTGTGCGATAGCTTGTTTGCATGCGTCGAATTATCGCGTAGCCTTCACAGCTCCAGCAGCGGCTTGGGCTGTGCCAGAATTCCAACCCAACCATGTCCTTTCGCCCCCAGCTTCGCAGTGGCCTGATCGCGTCCGTCCTCGTCTGCGCCGCCGTGAGCAGTGCGGCGGTCACGCTCGGACGCAGCCGGGGCGTGGCCCTGATCGGCCGCACGCTGGACGTCGCGATCCCGGTGACGCTGGACAGCCCGGGCCAGGCGGCCGATCTCTGTGCCGAAGCCGACGTGTTCCATGGCGACACCCGTGTCGACGCTTCGCGCGTCACGGCGCAGGTGGAGCCGGGCAACGGTCTCAACGCGGTGCTGCGGGTGCGCTCCTCGTTCCCCGTCGACGAACCGGTGGTGACGGTGTACCTGCGGCTGGGCTGCTCGCAGAAAATGATGCGGCGCTACGTGCTGCTGGCGGAAGAGCCGGGCGAGACCGCGGTGCCCCTCGCACCGCCGCTGGCCGCGAGGGCGCCGGTTCCCGTGCCCGCACAAGCGGCACAGCCGGCGCAGGAAACGCAGGCAGCTGCGGCCCGATCCGCGACCGCGCGCGGCACGC
>JAQGNJ010000033.1 GCA_028291885.1 Ramlibacter sp. | reverse complement strand
GGGTGGGGAGATGGACGCGGGATCGCAGGCTGGGGTGCGCTGCGCTTACCGCCAGCCTACGGGGGTCACGTAGGCTGGCGGTCGAAGACCCCAGCTTCCCCTACATCATCTCCAGCGCCACGGCCGTCGCTTCGCCGCCGCCGATGCACAGCGTCGCGACGCCGCGCTTGCCGCCGCGGGCCTTGAGCGCGTGCATCAGCGTGACCATGATGCGGGCGCCGGAAGCGCCGATCGGGTGACCGAGCGCGCAGGCGCCGCCGTTGACGTTGACGATGTCGTGGCCGACACCGAGTTCCGCCATCAGCGCCATCGGCACCACGGCGAAAGCCTCGTTGACTTCCCACAGGTCGACGTCGCCCACTTTCCAGCCGGCCTTGGCGAGCAGCTTCTGCGTCGCGCCGACCGGCGCGGTGGTGAACCAGTTCGGCTCCTGCGCGTGCATGGCGTGCGCGACGATGCGCGCCAGCGGCTTGACGCCCAGGCGCTGCGCCGTGCTCTCCTTCATCATCACCAGCGCCGCGGCGCCGTCGTTGATGCTGGAGCTGGACGCGGCGGTGATGGTTCCGTCTTTCTTGAACGCCGGCTTGAGCGTGGCGATCTTGTCCAGCTTGACCTTGCCCGGGCCCTCGTCGATGGCGACGACGCGCTCGCCGGCGCGGTCCTTGACCGTCACCGGCGCGATCTCGGCGGCGAACGCGCCGGACTCGGTGGCGGCCTTGGCGCGCTGCACGCTCGCCGTGGCGAAAGCGTCCTGCGCCTGGCGGCTGAAGTTGTACTTCGCGGCGCACTCTTCGCCGAAGGTGCCCATGGAGCGGCCGGCTTCGTACGCGTCTTCCAGGCCGTCCAGCATCATGTGGTCGTAGATCCGGTCATGGCCCATGCGGTAGCCGCCGCGGCCCTTGAGCATCAGGTAGGGTGCGTTGGTCATGCTCTCCATGCCGCCGGCCACCATCACCTCGTGCGTGCCCGCCAGCAGCATGTCGTTGGCGAACATCGCGGCTTTCATGCCCGAGCCGCACATCTTGGACAAGGTGACCGCGCCGGCGCTCTTGGGCAGTCCGCCCTTGAAAGCGGCCTGGCGCGCGGGGGCCTGGCCCTGGCCGGCCATCAGGCAGTTGCCGAACAGCACTTCGCCGACCGCATCCGACGGGATGCCGGCGCGCTCGACGGCGGCGCGGATGGCGGCGCCGCCCAGGTCGTGCGCGGCCAGGCTGGAAAAGTCGCCCTGGAAGCCGCCCATGGGAGTGCGGGCGGCGCCGACGATGACGATGGATTCGGACATTGTTTTCTCCTTGGAAGATGAGGTGATCAGCCGATCTGGATGGGGGCGCCGCGCTCTTCCCTGGCGATGCGCCGGATGTAATCCTGGAACTCCGGGTCCTCGCCGCGCAGCAGCAGCGGCAGGGCGGCGTAGAAATCGTCGCGGTGGCACCACTCGCGCATGTAGTCGTCCCAGCTGTTCCAGCGCCGGGCTTCAGTTTCGCTCATGCGCGGCTTGAAAGCCACCAGGAAAGCGCGCTCGAACAGGGAAATCAGCATGTCGAAGATGACCAGCATGCGTTCGGTCTGCTCGGTCGTCGGGTTCAGCAGCGGCTCGTTGGTGCGCAGGTGCAGGTCGGGATGGGCGAGCACCACCCTCAGGAACTCGTTGTAGGCGTCGGACAGCAGCTGGTAGGCGGCCTCGTCCTCGTTGTCGCGCTCCTTGAGCTGGTCCCAGGCGAAGAACAGGATGGCGACCGGCAGGCCGAGCGCCGTGATCACGAAGCTCGCGTATTCCCAGGCGTCGCGGGCGTTCACGCTGCTGCTACCTCGGGTGCGCGGCGACGAAGGCGGCGATGTCGGCCACGACCTTGTCCTCGATGCCGTTGTAGCCATGGAAGGCCATGGCTTCGCAGGGATTGCCTGCCGAGCGGCCGCCCTGATAGGTGATGAGCTTGCTGCTGGCCGGCGACAGCCTGGCCAGCAGCGCCGGCAGCAGCGACGGCGGGCAGACCGGGCACTGGTCCTGTTCGTGGTGGGCGACCAGCACCGGCACGCGCAGCTTGTCCAGCGCCATCTCCTGCACCGGCCGCGCCGTCGAGGGGGCGAAGCGGCTGGAGCCCAGGATGGTCGAGGACAGCACCAGGCCGTCGGGCGCGGACGCGCCGGTCAGCACGGTGCCGGCATAGGCCACGGACTGCGTTCCGCGGCTGGTTCCGACCAGCCACACCGGCAGGTCCCACTTCTTGCGGGCCCAGGCGACAGCGGCGCCGATGTCGGCCGCATGCTCGTCGCTTTCGCGGAAGTTGGCGGCCAGGTAAGGCGCGCTGTTGTGGTCGCTCGGTGCGTCCAGCAAGACCACGGCGTAACCGTGCTGGACGAACAGGCCGCGCGAGCGAACCAGGAAGTTGCCGTCGTTGCGCAGGCTGCCGTTGTCGTAGATGCCCAGGTTGCCGGCGCCTCCCGTCATCAGCACCAGCACCGCCGCGGGATTGGCGGGCTGCACGACCAGCATCCGCTGCCTGACGCCGGGGCGGGTGGGAAGGTCGACGACCTCGGCCGCCTGGGCGAAGCAGGCGCCGGCCAGCAGCAGGCCGGCGAGCGGGATGAGCCAGGAGCAGAGTCGTTTCATGCCAGCGCCTTTTGTCGTTTGAAGCGCTTGTCGCGCTCGTAGGGGAACACGTCGTGCACATGGCCGGCGGCGATGCGCTCCTTGTGGGCCTGCCAGAACTCGGCGCTGAGCAGGTCGGCGTGGTGCTTCATGAACACGTCCCGGATCTCCGGGTTGCCGAGCAGGAAGGGAGCGAAGCTCTCCGGAAAGACATCGTGCGGCCCGACCGTGTACCAGACCTCGCCCGACATCTCTTCCTCCTCGTTGCGGGCCTGCGGCACCTGGCGGAAGTTGCAGTCGGTGATGTACTCGATCTCGTCGTAGTCGTAGAACACGACCTTGCCGTTGCGCGTGACGCCGAAGTTCTTCCACAGCATGTCGCCGGGAAAGATGTTGGCGGCCACCAGGTCCTTGATGGCGTTCCCGTATTCGATCACCGCCTGCTCGACCTGGCCGCGCGCATGCTGGCCGGCGACGCTGGCGCCGTCGATCCCGGCGTCGAAGGCCTCCTGCAGATAGATGTTCAGCGGGATCATGCGGCGCTCGATGTACAGGTGCTTGATCACCACCTCCTCGCTGCCGTCGCTTCCATCGTCATTTTTGCGGGCGGAGATCTGCAGCTGGCTGGGAGCGAACTTGCGGATCTCCTCGATCAGCTCCTCCTCGAAGCGGTCGCGCGCAAACGCCACCTCGCTGTACTCCAGCGTGTCGGCCATCCGGCCGACCCGGTCATGCTGCTTGACCAGCAGGTACTTGCCCTTGATCTTCTCGCGCGTCGTGTCCTTGGGCGGCGGGTAGTAGTCCTTGATCACCTTGAAGACATAGGGGAAGGACGGCAGGTCGAACACCAGCATCACCATGCCCTTGATGCCCGGTGCGATGCGGAACTTGTCGCTGGAATGGCGCAGGTGGTAGAGGAAGTCGCGGTAGAACAGGGTCTTGCCCTGCTTGGCCAGGCCGAGCGCGTTGTAGATCTCGTTGCGCGGCTTGCGCGGCATCAGCGAGCGCAGGAACTGCACATAGGCGCTGGGCACGCCCATGTCGACCATGAAGTAGGCGCGCGCGAAACTGAACAGCGCCTGCAGGTCGTCCTCGCCGAACAGGAAGGCGTCGATCACCAGCCGCCCGGCCTTGTTGTGCAGGATCGGCAGCGCGAACGGCACCTCGCTGAAGCCGTTGATGATCTTGCCGACCGCGTAGGCGCCCTTGTTGCGGAAGAACAGGCTGGAGAGCACCTGGATCTGGAAGTTGGCCCGCAGCTTGACCTGCGCCAGCCGCGCGCTCATCGCCTCGAGCACGAAGCCGGCGTCGCGCTCGAGGTCCTCGAACGGCCGCTGCAGCTGGAAGTTGTCGACCATCCGCACGATGGTTTCGCGCAGGGTCTCGTGGCTGGGGTAATAGGCGCGATAGGTCGGCGTCGCGGCCGGTTCGTCGTTCTCGATGTACTCGGT
>JAQGNJ010000248.1 GCA_028291885.1 Ramlibacter sp. | reverse complement strand
CCCGCATCGATATGCGGGCAAGGCGGGTAACGATGAGTGGCGCCCGATTGGGCTTGTTCCCCTGCGGGGTTGCGGCCAAAAAGGCCATGCGCCGCGTTACGAAGCCTTGCCGGGGGTCGACCCCGGCGGCGTTTCGCGCCTTGCGCATGACCTTTTTGACGAGCAACGTGTCCCCCGGAAATAGCATGAACAGGCCCTAATCCTCGATCCCGCGCTGCGCCGGCACGCCGGCGTTGAACGCATGCTTGATCTTGGTCATCTCGGTCACGGTGTCGGCCAGCTCGATGATCTCGGGCGGGCAGCGCCGGCCGGTGATCGCCAAGCGGCCGTGCTCTTGCCCTTGCCGTCGCCGGTGTTGACGATGACGAGGCCGCGGCGCTCGCCCTCGGGTTTCTCGTAGGGCTTGGCGGAAGGCGGTGTTTCGATCTGCATGGTTCTGTCAATCTGTTTTGGGTAGCGCGATCCATTGCCCGGCCAGCGAATGCACGGCGACGCGGCCGTCGAACACCCGGGCCAGCGCCTCGTGGGTCGCGACGTCGCTGGTGCCGCCCTGGTGCACGACGCGGCCGGCGGCCATCACCACCAGTTCATCCGCGTGCAGGGCCATGGTCAATTCGTGCAGCACGCTCAGCACCGTGCCACCGGCCGCGACATGGGCGCGCACGATGCGCAGCCAGTCGGACTGGTGCGGCGGGTCGAGGTTGGCGAGCGGCTCGTCCATCATCAGGAGCGGCGCCTGGACGGCCAGGGCCCGGGCCAGCAGCACCCGCTGGCGCTCGCCGCCCGAGAGGCTGCCCAGGGCACGTTCGCGCCAGTCCCAGCTCTGGGTCTGGCGCATCGCGCCCTCGACGGCGGCGCGATCACGCGCCGACGGTGCGCCCAGCCAGGGCTGGTGCGGAAGCCGGCCCAGCATCACCACGTCCTGGGCCAGCAGGTCTTCGCCGCCGCCTTCGTTCTGGCCCAGCCAGGCCATCGCGCGGGCGCGTTCGCGGTGCGGCCAGTGACCGCTCTCGCGACCCATGAGCGACACGCGGCCGCCGTGCGGCAACAGGTGGGCGAGCGACTTGAGCAGCGTCGTCTTGCCGGCGCCGTTGGGGCCGACGATCGCGGTCCAGCGTCCGGCCGGCAAGCTCAGGTCGATGCCGCGCAGCACGTGCGCCGCGCCGAGCCGCACGCTCAATCCGCTGGCTTGCACGGCGGCGGCGCTCACACCGGCCGCCTGTGCATCAGCCACAGCAGATAGCCGCCACCGAGGACCGCGGTGAGCACGCCGACCGGCAGCTCCTGCGGCGCCAGCAGCCAGCGCGCCAGCACGTCGGCCGCCAGCAGCAGCACGCCGCCGGTCAGCGCCGACAGCGGCAGCAGCCAGCGGTGCGTGGGCTTGACGGCGGCGCGCACCAGGTGTGGCGCCACCAGGCCGATGAAGGCGATCAGGCCGACCTGGGCGACGGCGGCGCCGGTGGCCAGCGCCATGACGGCGATCAGCGCGACGCGCACCGGGCCCAGCGGCACGCCCAGGCTGGCGGCCGTGGTTTCGCCGAGCGAGAGCGCGTCGAGCGCGCGGCTGAAAGCGATCGCCACCGCCAGGCTGGCGGCGAACAGGGTGCCGAGCAGGCCGACGCTGGCCCAGCCGAGAAAGCCCGTGGTGCCGAGCAGGAAAGCCTGCATCGACCGCATGATGTCCGGCACCCAGAACATGATCAGGGCCGAGAACGCGCCGAACACCATGCCGACGATCACGCCGGCCAGCAGCAGGCGCATCGTGTGCTGCACGCCCTTGGCCAGGCCGAGGGTGACGAGCACCGCAAGCACGGCGCCGGCAAAGCCCGCGCCGGTCAGCCCGATGCGCGCAGCCCAGCCCGAGGCGGCGACCGGCGACGCGCCCATGGCGACCAGCAGCAGCGAGACGCCGAAAGCCGCGCCGGTGGCGCTGCCCAGCAAATAAGGATCGGCCAGCGGATTGCGAAACAGCCCCTGCGCCACGGCGCCGGCGAGCCCGAGCAGCGCGCCGGCGAACCACGCGCCCAGGGTGCGCGGCAGGCGGATGTCCCACAGGATCGCGGCGGACGCATCGCCTGCGCGCCCCCACAGCGGCTCGAAGCCCAGGCTGCCGACGGCGACGCCCAGCAGGCACAGCCCCGCCGTCGCGGCAACCAGCAGCAGGCCCAGCGGCGCCGGCGCGCGCGCGACAGCCGCCGTCACGGCGCCCTGCCCTTCAGCCGGCCCTGCAGGCACTGCACCATCAGCTGCGCCGCCTGCGCCATGCGCGGACCGGGGCGCACCAGCACGTCGCCCTGTTCCGGCGTGAACGCGCAGACGCGGTTGTCGCGGACGGCGCGGATCCGGTCCCAGCCCGGCCGGTCCTTGAGCGCCTGGAAGTTGCGGTCGGAAATCATGATCAGCTGGGGGTCGGCCCGCACGACGAACTCCGGATTGAGCTTGGGAAAGGGCCCGAGCTTGCCCGGAACGACATTGGCGACGCCGATGCGCGTGAGCATCTCGCCGATGAAGGACGATTCGCTCGCCGCATAGGGTCCGCTGTTGACCTCGAAGTACACGGTCGTCGCGCGCAGCGACGGCGGCAGGCTGCGGGCCGCCGCATCGACACCGGCGTTGATGCGCTCCCATGCGGCCGGTCCGCCCGCCACACCGAGCACCTGGCCGACCTTGCCCAGCACCCGCTGCACGTCGGCCAGGGTCTTGGGTTCGAGCGCGACCACCTTCAGGCCCAGCGCCTCGAGCCGCGCCACGGCGCGCGACGACACGGACAGCAGCACGACGTCGGGGCGCAGCGAGACGATGATCTCGATGTTGGCGTCCTCCAGACCGCCGACGTGGACCAGCTTGCGCACCGATGCCGGCCAGTTCGAATAGTTGTCGACGCCGACCAGCCGCTCGCAGGCGCCGAGTTCGCAAACGATCTCGGTCAGCGAAGGCAGCAGCGTCACGACGCGCGCCGGCGGCTGCGACAGGGTCACGGCGACGCCACGGTCGTCGACCACCTGCAAGGCATGGACCTGCGCGGCCAGCGCGAAGATCAGAAGAAACAACAAGCGCTTCATGGACTGCCCTTGAGTGTGAGCGCCAGTCCGGCCGACATCAGCGTGACGCGTTCGCAGGCGGCGGCCGCCTGCTGATTCAGGCCGCCGAGTGCGTCGACGAAAGCGCGCACGTCGCGGCCCAGCGGGATCACGCCCAGCCCGATCTCGTTGCTGACCAGGACGATGGGACCGGCGGCGGCCGCCACCGCTTGTGAAATAAGTGCATCGGGCCCATGTTCGTGCGAGCCCGGGGGTTCTTCGACAGCGTGGCCCGCGGCCGGCAGCAACAGCGCCGTCAGCCAGAGCGTCAGGCAGTCGACGACGATCAGCGTGTCGCGGCGGCTGTGCTCGCCGATCGCGTGGGCCAGTTCGGTCGGCTCTTCCACCGTGCTCATGCCCGGCACGCGGGCGGCGCGGTCGCTGCGGTGCCGCGCGATCCTCTCGCGCATCTCCTCGTCCCAGGCCTGGGCCGTCGCGATGTAGACGGCCTTGTGCGAGGACGACTGCGCCAGCCAGGCCGCGGCCAGCGATTCGGCGCGCGCCGTCTTGCCGCTTTTCTGTCCGCCCAGGATCAGCTCGCTGCGGGCGACCCGGAGATCAGCCATGGGCCTTGCTCCAGTCCATCACGATGCGGTGCAGCTGGGCGACGCCGTCGGTCAGGGCCGCCGGGCCGGGCTGCAGGATGTCGGCCGACTTGATCTCGAAGATCTGTCCGGACTTGACCGCGTTGACGTTTTCCCAGCCTGGTCGCGCCGCCACTTTCTCCGGCCGGAATTTCTTGCCGCACCAGGAGCCGACGATGATGTCGGGATTGCGCCGCGCGATCTCCGCGCCGTCGCCGATGATGCGGTCCTTGCCCATCGCCATGCGCGCCAGCTCGGGAAAGCAGTCGTCGCCGCCGGCGATGCGCGTCAGCTCGGAGACCCAGCGGATCGCGCTGATGTGCGGCTCGTCCCATTCCTCGAAGAAAACCCTGGGGCGGCGCGGCAAGGCCCTGGCCGCGGCCTCGATCTCCAGCAGCCGCGAGCGCATGCCTTCCAGCAGCTCCAGTCCGCGCTGCGCCTGGCCCACCATCGCCGCCACCTGGTACAGCATGGAAAAGATTTCTTCCACGCTGCGCTGGTTGAAGACCGTGACCTGCACGCCCTTGCGGATCAGCTCGCTCGCGATGTCGGCCTGCAGGTCGGAAAAGCCGAACACGCAGTCCGGCTCCAGCGCCAGGATCTTGTCGATCCTGGCGCTGAGGAAGGCGCTGACCTTCGGCTTGTCCTCGCGGGCCCGGCGCGGGCGGACCGTGTAGCCCGAGATGCCGACGATGCGCGCCTCCTCGCCGAGCAGGTACAGCCACTCGGTCGTCTCCTCGGTCAGGCAGACGATGCGGCGGGGTCCCTGCTGGATGTTCATGCGATGACTCTACTTCGGCTGCCAGCGCAGCGTGACGTAGAAGCTGCGTCCCGGCTGGTTGTAGCCCAGCGCCGTTTCGTACTTCCTGTCGGCCAGGTTGTTCAGCTTGGCCTGCAGGCTCCATTGCGGCCGGAACTGCCAGTCGGTGTAGACGTCGGCCGTCGTGTAGGCGGCGAGCCGGTTGGTATTGGCCGCATCGTCGAAGCGCGAACCCACATGCAGGATGTTGCCGCCATAGCTCCACGCACCCTGGCTCCAGTCCGCGCCCAGCGTCAGCTGCTTTTTCGCGCGGCGCGGCAGCTGCCGGCCATTGAGCTCGTTGCGCGGGTCCAGCTTGTCGAGCGACGCGCGCAGCGCCAGCTTGCCGAAGCTGCCGTCGTAACCCAGCGACCAGCCCTCGATGCGGGCGCGCGGGATGTTGACCGGCTGCGTGGTGTTGGTCATGAAGCCGCGGATCTTGTTGTCGAAGCGCACCAGCTTGACCTCGTGTCCGCCGTCCGACCAGGTCAGGCCCAGGTCGGTGTTGCGGCCGCGCTCGGGCTGCAGATTGGGATTGCCGAAGGCCGGGAAATAGAGCTGGTTGAACGACGGCGCGACGAAGCTGGTGCCATGCGAAGCGTTGACGCGCCAGGCCGGCGTGATGCGGTAGCCGTAGCCGGCGAAACCGGTCGTGGCGCCGCCGAACTGCGTGTTGTTGTCGCGCCGGACGTTGGCCTGCCAGCTGTGGTTGCCGCTGTTGCCGTTCAGGCCGGCGAAGGCGGAGGTGATCGTGCGCTGGGTCACGGCGTACACCGTCGCGGCGCTCACCTGCTGCTCCCTGCGTTCCAGGCCGGCCAGCACCACGCCCAGCGGGCTGTCGATGTTGTTCTGCCAGGTCCACTCGGTCTGCTCGGTCTTGAAGCCGCCCGGCATGCTGCCGACGATGGTGTTGTTGGTGTCCACGCCGCGGTTGACGCGCACCTCGGTCTGCCAGCCGCCCAGCACCCGGCCCTTGACGCCGACATGGGCGGCCAGCGCCCGCAGCGCGGCGCGCGCATCGCGCCCCGGGCCGTCGTCGAATGCGCTCACGCCGTCGGAATGCAGCAGCCCCGCATCGAGCCGCCAGTTGCTGCTGAACTCGTAGCCCAGCGACCCGGTGACCGCGTCCTGGCGGAACGAGTCGATGTCGGGATTGAAGTTGCCGAACGGCACGGCGGCGTTGGTGGAGGACAGGCCTTCCTCGCGCGTGTGCTGCAGGCCGATCGAATAGCTCAGCGCACCCTGGCCGGCCGCCACGCCGGCCGCGGCCATGCGGTGGCCCCGGCTGCCGGCGGTGAGCGAGGCATAGGGATGGAAGCCGCCGCTGCCTTTGCGGGTGAAAACCTGCACCACGCCGCCGACGCCTTCGCTGCCGTACAGGGCCGAGGCCGGCCCCTTGAGGACCTCGATGCGTTCGATCATGTCCACCGGGATGTTGTCCCAGCTCGGGGTGCCGGTGGTGGCCGAACCCAGGCGCACGCCGTCGACCAGCAGGATGGTGTGGCGGTTTTCCGTGCCGCGGATGAACACGGATGACGATTTGCCCAGGCCGCCGTTGGCGCTCATCTGCAGGCCGGCCGTGCGAGCCAGCAGTTCGGGCAGGGTGCGGGCGGTGGACGCCTCGATCTGCTCGCGCCGGATCACGGTGACGTCGCTCACGAGTTCGTCGGCGCGGGTTGCGGAGCGCGTCGCGGTGACGACGGTTTCCTTCAGGGCGGTCTGGGACCAGGCGGGCGCGACGGCGGAAAGCGCCAGCGGCAGCAAGGCCAGGCGCGTGCGGGAACTGATTTTTTTCATCGGGAGGCGAACAGGTTTCAATGCCCTCACCGGCTTCCCCGCCGGTGCACTGGGCGTCAAGGCCGCGCTCGCGAAAGCGCGGCCCACGTCGTTGGCCGGTATCCGGGCTGGGCGAAGCATTTCCATCGCCTTCCCAGGCGCTTGTTCGACGCACCCAGTGGCTGTGTGATGGAGACGGAGCGGCACTTGCGTGCCGCTCGATTCGCTGACCGTTGCGGGGGCAGCGCAGGTGAGGTCCGCCGTTACCGGCATTCCCTCCTGCTTCCCGTTGAACTGCGGCATGTGAACCACACCGCGAGCACCAACGGCCCGATTTTAAGGCCGGTTTTTGGCACAAACCCTACAATCGATCCGTATGGCCAGTGCAACCCAAGTCGAACAGATCGCCGAGCGCGTCGAGCGCCTGCTGGTTCGCTACGAGGAATTGCAGCGCACCAACGCGCTGCTGGCCGAACAGGTCGAGGTGCTGACCGGCGAGCGTGATTCGCTCAGGTCGCGGCTGGCCGCCGCCCGCGCCCGCGTCGACGCCCTGCTCGAGCGCCTGCCCATCGCTTCATGAAGCAACTCGAAGTCCAGATCATGGGACAGAGCTACCTGCTCGGCTGCCCCGAAGGCGGCCAGGGCCGGCTGCTCGAAGCCGTGGAGCGGGTCGACACCGCCATGTGCAGGATCCGCGATGCCGGCAAGGTCAAGGCCCGGGACCGCATCGCCGTTCTCGCCGCCCTCAACCTCGCATTCGACGTCGCCGAGCGCAGCACCCCCGCTGCCGCCGCGCGCAACGCCACGGCGTCGCCCGGCGGCGAAACGCCCGACCCGGTCATCGCGTCGCTCCTCGCGCGCCTGGACCGCGCCCTGGGCGAAGACGGCCAGCTGCTTTAATCCGCAGCGCGTTCGAAAACTCCCCGCTCCCTCAGGGCGCCGGCAACGCGATCTCCACGAGGCCGCCGCCCGAGGCCGAGCGTGACAGCTTCAGGACACCGTGGTGGCTGGCGACGAGGTCGTTGACGACGGCCAGGCCGACGCCGTGACCCGGGACCCGTTCGTCGCCGCGCACATGGATCTGCAGGATGGATTCCACGTCGCCGAAACCGGGACCATCGTCCTCGACCCGGATGCGCAGTTCGCCGGCTGCGCGCGTGACGCCGACAGCAACGCGGTGGGCCGCCCACTTGGCTGCGTTGTCCAGGACGTTGCCCAGGATCTCGAAGGCGTCCCCTTCGTCGAGGCGCCAGCCCACGTCGGGCGCGCAGTCGGCGACGAAAACCAGCTTGCGCTCGGCATAGACCTTCTCCAGCGACGCCAGGATGCGGTTCAGGACAGGCGCGATCGGCAGCAGCGGCGCGAACCGCGCGGCGCCGCCGGCCGCCGCCCGTGCGAGCTGGTGCTGGACGATGTCGTCCATGCGCCGGACCTGCTGCGACACCGTCGCCGGCAAGGCCGACGGATCGTCGAGCGCCGTGCGCAAGACCGCCAGCGGCGTCTTCAGGCTGTGCGCGAGGAAACTGAGCGCTTCGCGGTAGCGGGTCTGGCGCACCCGCTCCTGGCGGATCAGGGCGTTGAGGTTGCCGGTGAGCCCCGAGATCTCCGCGGGATAGTTGCCCTCGACCTCGCTTTGCTCGCCGTTCTCGACCCGGCTGATCTCGCGCGCGACCCGGCGCAGCGGCGCGAGGCCCCAGTCCAGCAGCAGGGTCTGCGCCAGCAGCAGCAGCAGGGCCGCGCCACCCAGCCAGGACCACAGCGTGCGGTTGAAGATGGCGATCTCGCGGTCGAACTCGCGCTTGTCTTCCAGCACCGACAGCACCAGCGGCGCCTCGCGCTTGCCCGTCTCCCATTTGACGGCGTAGGTCGTCGCCAGGAAGCTGGCCTGCGCGCCGGCGACGGTCGCATTGCGCCACTCCCCGACCGCCGCTTCACGCTGGAACGGCGGACTGGCGCCGACGGTGGAAGGCGATTGCCATTCCTGCTGTCGCACGGGGTTGAAGATGCTCGCGTAGAGGCCGGAGCCGGGCAGCGAAAGGCGCGGCTCGGCGAACGCCGGCGGCATCACCAGCGCGGCGTCGGCGTCGAGTTCGGCGGCCGCAAGCAGCAGGTAGACCGTGCCCTGCAGCCGCGCGAAGTGCGCGGCCCGCACGCTGTCCTCATGGGCCCGCTGCACCGCGATGCCGGCGCCCGCCAGGAAGGCCAGCAAAACGAGCGCGGCCCCCAGCACGAGACGCGCGCGGATCGACGAGCGCAGCCTCATTGGAGCGCGAAGCGGTAACCGCGCCCGCGCAGGGTTTCGATGGGATGCAGTGTCCCCTCGGGGTCCAGCTTGCGGCGCAAGCGGCCGATCAGCACTTCGAGCACGTTGCTGTCGCGGTCCTCGTCGTGCGGATAGAGATAGTCCGACAGCTCCTGCTTGCCGACCACCCGCGCGCGTTCACGCACCAGGTATTCCAGCACGCGGTATTCGAAGGTCGTGAGCTCCAGGTCGGCGCCGTCCAGCTTCGCGACCTGGGCCGAGAAATCGATGGCCACCGCGCCGAAGCTCAGGACGTCCGAAGCGGCTTTCAGCGAGCGCCGCAGCAAGGCTTTCACGCGGGCGGCGAGCTCGGGATATTCGAAGGGCTTGACCAGGTAGTCGTCGGCGCCGGATTCGAGCCCCAGCACCTTGTCCTGCCAGCTGCCGCGCGCGGTGAGGATCAGGATGGGCAGGGTCCGGCCGTCGGCGCGCAGCTTGCGAACCACCTGCACGCCGTCCAGCTTGGGCAGGCCGAGGTCGACGATCGCCAGGTCCACCGGGTATTCGCGCGCCTGGAACAAGCCGTCCGCGCCATCGGCCGCCTGGTCGACGCGATAGCCGTCCGCTTCCAGCTGGCGCGCCAGCCCCAGCCTCAGGGCGGCATCGTCTTCGACCAGCAACAAGCGCATGGAGATCGGTCGGCGGCGGCGGGCTAGAGCGCCCGCCCCGTCGCCACGTCGACCAGGACCACCCGCACCTCGCCTTGCGCCGTGACGGTCTTGACGCGCCAGACGGCGCGCCCGCCCGCGTCGGCCCTGTCGACCGACAGGACACGGCCGCCGTTCGCACGTTGCGCGACGGCAGCCGCCTCGTCGCGGCCGATGTCGGCCCAGGCCGGCATGGCCAGGACCAGCAGCAAGGCGCAGATCAGCTGGGTCAAGGCTTTCATTTCACTCGCTTGCGGGTTATCGATGCGCACATGTTAGTACCGTTCGACAGGATCGACGGTCACGCGGACCTGCACGAACTGGCCCGGGTTCTCGCGCATCACCGTGGCGTACTGCTGGCCGCGGTACTCGTAGTTGACGCGGTAGCCGGTGACGCGGGCCTGCACGTCGTTGACGGTATGGCAACGCTGGACCTCGCGCGCCTCTTCGCGCCGGTCCCAGCGGTCGCCGTTGGCGATCCGGTCGCCGGTCAGGGCGCCGATGACCGCGCCGACGGCCGTCGCGGCTTCCCTGCCGTGGCCCCTGCCGACCTGGTTGCCCAGGAGCGCGCCCGCCACGCCGCCGACCACGGCGCCGCCATATTGCTGCGGGCCCGCGTCATAGCGGCCTTCCCGGATCCACTCGTTGGTGCAGACCTGACGCGGAACGCTGACGTTCTCGTACTGCGGCTCGGCGCTGCGCACCCGTGCGTTGTCGATGAAGGCCTGGGCCTGGACGCCGGACACGCCGGCTGCGAGCAAGGTGGCGATGGCGAAAGCTTTCATGGGGAGCTCCTTGGGTTGGTGTGCAGCCATCTTGCAGCCGGGCACATGAACGCAAGCTGAATGGAGGTCCCTGTCAAGCGCCTCATTGTTTCGCCGCGAAACCGTCCGGGTTACCGCCCCCAGGGCGCACGCGAACGCCTACAATGGACCCGTGTCTGCAGTGCGTGCCGGGCTTTATATTTCCTTGAACCAATGCTCATACGAGCCCGGGCCTGGAACATCACCTGGTGAGCGTGATCATCTCGCGTCAGATGAACCCAACGCCAGGTTGACCTAGCCCACCTGAACCGCGGTTCAGGATGCCGGTCCGGTGGCACTTGCAGACGCCTTGTTTTTTTCCAGCTGCCGGCCCGTCGCCGGCAGTTGTCTTTCCGCAGCCCCCGCAGCCGCCGGCGCACCGACAACAACAACAACGACGCTCGATGTTCCTCGAACCGCAACTGATCGCCGGCTTCCTGCTGCTCGGACTGGCGATGGGCTTTCTCGCGGGACTGCTGGGCATCGGCGGCGGCATGGTGATCGTGCCGGCCGTCAGCTTGATGCTCGGGCTGCAGGGCTTCGCGGCCGAGGACCTGGTGAAGGTCGCCGTGGCGACCTCGCTGGCGACCATCTGCTTTACCTCCATGACTTCCGTGCGCGCCCACCACAAGCGCGGGGCCGTGCTCTGGCCGGTGGTGCTGCGGCTGGCGCCCGGGATCGTGCTGGGCTCGGCGCTCGGCGCGCGAGTGGCCGTGGCCCTGCCGGGCAAGGCGCTCAGCGTCGTTTTCGCCTCCTTCGTCGCTTTTTCGGCGACGCAGATGCTGCTGGACCGCAAACCCGCGGCCCACCGCACCCTGCCCGGCACGCCGGGCATGCTCGCGGCCGGCGGGCTGATCGGCACCGTCTCGGCCCTGGTCGGCGCCGGCGGCGCCTTCATCTCCGTGCCGTTCATGCAGTGGTGCAACATCAAAATCCACAACGCCGTCGCCACGTCGGCCGCGCTCGGCTTCCCGGTCGCGGTCGCCGGAACGCTGAGCTACGTGCTCGCCGGCCTGCACCTTGCGGACATGCCGCCGGGCAGCCTGGGCTACATCTACCTGCCGGCGCTGTTCCTGATCTCGGCGGCCAGCATGACCACCGCGCCGCTGGGCGCACGCACGGCGCACCGCTTGGACGTCCGGCCCCTGCGCCGGCTGTTCGCGCTGGTGCTGTATTGTCTGGCAGCCTATTTCCTGCTTCGCTAAGACCATGAGAATCGCATTCGTCGGACACCACGACTTCGGCAAGGCCGCGCTCGAAGCCTTCATCGCCCGCGGCGACCAGATCGCCGGCGTGTTCTGCGCGCCGGAAAAGCCGGGCGAGAAGCCCGACCCGGTGCGGCTAACCGCGCAAGCCCACGGCCTGCCGCTGTTCCAGCTCAAGAGCCTGCGCAACGAGGCGGCCGTGCAGGCCATGCGCGAGCTCCACGCGGACATCGGCGTGATGGCCTATGTGCTGCAGTTCGCGTCGCAGGACTTCGTCAACACGCCACGCCACGGCACCATCCAGTACCACCCCTCGCTACTGCCGCTGCACCGCGGGCCCTCGTCGATCAACTGGCCGATCGCGCTCGGCGCGACGCAGACCGGCCTGACGATCTTCCGGCCCACCGACGGCCTGGACGAAGGGCCGATCATCCTGCAGCGAACGGTCGACATCGGGCCCGACGAGACCCTGGGCGACGTCTACTTCAAGAAGCTGTTCCCGCAGGGCGTCGAGGCGCTGCTCGAGGCTTCCACGCTGGTCGTCTCGGGCGGGCACAGCGAGCGGCCGCAGGACGAGGCGCAGGCCAGCTACGAAGGCTGGTTCCACGACGAGGAAGCGCGCATCCACTGGGGCAACCACGTGGACCAGATCTACAACCTGATCCGCGCCTGCAATCCGGCGCCGGGCGCCTGGACCCTGGTCGGCGCCGAGAAGGTGGCGCTGTTCGACTGCCGCAAGCGTCCCATCAAGCGCCACGGCCAGATCCGCGGCAAGCCGGGCGAGATCACCGCGATCACCGACGAAGCCGTCGTGTTCGACGCCCACGGCGGCGAGATCGAGGTGCGGCGCGTGCGTCCCGAGGGTGGCGCGAAGATGAACGCCGGCGAGTTCGCGCGCTCTCGCGGTCTCACCACCGTCTTTGATCCACGCTAGAAAGCGGGATCGGGGGCAAGGACGCAGAAGACGCAGAAGACGCAGAAGCAACGCAGAAAGCGCAGAAGAAAACCGGTGAAGTTTGGATTCAATCCTTCAACTGTCTCCTTCTTTTTTGCGACTTCTGCGTAGCTTCTGCGATTTCTGCGTCCGGCTGTCCGCTCCCGTTCCCGTCCCCGTCCCCAGCGTCGGCGCGATCAGGGCGCCAGCCTCCTCCAGCAGGAATTTGCGGAAGGCCTGGGCGACCGGCGGCAGCCGCTTGTTGCGGCGGTGCACGACGTACCAGTGCGCCATCATCGGAAAGCCCTGCACGTCCAGCACCGCCAGGCTGCGGGCCTTGAGTTCGCGGCTGATGGTGTGGGCCGACAGGAAGCTCACGCCCATGCCGGCGATCACGGCCTGCTTGATGGTCTCGGTGCTGCGGATCTTCATCGCGATGTTCAGGTCGGCCATGTGGCCGCCGAAGGCCTCGGCCATCGCATTCCAGGTGTCGGACCCGGCCTGGCGCACGACGAAGGGCTCGCGCGCCAGCCGCGTGACAGGAATGCGCTTGCGCCCGGCCAGCGGATGCCCGGCCGGCGCGACGATGACGTAGGGGTGCGGCGCGAACGGCTCGTTGAGCGTGTCCATGTCCTGCGGCGGGCGCACCATCACCGCCAGGTCGGTGACGTTGTCGGCGAGCTGCTGCAGCAGCTGCTCGCGGTTGACGACGTCGAAGTTCAGCGAGACTCCCGGATGCAGGCCGGCGAACTTCACCAGCAGGCCGGGAAAGAAGTAGTCGCCGGCGCTGATCACCGCGACGTTGAGCGTGCCGCCGGAGACGCCCTTGAACTGGGTCATGGTGTCCTCGACAGCCTTGAACTGCTGGATGATGACCCGGCTCGCATGCAGCATCTCGACGCCGGCCGGCGTCAGGTGGATCTTCTTTCCGGGCTGCTCGAACAGCGGCAATCCCGCGTGCTCCTGGAGCCGCTTGACCTGGGTCGAGACCGCCGGCTGGCTCAGGTGCAGCTCCTCGGCGGCACGCGAGAAGCTCAGGTTGCGGGCCACCGACTCGAACACCTTCAGCTGGCGGAACGTCGCGTTCTTCATAGTGGCAGAACCTGTGCCAGGCGCCGCGCGCCCGGCTGCACAAGGAAGACTTCCAGGCCGTCGACATCGAGGCGATCGCCAGGACAAGACCTCGATGTTGCAGGACATCGAAGCGGGCCGCGCGACGGAGGTCGAGGCGCTGGTGGGATCGGTCGTGGAACTCGGTCGCATGACGCAGACCCCGACCCCGCACATCGACACCTCGAGCGGCGCAGATACTTTCGGCTCAAAGCGCGCTGCGGTTTTTCACATCGGGCGGTCCGCGCAACGCGGCCCGCCCGATCTGCTTTTGCGAATCCTGACAGGGAGGTTCCTACCGATGCGAAAGACGAGCTGACGGACTACCCTGGACGCGGTGCATCGGCGGGCGCCGCACCACATCCGGATAAACCCTCGGCAGCCGCAAGAATTCCGCAAACTTGATCGACGTCAAGAGTGTTTTGCCCGTGGTGGTAACAGCATCCGGTCGTGACGACGCTGATGGGCAGGAGCCCGCGAAGGCAGCAACCAGGCCAACAAAAGGAGACATCATGACGAACACGCGTTTTGCGAACATGAAGACATTTTCGAAGCTGGCGGCGACTGCCGTCGCCGCAGCCGTGATGGCGCTGGCAGGCGCCGCGCACGCGGCCTGGGAGCCGACCAAGCCGGTCGAATTCGTGGTGCCGGCCGGCACCGGCGGCGGCGCGGACCAGATGGCGCGCCGGATCCAGGGCATCATCGTCAAGCACAAGCTGATGAAGGAGTCGCTGGTCGTCGTCAACAAGTCGGGCGGCGCGGGCGCCGAAGGCTTCCTCGAGGTCAAGGGCGCCAAGGGCGATCCGCACAAGATCATCATCACCCTGTCCAACCTGTTCACCACGCCGCTCGCGACCGGCGTGCCGTTCAACTGGCGCGACATGACCCCTGAGTCGATGATGGCGCACGCTCAGTTCGTGCTATGGTTCAACAACGAGAACCCGGCGAAGGACGCGAAGTCCTACCTCGCCGCCGTCAAGGCCGCCGGCCCGAGCAAGATGAAGATGGGCGGCACCGGCTCCAAGCAGGAAGACCAGATCCTGACCGTCGGCATCGAGAAGGCCACCGGCACCAAGTTCATCTACATCCCGTTCAAGGGCGGCGGCGAGGTGGCGGTGCTACTGGTGGGCAAGCACATCGACTCCACGGTGAACAACCCGATCGAGGCGGTGGCCCAGTGGCGCGCCGGCCAGCTGCGCCCGCTTTGCGTGTTCGACGCCAAGCGCCTCACCTATACCGCCAATGTCACCGA
>JAQGNJ010000027.1 GCA_028291885.1 Ramlibacter sp. | reverse complement strand
CGATGGACACGACCGCCGCCGGGCCGGGAGCTTCGCCAGGGCGCATGGGGAGTGAGCCTGTCGTTGTTGTCGTTTCAGTGTAGAGCGCTTTGTTCGGCAACGCGGCCGCACTCCGACAGAAAGGCGCGGCAATCGGGAAGACGCTCCTGCGCCATCGGAGTGGGGCGCTCGCGCCAGGCGTCTTCTGCGCGTCCGGCTGGCCGCTTTCCATCGCGCGCCGACGCGGCATGAGTTGGACAGCCTTTGCGTCTCGCCTTGTGTACAAGACGGGATGCTTCAAAGTGTTGCGTGTTTCTGGTGCTTCGGAATCGAATCGAAAGTCGCCGTCGGCGCAGGCGTGGATCACCCGCGCGCAGCAGCCGATCGGCAGCGGCGGGATGTCCGGGCTTCGCCTATGAACCCTCAGCCCATGCCGCGGTGGTGCAGCGCCTGCTCGAGGCTGGTGCGCTGCTCGAGGGCAAGACCAATCTCGACCAGTTCGCCTGCGGCCTGAACGGCACGCGCTCGCCTTACGGCGCGGTGCCCAACGCCTTCAACCCCGCATACGTCAGCGGCGCTACCAGCTCCGGCTCGGCCTACGTCGTCGCCACGGGCCAGGTCGATTTCTCGCCCGGCACGGACACGGCCGGCTCGGGCCGCGTGCCGGCGGGCCTGAACAACATCGTCGGCATCAAGCCGAGCAAGGGCCTGCTCAGCGCCCGCGGCGTGGTGCCGGCGGCGCAGAGCGTGGACTGCGTTTCAATCTTCGTGCGCACCGTGGGCCGGGGCGCGAAAGTGCTCGAGGCCGCGATGGGCTACGACGCCGCGGATCCGTATTCCCGCCAGCTGCAGCTGGCGAGCCGCCCCCTGCCCGCCCAGTTCCGCTTCGGCCTGCCCTCCACGCTGGAACTCTTCGGCGACGAGCTCGCCGAATCAGCCTTCCGCGCCGCAGTGAAGCGCTTGCGGGAATTGGGTGGCACGCCCGTCACCATCGCTTTCGAGCCGCTGGCGCAGGCGGCGGCCCTGCTCTATGAAGGCGCTGGTCGCCGAGCGCTACGCCGCCGTGCGCGGCTTCTTCGATGCGAACGAGGCGCAGGTGATCGAGCCGGTGCGCGCCATCATCGCCGGCGGCCGCAAGTACGACGCGGCGGACCTGTTCGAGGCGCAGACGCGGCTGCGGGCGATCGGCCAGCGGGCCGCGCCGATGTGGGACGGGATGGACGTGCTGCTGGTGCCGACGGCGCCGACGCAGTACACGATCGCCGCCATGCGCGACGACCCGGTGGCGCTGAACCGCAACCTCGGGGCGTACACCAGCTTCGTCAACCTGCTGGACTATGCGGCGATCTCGGTGCCCAGCGCGCGACGAGCACGCGAAGATCCTGAAGGCGATCCAGCGCAAGCGCGGCGACCAGGCCTCGCTGCTGCTGCGGGCCCACATCGAGACCAGCCAGGCCGAGGTTCGCAAGATCACGCTGCACCAGGTCCACCTGGCGCGGCAGGGGAGCGTCAGGTAGGAGCGGGCCCGGCGTAGCCCAGCTCCTGCGACAGCGCCGACGCGCGGTGGGCGACTTCCCGCGCGAGCTGCGGCGCTTTGCGCCGGCTCTCCGCACCGCTGCGGGTGATGAGCGTCACGGCGGCGACCATGCCGCCCTTGTGCGAGAACACCGGCGCGCTGAATCCGTGGATGCCCGACTGCAGCTGGTCCTGCACCTCGGCGAAGCCGGCGGCGCGCACCGCCTTGCGCAGGGCGTCCATGGACCTGTGCGGGCCGAGGATCTCGCGCCGCCGCTGCGCCGACAGCGCCTTCCACTCGCGAGCCACGCAAGCCGCCACCGCGGGCTGGTCGAGAAAGGCGGCGAACACCTGGCCGCTGGCGCTGGAGAGCAGCGGCAGCATCGCGCCCATGCGCGCGATCAGCATCACGGGCTGGCCGCTCTCCTCCAGCCCCACGATGGTGGGACCGGCGCCGCCCCAGACCGAGAGCATCGCCGTCTCGCCGGTCGCGTCGCGCAGGGCGACCAGGGTGCGGGCGCCCAGCCGGATCGGGTCCATCGCGTTGAAGGAAGCGACGCCGATGCGGAACGCCAGCGGGCCGAACAGGTAGTGGCCCGTGCGGCCGTCCTGTTCCACAAGCCCGCAGCGCAGGAAGCTGACCAGGTAGCGCCGCGCCTTGCTCGGCTCCATCCCCGCGAGCTGCGCCAGCCGCGTCAGCGCCACCGGGCCGCCCGCGTCGGCCAGCGCCCGCAGGATGTCGGCGCCGACCTCGATCGACTGGATTCCCGGCGCATCCAGGGTGCGGGTTTTTTGGTGTTGCTCTGCCAAGACCTGCTTTCGGTATCAGGGCCGGCCCCGAGTTGTACTAATCATAACTGGTGCCAGAATATACAATTCGCGTTTCCGAACTTAGCGCAAGGAGCGCAGCCCATGAAAGTAGTTATCGTCGGCGGCGGCATCGGGGGGCTCACCACCGCCCTCATGCTGCACCAGGCCGGCATCGAGGTGCAGGTGTACGAATCGGTCCCGGAGGTGAAGCCGGCCGGGGTCGGGATCAACCTGCTGCCGCACGCGGTCAAGCGCCTGGCCGGACTCGGCCTGCCGCAGGACCTGTACGACGTGGCCATTCCCACCGAGACCCTCACCTTCTTCAACAAGTTCGGCCAGCAGATCTGGTCCGAGCCGCGCGGCCTGGGCGCGGGATACCGCTGGCCGCAGTTCTCGATCCATCGCGGCGAGCTGCAGGTCATCCTGCACAAGACGGCGGTGGCGCGACTCGGCCAGGAGAACGTCAGGACCGGCCACCACTTCGAGAACTACGAGAACCGCGCCGACGGCATCGTCGCGCAGTTCCGGGACACGGCCAACCAGCGGCTGGTGCAAGTGAAGGCCGACGTGCTGATCGGCGCCGACGGTATCCATTCCACCGTGCGCGAGCGCATCCATCCGGGGGAAGGCCCGCCGGTGTGGAGCGGCATCGTGATGTGGCGCGCCACGACCGAGATGGAGCCCTTCATGGGCGGCCGCGCGATGATCATGGCCGGCACGCCGCCGCACAAGTTCGTCTGCTATCCGATCTCGACCGAGGCCGAGAAGCAGGGCCGGTCCCTGGTCAACTGGATCGCCGACATCCGCGTCGGCGGCCCCTCGCCGTACAAGCGCGAGGACTGGAGCCAGCGCGCGAACATGGAAACCGTGCTGAAGTACTTCGAGGGCTGGAAGTTCGACTGGCTGGACATCCCCACCCTGGTCTCCAAGGCGACGACCGTGTGGGAGTACCCGCTGATGGACCGCGAACCCTTCGCGCGCTGGACCGACGGACGCGCCACGTTGCTGGGCGACGCGGCCCACCCGATGTACCCCATGGGATCGAACGGCTCGTCGCAGGCCATCCTCGACGCCGAGGCGATCACCGCGGCACTGCTGGCCGAGCCCGGCGTGGAGAAGGCGCTGGAGCGCTACGAATCCGAGCGCCGCCCCGCCACGGCCGGCGTCGTTCTGGCCAACCGCCAGAGCGGCCCGGAGCGCGTGATGAAGCTGGCCGACGACCTGGCGCCGCAGGGCTTCGACGACATCGACAAGGTCATCCCCCATGCCGAGCGCCAGTCCATCGCCGACGACTACAAGCGGCTGGCCGGCTTCGACATCGCAACCGTCAACGCGGACTGAGACCGCAAGCCCCATCAACCCGAGGAGACAACATGAAACGACGCATTTTCAGCAGCCTGGTCGCTGCGCTGGCCCTGGCGCTGCCGCTGGCCGGCTGGAGCCAGGCCTTTCCCGGCAAGCCGCTGAAGCTGGTGGTGCCCTTCCCGGCCGGCGGTCCCGCCGACGCGGCTGCGCGCGTGCTGGCCGAGGGCATGTCGGCCCAGCTGGGCCAGCCGGTGATCATCGACAACCGCGGCGGCGCCAGCACCATCATCGCGACGACGCTGGTGGCGCGCTCGCCGGCCGACGGCTACACCATCGGCATGGTGGAGAACGCATTCGCGATCAACCACGTGCTCACGTCGATGCCGGGAGGCGAGGCCATCCTGGGCACGGCCAAGCTGCCCTACGACACCTTCAAGGATTTCTCGCTGGTCGCGCAGTGGGGCACGCTGCCGCTGGTCATCATCGGCCGGCCCACGCTGCCGGCGGCCGATTTCAAGGAGATCCTCGCGCAGGGCAAGAGCCAGCCGGGCAAGCTGTCGCTGGGCACCCTGGGCCCGGGCAATCCCTTTTCCATCGGCCTGGCCTGGATGACGCAGATGTCGGGCGCGCAGTTCACCGACGTGCCGTACAAGGGCCTCGCTCCCGCGACGCAGGACCTGATGGGCGGCCAGATCGACCTGCTGATCACCGTGCTGCGCAGCGCCAAGCCCCTGGTCGACACCGGCAGGGCCAAGATGTATGCAACGCTGGCCGCATCGCGTTCGCCGGAGTTTCCCAACATCCCGACGGTGGCCGAGCACGGCCTGCCGGGTTATGAGGTGAGCAGCTGGTTCGGCATCATCGGCCCGGCGGGCCTGCCCAAGGACGTGGAGACCCGCCTCTCGGACGCGATCCGCAAGGCGCTGGCCGAGCCGTCCATCCGCGAGCGGCTGGCCGTCGCCGGGACCGACGCCAAGTTCGGCACGCCGGCGCAGTTCCAGGCGCACCTGCAAACCGAAGTGACCAAGTACCAGGCCATCATCGGCAAGTTCAAGCCCAAGGCGAACTGAGCTTCGGCGGGCCGGCCGCAAGCGCCGGCCCGGCCACGCCGCGCTAGTGGGCGGCGGCCGGCCTGGCGATGTCCAGCGTCGTCGTCCGGCGCAGTTCGCGCCGGTACTTCTTGTCGTCGAAGGGCGTGGCGCGGTGCATCGTCGCGCGGTTGTCCCAGATGACGAAGTCGCCGAGCCGCCACTGATGGCTGTAGACGAAACGGGGCTGGGTCGCGTGCTCCATGAGGTCGCGCAACAGCAGCCGCGCCTCGGGCACCGGCCAGCCGACGATGCTCTGCGCGTGCGACGCAAGGTACAGCGAGCGCCGTCCCGTCTCCGGGAACCTGCGCACCAGCGGGTGGACGGCGCCCTTGAGCATTTCCTTTTCGCCGGGGGCGAATTCGAAGCCCAGCACCTCGCGCGAATAGGCGATCGAGTGGTGGACGCTCAACTCGTCGACGACGGCCTTCATCTCGTCGTCCAGCGCGTCGTACGCGCCGCGCATGTCGGCAAACTCGGTGTTCGCGTGGACCGGCGGGATCACCCGCGCCGACAGCATCGAATAGCGGCCGGCGGGATCGACGAAGGACGCGTCCGTATGCCAGAGCCGGTTGGCCAGCGAGCTCATGCGACGGCGGTCGTCGGCCGCGAGCAGCTGGCCGTCCTTGCCGACGTTGGAGATGTCGGAAAGCGCCTCGTTGCCGAAGCGGTTCTTCTCCAGCACCGCGGTCGATGTTTTCGCATGCAGCGTGCCGTCGAAGCGCTCGGCGAAGGCGAGCTGCTCGTCGTCGCTGAAGGCCTGGCCGCGAAACACGAGCACGCCGTAGTGGTCCATTCCGCGCCTGACTTCCGCCAGGTCCCCCGCGTTCGCGCTGCGCAGGTCGATGGGGCTGGGCTCGCCGACGAAGGAGGGATGCAGTTGCTTGTACGTGAGTGTCATATCGGTTCCTTGGTCGCCGTCATTCGGGTTTGATGTTGCCGTCCTTGATGACCTTGGCCCACTTGCGGATCTCGGACCTGGTGAAGGCATCGAGTTCGGCGGAAGTTCCGCCGCCGGGCAGCGCGCCCATGTCTTCGATCTTCTGGCGCACGTCGGGCATGGCGAAGATCCTGGCCATTTCCGCCTGCAGCCTGGCGACCACGTCATGCGGCGTGCCGGCCGGGGCGAGCAGCGCGCCCCAGGTGAAGGCCTCGAATGTGGGCAGGCCGGCTTCGGCCAGCGTGGGCACGTTGGGCCAGGACGGCAGGCGCTGCTTGTTGCCGGTGGCCAGCACCTTGAGCTTGCCCGACTTGACGTGCGGGCCCGAGGACAGGACGCTGTCGAACAGCACCGAGCAGACGCCGCCGATGGTGGCCGTGATCGCCGGGCCGCTGCCGCCGTAGGGGATGTGCGTCATCTCGATCCCGGCGAGCGGCTTGAACAGTTCGGCCGCCAGGTGCGAAGGCGAGCCCAGGCCGATCGAGCAGTAGTTGGCCTTGTCCTTGTGCTCGCGGGCCCAGGCAATGAATTCCTGCGCCGTGTTCACCGGCATCGCCGCCGGCACCACCATCAGCAGCGGGTTGATCGACATCAGCGTGATGGGAGCGAAGTCGCGGACCGGGTCGTACGGGATCTTCGGGAACAGGCTGACGTTGATGACGTGCGGGCCGGCGCCGGTGGACAGCAGCGTGTAGCCGTCGGGCGCGCTCTTGGCGACCAGGTCGCTGCCGATCATCGCGGCGCCGCCGGCGCGGTTGTCCACCAGAACCGGCTGCTTGATGCTCTCGGAAAGTTTCTGCGCGACCAGGCGGGTCAACAGGTCGGTGGTGCCGCCGGGCGGATAGGGCACGACGATGCGGATCGGCTTGTCCGGATAGGCGGCCTGCGCCGTTGCGGCAAAGGTGGCGGCGAGCAGCAGCGCTGCCGTGCGGATGAGCTTCATCGAGTCTCCTGTGTCGCCTTTGAAAACCGGCGAAATCTGCGTCGGATTGAAGCAGGCGCTGGGGATAAGCGCAATTGATTTATGCTTCTCGACTCAGTAGGCAAGCTTCACAATCGACGCGCGGCGCAGGAGACAGGATCCGATGAAAAGCAACGTCACGCTGCGCCAGATCGAGGGCTTCCTGCTGGCTGGCGAGCTGCTCTCGTTCAGCCGCGCCGCCGAGGTGATGCACATCACGCAATCGGCGTTCTCGCAGCTGGTCCGCGAGCTGGAGGCGAGCCTGGGCGTGCGGCTGTTCGACCGGACGACGCGGCGCATCGTCCTGACGGACGCCGGCGTCGTGTTGCACGCGAAGATGAAGCGCGGCGTGGTCGAGATCGACGACGCCTGCGAGGAAGCGCGGGCCATCGCCCGGGTCGAGCACGGCCACATCCGCGTCGGGACGCTGGCGTCGCTCGCCATCGGGGTCGTGACGCGGGCGCTCGGCGAACTGCGCAAGAGTTTCCCCGGCGTGAAGGTGAGCATGCGGGAGGACTACAACGGCCCCTTGCTGGAACGCGTGGCGCAGGGCGAGGTCGACTTCGCCGTCTGCGCCGCCGGCCGCGGCGACACGGGGCTGCGCTTCGAGCACCTGTTCGACGACGAACTGGTTGCCGTGATGCCCCAGTCCGACCCCAAGGCCGCCGTGGCGCAGTTGCGCTGGCAGTCGCTCAAGAACGAATCGCTCGTGATGCTGGTGCGCGACTCCAGCACCTACGAGCAGGTTTCGGCGGCCCTCGCCGCCCACGGCATCACGCGCGAAGCGGACTACGAAGTGGCCAACATGTTCACCGCGCTGAGCATGGTCCGCGCGGGCTTCGGCATGACCTTCATCCCGGCCATGGTGCTGGGCGAGATCAACATGACCGGCCTGGCCTGGAAGCGCCTGAAGCGGCCGGCCCCGATGCGGCCGATCGGGATCTGCAGGCGCGGTGACCGGACCGCTTCGCCGGCGGCGGCGAAGTTCGAGGAACTGCTTAGGGTGCAGGTGGAGAGGGTCGCGGCGCGGACGCGGGACGGGGGCGACGGCGCACGGCCGGCGGCGACCCGAAAGGCTTCGTAGCGCGGTCACGCAGTTGCAAGATCCCCCCGAAGCCGCGCCGGCGACACCGCCTCACTTGGCTTTCGCCCTGCCGTACTTGGCGGTGAAGCTCGCCTTCCCGATCGAGTTCGCATTGACCATGAAGCCCGCGAGCGCCGCGGTCGCATCGGCCGGGATATCGAGCTTGCCGGTCTTGAGCGCGTGGACGGTGAAGATGTAGCGGTGCGGCTTGTCGCCCTGCGGCGGGCAGACGCCACCCCAGGCGGGGACGCCGTAGTCGGTCCGGACCTGGCTGGCGCCCTTGGGCAGGTTGGCGCCGCCGGCGGCGCCGGCATCGGCCTTCAGCTCGGTGGTGCCGGCCGGCAGGTTGATCACGAACCAGTGCCACCAGCCCGAGCCGGTGGGCGCGTCGGGGTCGTACACCGTGACGGCGTAGCCCTTGGTGTCCTTGGGCGCGCCGCTCCACTTGAGCGCCGGCGACTTGTTCTCGCCCGAGCAGCCGAAGCTGTTGAATTCGAACTTCTTGTCGATGGTCCCGCCCGGCTTGATGTCCGGGCTTTCCAGCGTGAAGCCGGCGGCCTGGGCGAGTGTGGCGGCGCCGGCGAGCGCGGCGGCGGCGAGGGTGCGTTGCATCACGGACATGGCGAACCTCCTTTGGTGTGGGAGCCGCATCATGAGACGAACGGCTGAGCTTGCCAAGGGGGCTTTCTCTGACCGGCCGGCGCCGGCGCAGGCCGCGGTGGACGGCTACTTCTTCCCTCTCCCGTAGCGCGCCTCGAAGCTCGCCTTGCCGAGCGAATTCGCGTTCACCATGAAGCCCGCGAGTGCCGCCGTCGGGTCGGGCGGCAGGTCCAGCCTGTCGACGCCGAGCGCGTGCACGGTGAAGACGTAGCGGTGCGGCGGGTCGCCTTCGGGCGGGCAGACGCCGCCAAAGCCGGCGACGCCATAGTCGATGCGCACGTCAGTGCGTGGTTGCCAAGCGGATCGGATGATGCGCCGCCGTTCGCATGTCCGCAAACGGCGAGCCGCCGGCACGGCGCGCGGCCAGCATTGCGGTTTCGGCGAGACTCGCAGCATGTCGACGACCCAGCTTCCCCGCTCCTTCCGCGCCCTGGCGGCGGCCAACCTCGGCGCGGGACGGTGCGCACTTCGTCTGGCGCCACAAGCTGCTGCGCCCTGTGCTGCTGACCGGCGTGGCCTGGAACGTCTCCTGGTTCGTGCTGCAGGCGGCCTATGTTCCCTGCGCCGTGCGCTCGCTCGGCCTGAGCACGCAGGCGGTGGGATTCACGCTCGGCTGCTACGGCGCGGGGATGGTGCTGGGTGCGCTGCTGGCGCCGCGGGTCGTCGGCGCAATGGCGTTCGGCCGCGCGATCCAGTTCGGGCCCGCGGTGTCGGTGCTGGCCGCCGGCGCAATGGTCGGGACGCTGGCGCTGCCATCGGGCGTGCTTGCGGGCATCGCGTTCTTCCTGTTCGGCGCCGGCCCCATCGTCTGGACCATCACGACGACGACACTGCGCCAGAGCATCACGCCGGGCGCGATGCTGGGGCGCGGCGATCGGCGCGCTGGTGGGCGGCCTCTGGGGCGAGCCCGCCTGCCTGGGGCTCGCATTCGCGGGCTTCGTCCTGCAGGCTTGCGTGATCCTGGCCTCGAGCATGAACGGGCTGCAGCATCTGCCGCCGGCGGTGGAGGCCGCCCCGCCCGGCCTGCAGCCCAGGTGAGCCGCAGGCGGCTGCGGTTCAGTCGGCCAGCTCGAACAGCACGTCCTGCGCTCCCTCCCACAGCACCTTGGTGCCGAGCGCGCGCAGGTTCTCCTGGCCCTGCACGACCGTGAGGAAGTGGTTGCCGGCCAGCGCGCCCATCTTGCTGGCGAAGCTGCAGGAGCCGTAGGCCCAGATGATCTCGGTTTCGCTGTAGCCGCCGGGGTAGAACAGGATGTCGCCGCGCGAGGGATGCTGCGTGTGGTTCTCGAAGCCGACAGGCGTGCCGTCCACCTCCAGCCGGAAGTCGCCCAGCGGCACCCAGCAGCCCTCGCCGCTCCAGCGCACGTGGATGAGCTTCTGGCGGTAAGGCAGCAGCCGCAGGAAAGCGGCGCAGGTGCGCGGCGCGTCAGGCTGCGTCTCGGCCACGAAGTCCAAGCCTGCGGCGGTGATGCGGATGCGTGTCATCGGTGTGATCTCCTCGTTGCGATCGTAAGCCCGGTGGCGCCGGATCAGCTCGCAGTCAGGCGCTCCGAACCCATCCGTGCAAATGGCGCAATCGCGCGGCTCCCGGTGCTACGCTAGTGCGCCAACACGGCGATGGAGGCAACATGGAACAGCAGGCGGCCCGCAAGCCACTCTACAAGTCGCTGTACTTCCAGGTGGTGACGGCCATCGTCATCGGGGTGCTGCTCGGCTACTTCGCGCCGCAGACCGGCGAGGCGATGAAGCCGCTGGGCGACGGCTTCATCAAGCTGATCAAGATGATCATCGCGCCCATCATCTTCTGCACGGTCGTCATCGGCATCGCCGGCATGGAAGACATGAAGAAGGTCGGCAAGACCGGCGGCCTCGCGCTGCTGTACTTCGAGATCGTGAGCTCCATCGCGCTGATCGTCGGCCTGCTGATCATCAACATCGTCCGGCCCGGCGCCGGCATGAACATCGACGTCGCCTCGCTGGACACGGCGGGCGTCGCCGCGTACACCAAGCCGGGCCAGATGACCTCGACGACGGACTTCCTGCTCAACGTCATTCCCAACACGGTCGTCGACGCCTTCGCCCGGGGCGAAATCCTGCAGGTGCTGCTGTTCGCCGTGCTGTTCGGCTTCGCGCTGCACAAGTTCGGCGGCCGCGGCACGCTGGTGTTCGACTTCATCGAGAAGCTGTCGCACGTGCTGTTCGGCATCGTCGGCTACATCATGCGGGTGGCGCCGATCGGCGCGTTCGGCGCGATGGCGTTCACGATCGGCAAGTACGGCGTGGGTTCGCTGCTGCAGCTCGGCCAGCTGATGGCGACTTTCTACGCCACCTGCCTGGTCTTCATCTTCGCCGTGCTCGGCGCCATCGCCCGCATCCACGGCTTCTCGATCTGGAAGTTCATCAAGTACATCAAGGAGGAGCTGCTGATCGTGCTGGGCACGTCGTCGTCGGAGTCGGTGCTGCCGCGCATGATGACCAAGATGGAGAACCTGGGGGCGCGCAAGTCGGTCGTCGGCCTGGTGATCCCGACCGGCTACTCGTTCAATCTGGACGGCACCTCGATCTACCTGACCATGGCGGCCGTGTTCATCGCGCAGGCCACCAACACGCCGATGACGGTCGGCCAGCAAATCACCTTGCTGCTGGTCCTGCTGCTCACGTCCAAGGGCGCGGCGGGGGTGACGGGCAGCGGCTTCATCGTGCTGGCCGCGACGCTGTCGGCGTTGGGCCATGTGCCGGTCGCCGGCCTGGCGCTGATCCTGGGCATCGACCGCTTCATGTCCGAAGCGCGCGCGCTGACGAACCTGATCGGCAACGGCGTCGCCACCGTGGTGGTCGCGAAGTGGACGGGCGATCTGGACACGGCGCGCATGCAGCAGGTGCTGAACAACGAAACGCCGGCGGACGCCGACGAGCCGGAGGAGGTGCTCGACCGGGTCGAGCACCGCATGCCCCCGAATCCCTGAGCTTCAGGCTTCCTGGGCGGCATCGCCGCATCGTCGAGCGAGGTGGCGCGCTGGGCCGCGGGGCGCGCGCGCAGCCGGGCCACGTAGTCGGCGAATCGCGAGATAGCCCGCTTCCTTCATCGTCGTGCCGAAGTCGAGCAGGACCGTGTCGTACGGTTCGCCCACTTCCTCCAGCATCCAGCGCACGATGCGGCCCCGCGACATGGGGTGGTGTAGAAGGTCAGGTTCTTCATGGCGTGCTCAGGTGCTTGCCGACGATGCCGGCGAGTTCGAACATCGTGACCTGCGGCTTGCCGAACACCGGCAGCAGCTTGTCGTCGGCATTGATGGCGCGCTTGTTGGCCGCGTCCTGCAGGCCCTTGGCCTTGATGTAGTCCCACAGCTTCTTGATCACTTCGGTGCGGGCGACCGGCTCGACGCCGATCACCGCGGCCAGTTCGGCGCTCGGCTTCAGGCCGGCGCCGGCCTTGCGCGGCGCCTTGGGTGCGGCGGCCTTCTTCGCGGCCGGAGCCTTCTTGGTCGGGGCCTTCTTCGCCGCCGTCTTCGCGGCCTTGGCGACAGGGGAGTACTTCGCTGCCGGTTCCTTCGCTGCCGCGCCCTTGCGCGGCGGGAACTTGCTGGCGCGCGGTTCGAACTCGAAGTTCACCTTGCCCGCCTCCTTGTCCCAGGCCAGGAAGGCCTTGAACGGGCGGCGCGTGCGCATCGAGACGAACTTGTCGAGCAGGTCGGTCTTGCCGGTGGACAGGAGCTTGTGCATCTGCTCGCGCGACACCGGCTGCTGCAGGATGATCTGGCCGGTCTTGAAGTCGCAAGTCGGCGTCGGCTGGTCGGGCGTGGGCACCGACCGCTCGCACAGATAGTTCTTGCCCCATTCGAACACCCGGGCGCCGCACTTGGGGCAGGGGCCCAGCGATTCCTGGCCGGAGAAGTCGATCAGCTCGCCGGTCTCGGCCGGATCGGCCTCGTTGCCGAAGTCGAATTCCAGCTTCCAGTTCTTGTCTTCCTCGCTGTACTTCAGCACGATCTCGGCGGTGAAAGGCCAGCCTGCCTTGGAGCGGAAGCCTTCCAGCGGGCCGATCTTCTTGTCGCGCAGGAAATGCTCGACCTCGGCGGGCTCGAAAGTGCGGCCGGCCGGCGTCTTGCCGAAGGAGAAGCCGCAGGCGTCCTCGCCCGAGCCGGTCTTGCCGGTGCAGGTGTAGCGCCGGTAGTTTTCCTTGACCACGCCGCCGCAGGTCGGGCATGGCGTCGACAGCGTGGCGTAGTCGCCCGGCACGGTGTCGCGGTCGTATTCCTTGGCCTTCTGGACGATGTGGCGCGTCATCTCGGCGATCTCGAGCATGAACGCGTCGCGCGACAGCTTGCCGTGCTCCATCTGCGCGAGCTTGTATTCCCATTCGCCGGTCAGCTCGGGCTTGGACAGTTCCTCCACGCCCAGGCCGCGCAGCAGCGTCATCAGCTGGAAGGCCTTGGCGGTCGGGACCAGCTCGCGGCCGTCGCGGAACATGTACTTCTCGTTGATCAGGCCTTCGATGGTGGCGGCCCGGGTGGCCGGCGTGCCCAGGCCCTTCTCCTGCATTGCCTCGCGCAGTTCGTCGTCTTCGACCAGCTTGCCGGCGCCGTCCATCGCGCCGAGCAGCGTCGCCTCCGAATAGCGTGCCGGCGGCCGCGTCTTGAGGCCCTTGGGCTCGACCACCTCGGCGCGGACCATCTCGCCGGGCCTGACCGCCACCAGCGTCTTGTCGTTCTCGTCGCCTTCTTCGGCGACTTCCTTGCCCCAGATCGCCAGCCAGCCCGGCTTGACCAGCACCTTGCCGACCGTGCGGAAGCTGTGGCCGGCGGCCTGCGAGATCCGCGTCGTCACCATGAACTCGGCGCTCGGGAAGAACACCGACAGGAAGCGCTTGACCACCAGGTCGTACAGCTTCTGCTCGGCGTCCGACAGGCCGCTGGGCGCCTGCAGCGTCGGGATGATCGCAAAGTGATCGCTGACCTTGGCGTTGTCGAAGATCCGCTTGCCCGGCTTGACGTAGTTGCCGTCCAGCGCCTGCTTCGCGAAGGGCGCGAGGTGCCGCATGCCGCTGTCCGCCAGCATGCCCATGGTGTCCTTCACCACCGGCAGGTAATCCTCGGGCAGGTGCCGCGAGTCGGTCCGCGGATAGGTCAGGGCCTTGTGCCGCTCGTACAGGCTCTGCGCCAGCGCCAGCGTCGTCTTGGCCGAGTAGCCGAAGCGGCCGTTGGCTTCGCGCTGCAGGGACGTCAGGTCGAACAGCGCGGGCGATGCCTGGGTGGTCGGCGTCGCCTCTTCGGTGACGCTGGCCGACTTGCCGCGCACGGCGTCGGCGATCTCCTTGGCCTCGCGCTCGGACCAGACCCGGTCCGCCTTCAGCTCGGCGTCGTCGGCGTTCTTCTTCCACTTGGGATCGATCCACTTGGCCGTGTACTCGCCGGCGTCGGCCTTGAAGCTGGCGTGGATTTCCCAGTAGTCGCGGCTGATGAATTTGCGGATCTGTTCTTCGCGCTCGACCACCACGGCCAGGGTCGGCGTCTGCACCCGGCCGACCGTGGTCAGGAAGAAGCCGCCGTCGCGCGAATTGAAGGCCGTCATGGCCCGCGTGCCGTTGATGCCGACCAGCCAGTCGGCCTCGGAACGCGAGCGCGCCGCGTTCGCCAGTCCCTCCATCTGCTTGTCGCTGCGCAGCGACGCGAAGCCGTCGCGGATCGCCTGCGGCGTCATCGACTGCAGCCAGAGCCGCCGCACCGGCTTGCCCAGCGGCACGAACTTGCCGTTCTTGGTCGAGCCGGCGTACTGCTCGATCAGGCGGAAGATCAGTTCGCCCTCGCGCCCGGCGTCGCAGGCGTTGACGATGGCCGTCACGTCCTTGCGCTTGGCCTGCTTGATCACCGCGTTCAGGCGGGTCTTGGTCTTGTCGACCGGCTTGAGGTCGAAGTACGGCGGGATCACCGGCAGGTGGGCGAAGCTCCACTTGCCGCGCTTCACGTCGAACTCTTCCGGAGCCTGGATCTCGACCAGGTGGCCGACGGCGCTGGTCACGACGTACTTGTCGTTCTCGAAGAACTCGTCGTGCTTTTCGAACTTGCCGGCATCGGGCGTGAGCGCGCGCACGATGTCCTGCGCCACCGACGGCTTTTCCGCAATTACCAGGGTCTTCGTCATGTCAATGTTTGCCAATCTTCAATGTGCCGCTTTATATAGGAGTCGGTCCGGCTCCTTACAATCTCGGCTTTCCTCTCGCGTGTACGTGTACGCGCGCGTGTGTGCACATTCAACTTAACAGGTTTTCGTTAATGCCCGCAAAAGCAGTAGCCGGCGCCAGCCGCCGGATCCAGACCCGGCTGTCTGGCGTCCACGGCAAGGGAGTCTTCGCAGTCCAGGACATTGCCGAAGGCGAAACCATCATCGAATACGTGGGCGAGGTGATCACCTGGAAGGAGGCCCAGCGCCGCCATCCGCACGATCCGAAAGACCCGAACCATACCTTTTACTTCCACGTCGACGAAAAAAGGGTCATCGACGCCAAGCACGGCGGCAATTCGTCGCGCTGGATCAACCACTCCTGCGACCCGAATTGCGAGGCCGACGAGCAAGAGGGCCGCGTCTTCATCAAGGCGCTGCGCAACATCAAGGCCGGCGAAGAGCTCAACTACGACTACGGCCTGATCATCGACGAGCGCTACACGCCCAAGCTCAAGGCCGAATACCCCTGCTGGTGCGGCGCGACGAACTGCCGCGGCACCCTGCTCGCGCCCAAGCGCCGCAAATAACAGCATGAACTGGCCGGCCGAGGCGATCTGGGAGGCCGTGTCTCCCGCACTTGCCGGCTTCACCGTCGAAGTCCTGCCGCAGGTCGATTCGACCAACACCGAGCTGATGCGGCGGGGCCGAGCCGGCCGGACCGAGCCGATCCTGCTGGTCGCCCAGCGGCAGACGGCCGGCCGGGGCCGGCTGGGGCGTCAGTGGCAAAGCGAAGCGGGCGCCTCGCTCACCTTTTCGCTGGGGATGGTGCTTGCGCCGGCCGACTGGTCGGGCCTGTCGCTGGCGGTCGGCGTCGCTCTGGCCGACGCGCTGCATCCGCGCATCCGGCTCAAATGGCCCAACGACCTCTGGCTGGACGATCGCAAGCTCGGTGGGATCCTGATCGAAACCGCGAGTTCCACGGACGCGGAATCCGGCGCCCGCTTCACCGTGGTCGGGGTCGGCATCAACGTCACAGCGCCGGCGGCGTCGGGGCTCTCCACCGCTCCCGCCTGGCTGCAGGAAGTGCTGCCGCAGATCGATGCCGGCCAGGCGCTGCTGCAGATCGCCGCGCCGCTGGTGCAGACGCTGCAGGCCTTCCAGACCTTCGGCTTCGCCCCGTTCCAGGCCCGTTTCAACGTCCGCGATGCGCTGCGCGACCGGGCCGTGGCGCTCACCGACGGCACGACCGGGACTGCCCACGGCGCCAGCGAAAGCGGCGCCCTGCTGGTGCATACTGCGCTCGGCATGCAGGCGGTCACCAGCTCCGAAGTGAGCGTCCGCCCGGCTGCCTGACCTTCCCCAACAATGCTGCGACTGATCGTCCTCGTGCTGCTGCTCGCCAACGGCGCCTACTTCGCCTGGGCCCAGGGGCTGCTTTCCGCCTGGGGCGTCGCGCCCCTGCAGCAGTCCGAACCCCAGCGGCTGGCCCAGCAGATCCGGCCCGAAGCGGTCCGCGTGCTGCTGCCGGACGAAGTGCGGCGGCTCGAGGCCGCGGCCGCCGCGCCCAAGCCGGCGGAATGCCTGCTCGCCGGACCGCTCGAGGAGGCGCAGGTCGGGCCCTTGCGGGCCAGCCTGGCCGCGTGGCCGGCCGGCTCCTGGGCCCTGGAGCCGACCGTCGAGGCCGCCCGCTGGATCGTCTACATGGGCAAGTACCCGACGGTCGAAGCGGTCAACAAGAAAAAGGCCGAGCTGCGTTACCTCGGCGTTTCGTTCCAGGCGCTGGTGAACCCGGCGCTGGAACTGGGCTTGTCGCTGGGCGGCTTTCCGACCGAGGAGCAGGCCAACGAGCACCTGGCCGTGCTGTCCGAGCGCGGGGTGCGCACGGCGCGCGTCGTCGTGGAGCGGCCCGAGGTGCGCGGCCAGCTCCTGCGCTTTCCCGCCGTCGACGACGCGCTGCGGCCCCGCATCGACGAACTCAGGATCGCGCTGGCCGGCAAGCCCCTGCGCACCTGCCGCTGATTTTTCAGGAGACATCGCATGAAACTCTATTTCGCTCCCGGCGCCTGTTCCTTCGTCCCCCACACCCTGCTTGAGACGATCGGCGAGCCGTTCGAGCCGGTCATGGTCAAGCTGCACAAGGGCGAGAACTACAGCCCCGAGTACAAGGCGATCAACCCGCGCAGCCAGGTGCCGGTGCTGGTGGACGGCGACCAGGTGATCACGCAGATCCCGGCCATCGTCAACTACCTGAACGACCGTTTCCCGCAGCTGGGCTTCATCCCGGGCGAGTCGATGGCCCGCACCCGGATGTTCGAGACGCTGGCGTGGATGAACAGCGCGGTCCACACGACCTTCACCCACATCTTCCTGCCGCACAAGTTCGCCGAGAGCGACGCCGCCAAGGCCGAGATCAAGGCGTTCAACACCAACGTCTACCGCGGCTACATGGGCGAGCTCGATGCCGTGGTCGAAAAGGCCCAGGCCGCCGGCAAGCCCTACCTGGCCGGCGACAAGTTCGGCCCGCTCGACGCCTACACCATCACGCTCTCGCGCTGGGGCGGCATCGCCGGCATCGACCCGACCGCGTTTCCCGCGACCTGGGCCTTCGTCCAGCGCATCGCCGCGCTGCCGCCGGTGGCCCGCGCCATCGAGCGCGAGCGGCTGCAGCTCAATCTCTACAAGCCGGCCTGAGCGGCGGCCGGCTGGTCGCCGGCGACGAAGCGGACCGTGACCCGCGTTCCGGGCGGGGTCTGGCCCGGGTGCGCGTCGTCGAGGGTGATGGTGGCGTTGTGCTGGCGCGCGATCTCCAGCACGATCGGCAAGCCCAGGCCCGAGCCGTCGACGTTGGTGCCGAGCGCCCGATAGAACGGCTGGAACACCAGCTCGCGTTCCGCCAGCGGGATGCCCGGCCCCGAGTCCTCCACCTGCAGCACCAGCACGTGACCGAATGGATCGGCCAGCACGCGCGCCGTGATCACGCCCGGACGGTCGGCGCTGGACGGCGTGTAGTTGATCGCGTTGTCGACCAGGTTGCGGATCATTTCCTTGAGCAGCGTCGGATTGCCCGGCAGCGTGACGCCGGTCGCGCCCGGCTGGGCGCCGTCGTAGCCCAGGTCGAAGCGCTTGTCCATGGTCCGCGGCACCGAGTCCTGCACCACTTCCATCGTCAGCTGCGCCAGGTCGCAGGGCTGGCGCGCCATCGTCTGCTGGCCGCTGCTCTCGGCCCGCGCCAGCGCCAGCAGCTGGTTCACCGTGTGCGTCGCACGGATGCTGGACCGGCCGATCTGCTTGAGCGACTGCTTGAGCTCGTCGGCGTTGAACGCTTCGCGCTGCGCCAGGTCGGCCTGCATCCTCAGGCCCGCCAACGGCGTCTTGAGCTGGTGCGCCGCGTCGGCCAGGAAGCGCTTTTGCGTCGCGATCGAGACCTTCAGCCGCGTCAGCAGGTCGTTGATCGACGACACCAGCGGCGCCACCTCCAGCGGCACGGCCTTGTCGTCGAGCGGGCTCAGGTCGTCGGGCTTGCGCTGGCGGATGCGTTCTTCCAGCTGCGACAGCGGCTTGATGCCGCGCACCAGGGCCAGCCACACGAGCAGCACCGCGAGCGGCAGGATGACGAACTGCGGCAGCATCACGCCCTTGATGATCTCGGTCGCGAGGACGGAGCGCTTTTCGCGGGTCTCGGCGACCTGCACCAGCGCCGGCAGGGAGTCCGGCAGGTCGACCTTGACCCAGGTGTAGGCGATGCGCACGTCCAGGCCGCGCATCTCGTCGTCGCGCAGCCGCACCTCGCCGAGCACCGGCCGCTCTTCCTCGTGCGGGCCGGGAAAATCCTTTTCGCCGCTGAGCACCTCGCCCCGCACGCCGAGCACCTGGTAGTAGACGAGGTCCGAATCGTCGGCGCGCAGCAGCTCGCGCGCCGGCTGCGGCAGGTTGAAGACGGCCCGCTGGTTCTGCACCGTCACCAGCTGCGCCAGCGCCTGGACGTTGTATTCCAGGGCGCGGTCGAACGGCTTGCCGGCGATGCTCTGCGCCACCAGCCAGGTCAGCGCCAGGCTGACCGGCCACAGCAGCAGCAGCGGTGTCAGCATCCAGTCGAGGATCTCGCCGAACAGCGACCGCTGCTCGCGCTGGAAGATTTTCACGCCGGGATTTTTTCCAGGCAGTAGCCGAGCCCGCGAACGGTGGCGATGCGGATCGGCCCCTTCTCGATCTTCTTGCGCAGGCGGTGGATGTAGACCTCGATCGCGTTGTTGCTCACTTCCTCGCCCCACTCGCACAGCCGCTCCACCAGTTGGTCCTTGCTGACGAGACGGCCGGCGCGCTGCAGCAGCACCTCGAGCAGGCCGAGTTCGCGCGCCGACAGTTCCACCATCCGGCCGTCGATGGTCGCGACCCGGCCTGCCTGGTCGTACACCAGCGGGCCGTGCTTGATGGTGCTGCTGGTGCCGCCCATGCCGCGTCGCGTCAGCGCCCGCACGCGGGCTTCGAGTTCCTGCAGGCTGAAGGGCTTGGCCATGTAGTCGTCGGCGCCGTAGTCCAGGCCCTTGACGCGCTCCTCGACGCTGTCGGCGGCTGTGAGGATCAGCACCGGCAGGGACGAACCGCGCCCGCGCAGCTTGCGCAGCACCTCCAGGCCGTGCATCTTCGGCAGGCCCAGGTCGAGGATCAGCAGGTCGAACTCGTTGTTCGTCAGAAGCGCGGCATCCGCTTCGGTGCCGCTGGAGACATGGTCGACGGCCGCGCCCGAGGCGCGCAGCGTGCGCAGCAATCCGTCCGCCAGCACCTGGTCGTCTTCGGCAATGAGGATACGCATGGGGTCTCCTGGGAGGGCCCTGTGTCGGACCTTCCCGGGATTCTAGGCGTGGGCCCCGGCGCCGCGCCGCTTCAACGCGGATCGACGGCCAGCAGGCGCTCGATCAGCGTCTTGAGCGCCTGTTGCAGGCGGGCCATGCCGGGCGGGTCGATCTCCAGCGTCTGTTCGTCCATGTACAGCTTGCGGTTGATCTCCACCTGGATGCTGTGGCGATGCCGGGCCGGCGCGCCATAGCGCCGCACCAGCTCCACGCCCTTGTACGGGTGGTTGTAGTCCGCGCTGAAGCCGCACCCGCGCAGGTGTTCGACGATCAGCTTTGACAGCGCGGGCGAGGCCGTGCTGCCGTCGCGGTCGCCGACCACGAAATCGGCATGCGCCAGCCCCGGGAATTCCGTGGCGTGGCTGCCCGCGACCGCCGGCATGGAGTGGCAGTTGATGTGGATGCTGTAGCCGTGGCGCGCGTGCGCCGCCTCGATCGCTTGCCGGACGGCCGCGTGATACGGTGTCCAGCAGCGATCGATCCGCCCCTGCACCTGCGCCACCGTCAGCTTGCGCTGGTAGATCGGCAGCCCTTCGTCGGTGAACTTCCAGATCAGGCCCTTGCCCAGGCGCACCTTGGAGAGCACGCGCGGGTCGGTGGCCAGCGGCCCGGTCCATTCGCCATCGAGCAGCGTCGTGTCGAGTTCGGTCGTGTCGCGGTTGGCGTCCAGGTAGCTGCGCGGAAAGTGGGCTTCGATCCACGCCACGCCCATGGCCGGCGCGAAGGCGTAGATCTTTTCCACATGCGTGTCTTCCGCGCGGCGCAGCGTCGCCAGGTCGCAGGCCGAGCCGAAGTCCGCCGGATACGAGGTGCCGCTGTGCGGGGAGTCGAGCACCAGCGGCGTGCTGCCCGGCAGGGAAGTCAACATGGCGGCGCTCACTCCAGGCGGACCTTCGCGTAGGCGGCGACGTCCTTCATCTTCTTGATCTCGCGCACGATCTGGGCGGAGAAGGCCTGCGGAGCCGAGCCCGAGGGGTACAGGCCCTGGCCTGCGAGGCGGTCGCGCACGGCGGGTTCCTGCAGGGCCTGGGCCACTGCCTGCTGCATGCGGTCCACCAACGCTTGCGGCGTGCCGGCCGGCGCCACCAGGCCGAACCAGGACGGATCGTTGTTGATCGGGTAGCCCATCTGCGCGTAGGTCGGAACATCGGGCAGGACGTCCAGGCGGGTGGGCCACGAGACGGCCAGGGCCTTGAGCTTGCCGGCCTTGATGTGGGGCAGCGAGGCGGCGACCTGGTCGAAGTACACGGCAACCTGGCCCGCCAGCACGTCGTTGATCGCCGGGCCTGCGCCGCGGTAGGGAATGTGCACCATCGAGGTGCCGGTGCTGCTCTTGAACAGCTCGCCCCACATGTGGCCGATGGTGCCGTTGCCCGGCGTGGCATAGGACACCTTGCCGGGATTGGCCTTGAGGAAGCGGACCAGGTCGGCGAAATCCTTGACCGGCAGCACCTTCGGGTTCACCGCGAGGACGCCGGGCGCCTTCACGATTTCGGTCACGCCCACGAAGTCCTTGACGGGGTCGTAGGGCAGCTTGGCGTACACGGCCGGATTCACGCCATGGGTGGACAGCGTGGCGACGCCGAAGGTCAAGCCGTCCGGCGCCGCCCGCGCGACTTCGGCCATGCCGATCGAGCCGCCGGCGCCGCCGCGGTTCACGAGGACGACCGGTTGCTTGAGCAGGCGCGGCAGAACCTCCTGCAGGGCGCGGGCGGTGATGTCGGTGGCGCCCCCCGGCGGGAAGGGGACGACCAGCTGGATGACCTTGTTGTCCTGCGCGAAGGACATTCCAGGAGCGACAGATAAGGCGGCGAGCGAAGCAAGGAGTTGTCTGCGGTGCATGAGTTTGTCGACCAATGAAAACGAACTGGGTTGAAGAAAGGATTGTGCCTCCTGGCAAGCAAGCGATGTGCCTGATAGCATTCCAGTTTGGAATAATTAAAGTCGAGCCAACCATGTCACTGCGCCGCTTCAGCCCGCCCCTGCATCTGCTGCGCGCGTTT
Organism: Ramlibacter sp.; assembly: GCA_028291885.1. Classification (GTDB taxonomy): domain Bacteria; phylum Pseudomonadota; class Gammaproteobacteria; order Burkholderiales; family Burkholderiaceae_C; genus Ramlibacter. Next base: position 37,390 of record JAQGNJ010000027.1, on the reverse strand, counting down.
TCGACGGTCAGGCGCTTCGGCGGTGTCTCGCGGGCTGCCGAAGCGCTGCAGCTGACGCAGAGCGCGGTCAGCAAGCAGGTCCGGGACCTGGAGGACTGGGTCGGCGTGCCGCTGTTCGAGCGGGCCCGCAACCGCCTGGTCCTGACTCCCGCCGGCGAGCGCTACGAGGATGCGGTCAGGGCCGTGCTGGCCCAGCTCGAGAAGGCAACGCTGGAGCTGGTGGCGAGCGACGACGGCGTCGGCTCGCTGCGCCTGTCGAGCCTGCCCACCTTCGCCGCCAAATGGCTGATCCCGCGCCTGCCGCGGTTCCAGCAGCAGCATCCCGAGGTCAGCCTCCACTTCGTTCCGTATGTGCAGGGCTACGACTTCGGCCGGCCGGAGCTGGATTGCTCGATCCTGTTCGGCGATGGCCACTGGCCGGCGGCGCGCTCGCACTATCTGGCGGGCAACGACGTGGCGCTGATCGCGCCGCGCAGCCGGGTGGCCGACTGGTCGATCGCCGCACCGGCCGACGTGCGGCGCTACGCGCTGCTGCGCCACGTGACCGTGCCGGAGGCCTGGCTGCGCTGGGGCGAAATCCACGGCGTCGCCGCCTCCGGCCTGCCGGCTGGCCCGCAATTCGACCAGTTCCAGACGCTGATCCGGGCCGTCGTCGCCGGCATGGGGCTGGCGCTGGTGCCGCGCTGCCTGGTGCAGGACGAAATCGCCGCCGGCCTGGTGCGCGAGCCGCTGCGCGACGGCGGCTACCGCAGCGACCTCGGCTACTGGCTTTGCTATCCGGAGGCGCGCAGCCGGCTGCAGCCGCTGATCTGCTTTCGCGAGTGGCTGCTGTCCAGCATTGGCGAGCCGCCGACGCAGGCTCAGGTCGCCGTGCCGCCGGCGTAGGCCTCCAGCCCGATCGCCACCACGGTCGCGATCTCGTCGCCCACTTCGGCGCGGAATTCCGCCTCGGCCTGCGCCACCGCCTCCTTGAAGGCCTGCAGCCAGGCCAGGCCGATCGGCGTGAAGCGCACCAGCCGGGCGCGGGCGTCGCGGCTGTCGCTCTCGCGGCGCACCAGTCCCCAGGCTTCGCACTGGTCGACCAGGTCGCCCATCGCCTGCTTGCTCATGCCCGCGCTCTGCGCCAGGTCGGTCAGGCGCGCGCCTTCGACCGCGAGGTGGCGGGTGATGTGGATGTGGGCGGCGCTCACCTGCGCCCGCGCAGCGAGGTTGGACAGGGCCAGCGGGACGTCGACGTTGTGCGCCATGAGGTGCAGCACACGCTCGTCGAAGCGCCGCATCGAATGGCCGAGAAGGCGGCCCAGATGGGTCTGCCGGCGAGTCTCTGAAAGCGCTTCCGTGGTCATCCGCAGATGGTAAGGCAAACTGACGAAAAAACGCGTTTACTTCAACCAAGCTGCGGCGTTACATTACTGATCAAGCATCCAGCCTGTTCAAAACACCACTGGATCCAGATCACTCAACTTATTGATTCACAAGGGGAATTCACATGGATGCACAGGTCAAGGGAACCCGGATCGGCGCAGCGGACAGCGAGCGCGGCAAGGCGCTGCAGGTCGCGCTGGCCCAGATCGAAAAGCAATTCGGCAAGGGCACGATCATGCGGCTCGGCGAAGGCGAGAAGCTCGAGGACATCCAGGTGGTCTCCACCGGATCGCTGGGGCTGGACATCGCGCTGGGCGTCGGCGGCCTGCCGCGCGGCCGCGTGATCGAGATCTACGGGCCGGAATCCTCGGGCAAGACCACGCTTACGCTGCAGGTCATCGCCGAGATGCAGCGCCAGGCCGGCACCTGCGCCTTCGTCGACGCCGAGCATGCGCTCGACGTGCAGTACGCGCAGAAGCTGGGCGTCAACCTGTCCGACCTGCTGATCAGCCAGCCGGACACCGGCGAACAGGCACTCGAGATCGTCGACAGCCTGGTGCGCTCCGGCGCGGTGGACCTGATCGTCATCGACTCGGTCGCCGCGCTCACGCCCAAGGCCGAAATCGAAGGCGAGATGGGCGATTCGCTGCCCGGCCTGCAGGCCCGGCTCATGAGCCAGGCGCTGCGCAAGCTCACCGCCTCGATCAAGAAGACCAACTGCATGGTGATCTTCATCAACCAGATCCGCATGAAGATCGGCGTCATGTTCGGCAGCCCCGAAACCACGACCGGCGGCAACGCGCTGAAGTTCTACGCCTCGGTGCGGCTGGACATCCGCCGCACCGGCACGATCAAGAAGGGCGAAGAGGCGATCGGCAACGAGACCAAGGTCAAGGTGGTGAAGAACTAGGTGGCGCCGCCGTTCAAGACGGCGGAGTTCGACATCCTGTTCGGCGAAGGCATCAGCCGCCATGGCGAGATCATCGACATGGGCGTCACCGCGCGCATCCTCGAAAAGTCGGGCGCCTGGTACGCCTACAACGGCGAGAAGATCGGCCAGGGCCGCGACAACGCACGCGAATTCCTGCGCGAGAACCCGGCGCTGGCCCGCGAGATCGAGAACAAGGTCCGCGAATCGCTGAACATCCCGCTGCTGCCGGCCGACGTCGAGGAAGCCTGACTCACTCGGGGAGCTCGCGATGCCGCTGCTGGGACCGCTGTCGCTGAAGGGCCGGGCGCTGCGCCTGCTGAGCGGCCGCGAGCACTCAAGGGCCGAGCTGGAAAGAAAACTCGCGGCGCATGAAGAGGAGCCGGGGCAGCTGGCCCGTGTCCTCGATGAATTGCAGGCCAGGGATTTCATCAACGAGCAGCGCGTCGTCGACTCGGTCGTGCATCGCCGCTCGGCCAAGCTCGGCGCGCTGCGGATCCGGCAGGAGCTGCAGTCCAAGGGATTGGATGCCGACAAGGTGTCGGACGCGCTGGCGAAGCTCAAGTCCAGCGAACTGGCCCGGGCCCGCGAGGTCTGGGCCCGCAAGTTCGAGGCGTTGCCGGCGGATGCGGCCGCGCGCGGCAAGCAGGCGCGCTTTCTGGCGGCGCGCGGCTTCGACGGCGAAGTGGTGCGCCGGGTCCTTTCCGGCAGCGAGCCTGACGAAGGCCTGTAGCCGGGCTACAGGCCCAGCATCAGCTTGAGGTTCTGCACCGCGGCTCCGCTCGCGCCCTTGCCCAGGTTGTCCAGCCGGGCGATCACGACGGCCTGGCGCAACTCGTCGCTGCCGTAGACCCGCAGCTCCATCCTGTTGCTGTCGTTGAGCGCCTCGGGTTCGAGCTTGCCGTCTTCGGTCGGCGCCTGGACCGTGATCCATTCGCTGCCGGCGTAGTGCTTTGCGAGCGCGTCGTGCAGGTCCTTCAGCTTCGGCTGGCCGGGCAGCGTTTCCAGGTGCAGCGGCAGCTCCACCAGCATGCCCTGGCGGAAGCTGCCCACCGCCGGAATGAAGATCGGCCGGCGCGCGAGGCCCGTGTACTTGAGGATCTCCGGAACATGCTTGTGCTTCAGGCCCAGGCCGTAGACCTCGAAGGCCGGCGCCGTGCCGGCTTCGTGGGCTTCGATCATGCTGCGCCCGCCGCCCGAGTAGCCGCTGACCGAGGGCAGCACGACCGGGTAGTCCCTGGGCAGCAGGCCGGCGTCCACCAGCGGCCGCAGCAATGCGATCGCGCCCGTCGAGTAGCAACCGGGGTTGCTCACGCGGCGCGCTTTCGCCACTGCTTCGCGCTGGCCGGGCGCAAGTTCCGGAAAGCCGAAGACCCAGCCCTCGGCCGTGCGATGCGCCGTGGAGGCGTCGATCAGCTTGGGGCCGGGACGGCCGGACGACTTCTCGATCTCGTCGACCATCGCGGCCGACTCGCGTGCCGCGTCGTCGTGCAGGCAGAGGATCACCAGGTCGACCGTGGACATGAGTTCGCGCTTGGCCTGCGGGTCCTTGCGTCGCTCGGGCGCGATGCTGACCAAGTCGATCTGCGGCATCTTTTCGAGCCGCTCGCGAATCTGCAAACCGGTCGTTCCGGCTTCACCGTCGATGAACACCCTGGGCATCGTTTCTCCTGTGGAAAGTGCGTAGCGTGACGCCACGCGCCGCACTCTGTTTGTGCATCGCACCATGATACAGTTCACGGCTGCTCCATGCAGCCTGCCGGGGGCCCGCGCCACGCCCCGGGCACCAAAATTCCACCCGATCCTCCAGAGAGACCTCATGAAGATTCACGAGTACCAAGGCAAGGAAATCTTGCGCAACTTCGGCGTGCCCGTGCCGCGCGGCATCCCGGCTTTCACGGTGCAGGAGGCGGTCGAGGCCGCACAGAAACTCGGCGGGCCCGTGTGGGTCGTCAAGGCGCAGATCCACGCAGGCGGGCGCGGCAAGGGTGGCGGCGTCAAGCTGGCGCGCTCGGTGGATGAAGTCAGGAAACTGGCTGGCGAGATCCTGGGCATGCAGCTCAAGACCCACCAGACCGGGCCCGAGGGCCAGAAGGTCCGCCGGCTGCTGATCGAAGACGGCGCCGACATCAAGAAGGAGTACTACCTCTCGGCCGTGACCGACCGCGCGTCGCAGAAAGTGGCTTTCATGGCCTCCAGCGAAGGCGGCATGGACATCGAGGAAGTGGCGCATGCGACCCCCGAGAAGATCATCAAGGTCTTCGCCGACCCGATCGCCGGCCTGACCGACGACCAGGCCAAGGAACTGGCTGACGGCATGGGCGTTCCGGCGGCATCGACCGCCCAGGCTGTCGATGTGATCAAGAAGATCTACAAGATCTACATGGAAACCGACGCCAGCCTTGTCGAGATCAATCCGCTGATCCTCGAAGGCAACGGCAACATCAAGGCGCTCGACGCCAAGTTCAACTTCGACCCGAACGCGCTGTTCCGCCATCCCGAGATCGTCGCCCTGCGCGACCTCGACGAAGAGGATCCGGCCGAGATCGAGGCCAGCAAGTTCGACCTGGCCTACATCAGCCTGGACGGCAATATCGGCTGCCTGGTGAACGGCGCCGGCCTGGCCATGGCGACGATGGACACCATCAAGCTGTTCGGCGCCGAGCCGGCCAACTTCCTGGACGTGGGCGGCGGCGCCACCCCGGAGAAGGTCACCGAGGCGTTCAAGATCATGCTGAAGAACACCAAGGTCAAGGCGATCCTGGTCAACATCTTCGGCGGCATCATGAAGTGCGACACCATCGCCACCGGCGTCATCACCGCCTGCAAGGCCGTGAACCTGAGCGTGCCGCTGGTCGTGCGCATGAAGGGCACGAACGAGGAGCTGGGCAAGAAGATGCTGGCCGAGTCGGGCCTGCCGATCATCAGCGCCGACACGATGGCGGAAGCGGCGCAGAAGGTTGTCGCGGCGCTCAAGTGACCTTGGGGGACAGGGCTTCAGCTGCGTCCTCAACTGATTAGGAAAAAAATTCATGTCGATCTACATCAACAAAGACACCAAGGTCATCACCCAGGGCATCACCGGCAAGACCGGGCAGTTCCACACCGAGAAGTGCCAGGAATACGCGAACGGCAAGAACGCCTTCGTCGCCGGCGTGAACCCGAAGAAGGCCGGCGAGTCGATCTTCAACATCCCGATCTATGCGTCGGTCAAGGAAGCGGCCAAGGAGACCGGCGCCACGGTTTCCGTGATCTACGTGCCGCCGGCAGGCGCGGCCGCCGCGATCTGGGAAGCCGTCGAGGCCGACCTCGACCTGGCGATCTGCATCACCGAAGGGATCCCGGTGCGCGACATGCTCGTAGTGCGCAACCGCATGAAGGCCAAGGAAGCCGCCGGCGGCAAGAAGACGCTGCTGCTCGGCCCGAACTGCCCCGGCCTGATCACGCCGGACGAGATCAAGATCGGCATCATGCCGGGCCACATCCACCGCAAGGGCCGCATCGGCGTCGTCAGCCGCTCCGGCACGCTGACCTATGAAGCGGTCGCGCAGCTGACCGAGATCGGCCTGGGCCAGTCCAGCGCCGTCGGCATCGGCGGCGACCCGATCAACGGCCTCAAGCACATCGACGTGATGAAGGCCTTCAACGACGATCCGGAAACGGACGCCGTGATCATGATCGGCGAGATCGGCGGCCCCGACGAAGCGGACGCGGCGCGCTGGTGCAAGGACAACATGAAGAAGCCGATCGTGGGCTTCATCGCGGGCGTCACCGCGCCCGCCGGCAAGCGCATGGGCCACGCCGGCGCGCTGATCTCCGGCGGCGCCGACACCGCGGACGCCAAGCTCGCCATCATGGAAGAGTGCGGCTTCAAGGTCACTCGCAATCCGTCCGAGATGGCCAGGCTGCTCAAGGCAATGCTGTAAGCACAAATACGGACTGGCCGCTCCTTCGCGGCCGTTAAACTGCGGCTTCCATAAAAAAGAAAAGCGCTCGAAACCCCGGTTTTGGGCGCTTTTCGTATTCATAACATTGGAGAAAGCACATGGAATTCCTGCAGAGCACCGACTTCTGGATCGGGCTGGTCAAGATCATCTGGATCAACATCATCCTGTCGGGTGACAACGCCGTCGTGATCGCGCTCGCGGCCCGCTCCCTTCCCCCTCATCAACAGCGCATGGCCGTCCTCTTCGGCTCCGGCGCGGCGGTCGTCCTGCGGATCCTGCTGACCATCGTCGCGGTGCAGTTGCTCGCCATGCCGTACCTGCAGATCGTCGGCGGCCTGCTGCTGCTGTGGATCGGTGTCCAGTTGCTCGGCGACGAGGACGAAGGCGAAGGCGCGGCCAAGGAGCACGGCAGCCTGCTGGCGGCGGTGCGCACCATCCTGATCGCCGACCTGGTGATGAGCCTGGACAACGTGATCGCCGTGGCCGCCGCCGCGAAGGGCAGCTTCCTGCTGCTGATCCTGGGCCTGGCCATCAGCATCCCGCTCGTGATCTTCGGCAGCACGCTGATGATCAAGCTGATGGAACGCTTCCCGATCATCGTCGTGCTCGGCGCCGCCCTGATCGGCTGGGTCGGCGGCGAGACCATCGCCAGCGACTTCATCTTCCGGGACTACGTCGCCGCCAACGGGTGGGTTCACTACGTCGCCGCCGCAGCGGGCGCCGCGCTGGTCATCTTGCTTGGCAAGCTGGTCCAGGCGCGCGCACGGCAGCAACACCCGGCCTGAAGGTGCGTGCACAGGCAGCTGGACCGCCTGTGCACATTTGCAACGAAACGTTAGAACGGCGCGCCGAAGTCGCTTGTTCCCCCTCGGTCCCTCTGTTAACGTCTTGGCCGGGAGACCTGCACCCTCCTGGGCGTGCGGCTTGGATGCCTGTGGATAGAAACACAGGACGGATCGGCTATCTGTTCAGAGGGCAGGGGAAGTGAGCACATCGTCATCGGCTAAACGCGGACAGTTCTGGCGCCGGGACTGGTTCGTGGCCGTGCTGATCGTGCTGGCGGTCTGGATCTTCCACAGGTCGACGGACACCATCGAGACGCTGGAACGCCGCTTCTACGACTACGCGAGCACCAGCAGCGGCCGGCAACCCTCGGACCGGATCGCGATCATCGCCATCGACGACCAGAGCATCCGCAACATCGGCCGCTGGCCCTGGACGCGCGACGTCCACGCGCAACTGATCGACATGCTGTCGGCCGCCAGGGCCAAGACCATTGTCCACACCGTGTTCTTCTTCGAGCCGCAGACGGATCGGGGCATGGTGTTCATCCGCAGGATGAAAGAGGCGCTGGCGCAGTCGGAGCCGAGCGCCGTCACCCAGCAGCTCGGGAAGGTGATCTCCGAGGCGGAGGCGGCGCTGGACACGGATTCCAAGCTGGCGGCGAGCATGTCCAAGGCCGGCAACGTGCTGATCCCGTCGGTGTTCGAGCTGGCGGAGCCGCTGGGCAAACCCGACAAGCCGCTGCCGGCCTTCGCCCTGAAAAGCGCGATCGACGAGAGCGATGGTTTTGCGGAGCCGGCGGTGCGCGGCCAGCAGCCGATCGACGTGATCGGCAATGCAGCCGCCGGCGTCGGCCATCTGAACCAGTTGAACGACGTGGACGGCTCGGTGCGGCAGGAGGCGCTGCTGGTCAACTATTACGGCAAGGCCGTGCCCTCGATGGCGCTGCTCGCGGCGGCAAGCAGCCTGAACCTGGGCCCTGCCGACATCAAGCTGCACCCGGGCGAGTCGGTGCAGATCGGCAAGCTGCGGGTGAAGACGGACGAAGGCGCGCGCATGCTGCCGCAGTTCTACCGGGGACGCGACGGCAAGCCGGCCTTCGCGATCGACTCGTTCTACGACGTCCTGAGCGGCAGGATCCCGGCTTCCAGGTACACCGACAAGATCGTCGTGATCGGGGCCACTGCGGCCGGAGTCGGCGCACTGTTTCCGGCGCCAGGCTATGCGGGATTGACCCCGGCGGAGATGCTCGCCCACACCACCTCCAGCATCCTGGGCGAACAGTTCATCGTGCAGCCGGCCTGGGCCACCCTGGCCGCGATGGGCGTTTTCCTGCTGGTCGCGGCCTACCTGATCGCGGCCCTGCCGCGGCTTTCCGCCGGAATGGCGGGAGCGATCAGCGCCGCGCTGTTCGTCGGCCTGCTCGGCGCCGAATTCGGACTCCTGGCCGGCGCCTCGCTGTGGCTGAAGCTGGTGTTCCCCGCAACGCTGCTGGTGATCGGCCATCTGGCGATCACCACCAAGCGCTTCCTGATGACGGAAGCCGGCAAGCTCAAGTCCGACGAGGAATCGGCCGAGACCAACCGCATGATGGGACTCGCGCTGCAGGGCCAGGGCCAGCTGGACATGGCTTTCGACCGCTTCCGGCGCGCGCCCATGAGTGACTCGCTGATGGAGAACCTTTACAACCTGGCGCTCGACTTCGAACGCAAGCGCCAGTTCAACAAGGCGCAGGCGATCTACGAGCACATGGCCGCCTGGAAAAAGGACTACAAGGACCTGCAGTCCAAGCTCAATCGTGCGAAGAACCTGTCCGAAACGGTCATCCTGGGCGGCGGCGGCGCCCATCCCGGCGGCACGATGCTGCTCGATGGCGGCGCGGTGGAAAAGCCGATGCTGGGCCGCTACCGGGTGGAAAAGGAGCTGGGCAAGGGCGCCATGGGCGTGGTCTACCTCGGCAAGGACCCGAAGATCGGGCGTGTCGTGGCGATCAAGACGATGGCCCTGAGCCAGGAGTTCGAAGGCGAGGAACTGACCGACGCCAGGGAGCGGTTTTTCCGCGAGGCAGAGACGGCCGGCCGGCTGCAGCACCAGAACATCGTCACGATTTTCGATGCCGGCGAAGAGCACGACCTGGCGTACATCGCCATGGAGTTCCTCAAGGGCCGCGACCTGGTGGACTTCTGCAAGGGCGGCAACCTGCTGCCGGCGGCCAAGGTGCTGTCCATCGTCGCCCGCGTGGCCGAGGCGCTGGCCTATGCCCACCGGCAGAACGTCGTGCACCGGGACATCAAGCCCGCCAACATCATGTACGAGGTCGACAGCGACACCGTCAAGGTGACGGACTTCGGCATCGCGCGCATCACGGACTCGAGCAAGACCAAGACCGGGCTGGTGCTCGGCACGCCCAGCTTCATGTCGCCCGAGCAGATTGCCGGCAAGAAAGTGGACGGTCGCTCCGACCTGTATTCGCTGGGCGTGATGCTGTACCAGATGCTGACGGGCGTGCTTCCCTTCCGCGGCGACTCGATGGCGGAGCTGATGTACAAGATCGCGAACGAGGAGGTGCCCGACATCCGCGTCGTCCGCGGCGACATCTCCGACCAGCTCGCGCAGGTGGTCACGAGGTCGCTGGCAAAGCGGTCGGAAGACCGCTACCAGGACGGCGATGCTTTCGCGAATGACCTGCGTGCGGTTCTGGCGGCCATGGCCGGAGGCGCCAGTGCCACGGCACCTTCCAGGTCCGCTGTTGCTCCGGCTGCGGGGGACTCCCCCGCCGGGTCCGGGAAAACAACGGCGATGCAGAGTGCAGCCATCGACGGCGCAAGCGCGTTCGCGGCCGGCGCCGGGAGCGCCATCCTGACGAGCGCCGAGCCCGGCTATGATTCCGGCCAACAGCTGGAGGCTGGAGAGGTCGACGCCTTCGCGAAGACCGCGGCCTTCGCCAGGCCGGCCGGTTCGGGCGCTCCTTCGGCCGGAGACGGCAGCACCGATCCGGAAGACAAGAAACCCGGGCACCTATGATTTACGAGTTCTGCATTCGCACCGATCCGGGCCTGGCCCGGGAGAACAATGAAGATTCCGTCGCGATCGACGAACCGACCCGCCTCGGGATCCTGGCAGACGGCATGGGCGGCTACAACGCGGGCGAGATCGCCAGCGGCATGGCCACCACCTTCATCAAGTCGGAACTGGGGCGCTGGCTGTCGCAGGCCGGCCGGCACGCCAACAGCCGCGAAGTGCGGCGCGCGATGGAGATCTGCGTCGACAACGCCAACCGCTCGATCTTCAACGCGGCCAATTCCAACCCGCAGTACAGCGGGATGGGGACGACGCTCGTCCTGGGCGTCTTCCAGGACTCGCGCCTGATGCTCGGACACATCGGGGATTCCCGCTGCTATCGGCTGCGCGGCACGGTCTTCAGCCAGATCACCAAGGACCATTCCCTGCTGCAGGAGCAGATGGACGCCGGGCTGATCACGCCGGAGCAGGCGGCGGTCTCGACCAACAAGAACCTCGTGACGCGGGCCCTGGGCGTCGAAGACGCGGTGTTGCTCGAGGTCAACGAACACCGTGTCGAAGCCGGCGACCTTTACTTGATGTGCTCCGATGGCCTGTCGGACATGCTGGACGACGACACGATCGCACGCATCGTGGTCGGCGAGGCGGGCCTGGAGCTGAAGTCGCAGCAGTTGATCGAGGCCGCCAACGCCAACGGCGGGCGGGACAATATCTCGGTTCTGCTCGCGCACGCCAAGATGGGTTCCGAAAAACGCGGCCTCATCTCCAGATTGCTGGGAAAATAGACCTTGATGTTAGTTTCAGATAACGAGTTCAGAAACAGGAGCCGACCATGCCGAAAATGATCGTTTCGATCGACGGTGTTGTCATCAAGGAAGTGCAGTTGACGAAGGACCGCACGACACTGGGGCGGCGCCCCTACAACGACATCGTGATCGACAACCTTGCCGTCAGCGGCGAGCACGCGGTCCTGCAGATGATGGCGAGCGAGGTTTACCTCGAGGATCTCAATAGCACCAACGGCACCTACGTGAACGGCAAGGCCGTGAAGAAGCAGTTGTTGCAGAACAACGACACGGTGGAGATCGGCAAGTACAAGATCAAGTACATCAACGAAGCCGCCAATCCCGGTTACGAGAAGACGATGATCATCAAGGCCGGCTCGATCACGGCCCCGCCGCAGCGCGCGGAAGGTGCGCCGGCCCCGGCGTCGGCGCCCGAGCTCGCGAGCATGGCGGCAGCCATCAAGGTGCTGTCCGGAGCCGCGGCCGGCCGCGAGGTGCCGCTGGTGAAGGTGGTGACCACGATCGGCAAGCCGGGCGTCGCCGTGGCGGCCATCACCAAGCGGCCGCATGGCTTCGTCGTGGCCCACGTGGAGGGGGCGAACAAGCCGACCCTGAACGGCGCTGCGATCGGCGCCGAGCCGGTCACGCTGAAGAACGGGGACCTGCTGGAACTGGCCGGCACGCAGATGCAATTCGTGCAGGCCTGAACCGCCTGCCGCACGATGACGCCCATCTCACGCTAGCGGGGGCCGGGGCCTTATGGGCTTGCTTTCAAAACACTGGTCCCGGATCGCCGTCACGCTCATTCCGCTGGTCTTTGCGCTGCTCCACGCAAGCGGCATTCTTCCCATCGGCGTGCTCCAGCGCTTCGACGACATCATCTACGACGCCCGGCTGCGCGCGACGATGCCCAGGACGATGGACGACAGGATCGTCATCGTCGACATCGACGAGAAAAGCCTGGCGGAGGTCGGGCACTGGCCATGGGGCCGCAACAAGCTGGCCGACCTGACCAATGAACTGTTCGACCGGCAGCAGGTGGGGCTGCTTGGTTTCGATGTGGTTTTCGCCGAGGCGGACGAAAGCTCCGGCCTCAAGCGGCTCAGGGAACTGGCCCAGGGGGACCTGAAGGACCAGCCCGGATTTGCCCAGAAGCTGGCCCAGATCCAGGAATCGCTGGACTACGACGCCCTCTTTGCCAAGGCCCTGGAGAAGCGCCCGGTGGTGCTTGGCTATTTCTTCACCGGTGACGCCGGCGGCGGCGCCCACGGCGTCCTTCCCGCTCCCGTGATGCAGCGGGAAACGCTCAAGGGCCGCCCGATCCGGATCGTCAGCTGGAAGGGGTACGGTTCGAACATCGAGCAGCTGGCGCGGGCCGCGCCGATGGCGGGCTACTTCAATCCGATGGTCGACGCGGACGGCGTGGTTCGTTCCATTCCGCTGGTGTCGGAGTTCAAGGGCCAGTATTACGAGGCGCTGTCGCTGGCGATGTACCGGATGTTGGTCGGCTTGCCGGCCGTGGAGCCGGGGTTCCCGCGCGAACGCTTCGATTCGCGCAGCTACCACGGCTTGGAGAGCATCCTGCTGCGCCGGGGGGACGGCACCCGGGCAATCCCGGTGGATGACCGCGTCGCCAGCCTGGTCCCCTTCCGTGGGCCGGGCGGCAGCAATGGGGGCGCGTTCAAGTACGTCTCGGCCGCGGACGTTCTCGCCAAGCGGCTCCCGGCGGAAAGCATGAAAGGCAAGATCGCCCTGGTCGGCACGACGGCTCAGGGTTTGCTCGACCTGCGTGTGACGCCCGTCGGCGAGGCTTACCCCGGCGTGGAGACCCATGCGAATGTCATCGCCGGCTTGCTGGACGGCAAGATGCTGGTGAAGCCGGACTACACCGTCGGCTACGAGGTGATGATCCTGCTGGTTTCCGGCCTGGTGCTCGCCTTCGCGCTGCCGCTGCTGTCCGCGCCGCGGGCGGTGCTGCTCAGCGCCGTGGTGACCGTACTGATGGTGGTCCTCAATTTCTGGCTGTACGTGGGCGCCGGGCTGGTGCTGCCGCTGGCCTCGGCGCTGGCGGTGGCGCTCACTGCCTTCGCGCTGAACATGAGCTACGGCTATTTCGTCGAGAGCCGATCCAAACGGGAGCTCGCCAACCTCTTCGGCACGTACGTTCCCCCGGAGCTGGTCGACGAAATGGTGAAGGACCCGGACAGCTACAGCATGAAGGCGACCAACAAGGAGCTGACGGTGATGTTCTGCGACATGCGGGGCTTCACCAAGATGTCCGAGAGGATGGAGCCGACCCAGCTGCAGGAACTGCTGAACGCCGTCTTCAGCCGGCTGACCGACCTGATCCGGGCCAACCGGGGCACCATCGACAAGTACATGGGGGACTGCGTCATGGCTTTCTGGGGTGCGCCCGTGGACACTCCCAACCATGCCCAGCTCGCGGTCAAGACAGCCATCGAGATGTCTGCCGCCGTGCGCCAGATCAACGAAGAACACCGCGCTTCCGGCATCCCGGAGATCGGCATCGGCATCGGGCTGAACACCGGGACGATGTGCGTCGGCGACATGGGATCGGACGTCCGGCGCAGCTATACCGTGATCGGCGACGCGGTCAATCTCGGCTCGCGGCTGGAGGGGCTGTCGAAGGTGTACGGCCTGGACATCGTGGTCAGCGAGACCACCCGCAAGCTGGCGCCGGAATTCGGCTGGCAGGAGCTCGACAAGGTGCGGGTCAAGGGCAAGGAACAGGCGGTGTCCATCTTCTTCCCGCTGGGGCCGCTCCAGCAGCTCGAGAAAACCCTGGCCGAGGAGGTGAAAACCTGGGGTGTGCTGGTCAAGGCGTACCGCGCCCAGGACTGGGAGCAGTGCGATCTGATGCTCCTGAACCTGCAGCGGATGAATGCCAAAAAATACCTTTACGAACTATATTCGGAGCGTGTAGCCTCGATGAGGTTGCTTCCGTTCGACCCGGGATGGGACGGCGCCACCAATTTCGAAACCAAGTAAGGACAGACGATGAAGGTGCGCGTGTTGGGCTGTTCCGGCGCCATCGCCAAGGACTGCCGAACCACGTCTTTCCTCATCGACGGGGACGTCCTGGTCGACGCCGGCACCGGCGTCGGGGACCTCACATTGGAGGAGATGAAGGGCGTCGACCATGTCCTCCTGACCCATTCCCACCTGGACCACATCGCGGCGCTGCCGCTGATGATCGACGCGATCGCTGCGCAGCGGTCCGCCCCCGTCCAGATCCACGCGCTGGCGGGCACCATCGCCGCGGTCAAGGCGCACATCTTCAACAACGTGATCTGGCCGGACTTCAGCCGCATCCCCAGCGTGGAAGCGCCCTTCATCACCTTCCACGAGATCGAAATCGGCCAGACGCTCGAGATCACCGGCAAGCGCATCGAGGTTCTGCCGGCAGTGCACACCGTTCCGGCCGTGGGCTACGCCATCGCCGGCGGGCGCGGCAGCTGGGTTTTCTCGGGCGACACCGAGCGCAATCCTGCTTTCTGGCGCCGCATCAACCAGATGGACGTCGCGGCCCTCGTCATCGAAACGGCTTTCAGCAACCGCGAAAAGGACCTCGCCCGGCGCAGCCTGCACCTGTCTCCGCTGGCGCTGGCGGAGGAGCTCGACTGCATCGACCGCGGCAAGGCTTTCCCGATCTACATCACTCACACCAAGCCCGCCGAGACCGAGCTGATCATGAGTGAGATCCAGAAGTTCGACCAGACCCAGCCCTTCGGCCTGAACGTGGTCCACGACATCCGATGGCTGCGAGCCGGCCAGGAATTCAACCTGTGAGTGCCGTTCTCAAGCCGAGCCGGGATTCCGAGCAGGCCTTCTTCGATTCCCAGATGCTGCCGCCGGACAAGCGCGGCGTTTCCTTCGAAGTCCTCTTCTACCGGCAGCTGCAGCAGGTTTCCACCCGGATCCACGACACCGAGAACGTCGACCAGATCATGCTGGAGGCGAGCCAAGACATCTGCAAGCTGTTCAATGCCGACCGGCTGACGCTGTACGCGATCAGCGAAGACCGCCTGTCGATCATCTCGAAGGTCAAGACCGGCCTGAACACGACCAGCGACCTGAAGCTGCCGATCAGCGCGCAAAGCATCGCCGGCTACGCCGCGTTCAGCAAGCAGATGGTGAACCTCGCGGACGTGTACGACCAGGACGCGCTCAGACGCATCCACCCGACGCTCAGCTTCCTGAAGGAAGTGGACAAGCGCTCGGGTTATCGCACCAAGCAGATGCTGGTCGTGCCGATCCTGGACGGCAGCACCCTGCACGGCGTGCTGCAGGTGATCAACAACAAGAGCGACCAGCCTTTCGGCGACCTCGAAGTCGAAGGCGCGACCCAGCTTTGCAAGACCCTGGCGACGGCAATCCGGCAGCGCATGCAGAAGGCCGAGGAAGCGCAGCGGCGCAGGGCCACCAAGTACGACGGCCTGATCGCGGACGGCCTGCTGACATCGGACGAACTCCAGCGCTGCGTTCAGAAGGCGCGCGAGGACGTGAGACCGGTCGAAAGCGTGCTTATCTCGGATTTCCGCATCCTGCCGGCCCAGATCGGCGCGTCCTTCTCCAAGTTCTTCGGCGTGCCCTACGAGCCCTTCAACGCCGGCCGCATCCGCATCGAAGCGCTGCAGGGACCCCTGAAGCGCGAGTTCGTCGAGGAACAGGGGTGGTTGCCGCTGGAGGAGTCGCCCGAAGGCCTGGTGGTCATGTGCCTGGACCCGGAAGCAGTGCGCGGGTCGCGCGTGGTGCCCCAGGTGTTTCCCCGGTTCTCCAGGTACGTTTACCGCGTCGCGACGAAGACGGAGTTCGACCAGACACTGGCGCAGCTCTATGCCGACGGCGAAGGCGCTTCGATCGACGAACTGCTGGCGGACCTGAGTTCGCCGATGGACGACGAAAGCGGCGACGATCATTCGAGCCTGGAGTCGGCCGCCGCGGACAACGAGCTGGTGAAATTCGTCAACAAGGTGATCGTGGACGCGTATCACCAGCGCGTGTCGGACATCCACATCGAACCGCTGCCGGGCAAGGCCAAGACCGGAATCCGCTTCCGCATCGACGGCAGCCTGCAGCCGTATGTGGAAGTCCCGGCGCATTTCCGCCAGCCCCTGGTGACGCGGCTGAAGATCATGTGCGACCTGGACATCTCCGAAAAGCGCAAGCCGCAGGACGGAAAGATCAAGTTCAAGAAGTTCGGGCCGCTGGACATCGAACTGCGGGTCGCGACGATTCCGTCAGCGGGTGGGGTCGAGGACGTCGTCATGCGGATCCTGGCGGCGGGCGAGCCGATTCCGCTCGAGAAGCTGGGCCTGACGACGCACAACAAGGAGCGGATCGAGAAGACTGTCAGCAAGCCCTACGGTCTGTTCTATGTGTGCGGTCCGACAGGTTCGGGCAAGACGACCACGCTGCATTCGATCCTGAAATTCCTGAACAAGCCGGACACCAAGATCTGGACGGCCGAAGACCCGGTGGAAATCACGCAGAAGGGACTGCGGCAGGTGCAGGTGAACAAGAAGGCGGGGATCGACTTCGCGTTGGTCATGCGAGCCTTCCTGCGGGCCGATCCGGACATCATCATGGTCGGCGAGTCGCGCGACAAGGAAACGGTGTCCATGGGTGTCGAGGCCTCGCTGACCGGCCATCTGGTTTTTTCCACGCTGCACACGAATTCGGCGCCGGAATCGATCACCCGGTTGCTGGACATGGGCATGGACCCGTTCAACTTCGCCGACGCCCTGCTCGGCATCCTGGCGCAGCGCCTGGCCAAGAAATTGTGCGACTGCAAACAGGAGTACGCCCCGGCGCCAGACGAGATGAAGTTGTTCGTCGCCGAGTACGCGGAGGAATTGCGCCACACCGCGGCCTGGAAGAAAGATCCCGGTGGCGAAGCACAGCTGCTTTACGAGCACTGGGTGGACCAGTACGGCAAGGGCGGAAACCTGAGGCTGTACCGCGCCGGCGGCTGCGACGTCTGCAACAGGACGGGCTACAAGGGCCGCATCGGCCTGCACGAGTTGCTGATCGCGGACGACAGCATCAAGCGCCTGATCCAGGAGCGCGCGCGGGTCGCCGAGATTTTTTCCACATCGGTCGAGAGCGGCATGCGCACGCTCAAGATGGACGGCATGGAGAAGATCATGATGGGGCTGACGGATCTGAAGCAGGTCCGTTCGGTCTGCATCAAATAACGGTAACAAAATTGTCACCGGCCGGAGCCGGAAGGACAAAAAGTGACGCCGTGACGGCCCGAAACGAGGAGCTTGTCACATCAAAGTCTGCATATCGGGCATTCGGCCGGCTGGCACAGAAGCTGCTGACCAACAAGACCCAAACCACTGAGGAGTTGATTTATGAAGCGTTCCATCCAACAGGGTTTCACCCTGATCGAATTGATGATCGTGGTCGCGATCATCGGTATTCTTGCCGCCGTGGCTTTGCCGGCGTATCAGGACTACACGAAGCGCGCAAAGATGTCTGAAGTCGTGCTGGCAGCCTCGGCTTGCCGTACCAGCATCACCGAGAGCTATCAGACCAACAACGCCGGGTCCCTGCCGGCCGCTGGCAAATGGGGCTGCGAATCCTCGATCTCGACGTCCAAGTATGTTGCGGAGATCGCAACCAACGCGGCTGGCGCGATCCAAGTGACGTCCCAGGGCATCGGGTCCGGTGCGGATGGCACGATGAAGCTGGTCCCCGTCCAGGCGGACGGCAAGATCAGCGCGTGGCTGTGCGGCCCGGGCACGATCGATCCGAAGTTCCTTCCGGGCTCCTGCCGCGATAACAGCGCTGCCGTGACGGGCGCGGGTTCTTTCGTCGCAACGTCGCCGTAAAGGCGCAACCCGCAATGTTCCGGCGCAACAACCGGACCGTTCAAGCCTGAACAAAACGCCCCTTCGGGGCGTTTTGTCTTTAAGGATCCGTCTTGACAAGCTTTGCTTTGCTATTCGCCAGCTGGGTGATGCCGCTGCACTTTCCGCCTTGGGTGAGTTGGCACAACGAGGTTCTCGCGTTCCTCTCGGCCACGGCTCTGGGATGGGCTTTGTGGCGCTCGGTGCGACAGGGTGGCGCCCAGACGAGAGCGGCGGAGATTCCTCGGGCGTCGATCCTGTTCATTTTTCTCGGAGTCGTGGTGTTCGTTCAGGCCGCGACGGGGTTGATCACCTTCCGGGGTGACGCTCTCGTGCTCGAGGTTTATCTGCTCCTGTGCTTGCTGGCCCTGGTGGCGGGTTTCTCGTGGTCCCGGGCCAATTCGAGCGATGTTCCCAGCGCGTCAAAGGGAGCGAACGACCTCCTGCAAGCAATGGCGTGGACCCTGCTCGCGGGTGCGCTTGCATCTGCCCTGATCGCGCTCGTCCAGGTTTTCGACGTCTGGTCCGACGCCGCCTGGATCGTCCGGATGTACGACGTGCGGCGACCCGGTGCCAACCTGGGCCAGCCCAACCATCTCGCGACCCTTCTGCTGATGGGTATCGCGAGCTTGCTTTATCTGCACGAGGCGAAGAGGCTTTCAGCCGTAAGCGCTCTCCTGGGCTTCCTCGTTCTCTCGGCCGTGCTGGCGATCGCCGAGTCACGGACTGGTGTATTGAGTTTCCTGCTGCTCTGCGCCTGGTGGGCCGCAGGTCGGGCTCGCGCCGGCCTTACGGTGTCGCCCTGGGTCGTGGCAATTGCCGCGGCTTGGTTCATGCTCGCATATGTCACATGGCCTGTTCTGATGTCGTCGACGCAGGTTCTCGAGGCTGGGGCGCAGATCAATGCGCAGCCGGGGATGCGCCTGGTCGTTTGGCCCCAGCTGCTGGAAGCGGTGGCGATGCGGCCCTGGCTGGGGTGGGGCCTGCGGGAGGTATCCGAAGCCCACAACGCGGTCGCCAGCAACTATTCGCTGAGCGAGCCATACACTTATAGCCACAACATCGTCCTCGACCTCGCCCTGGGTGTGGGGCTGCCGCTGACCGCGCTGCTCGTCTTGGCCGTGACGGTGTGGGTAGTGGGCCGGGTCCGTTCCGCTCGGTCGCTGATCCCCTGGTACTGCCTGGCCGCCGTGCTGCCGCTGGCAGTCCATTCGATGCTCGAGTTCCCCTTCTCCTACGCCTACTTCCTGGTTCCCGCCCTGTTTCTGGTCGGGGTTCTCGAGGCGCGGTCCGGGGCGAAACCGTTTGCCCGCCTGACGGCAAAACCGATGGCCGCAGGCCTGCTGATCGCGACGGCCGCCGGCGCCTGGTCCGTGGTCGAATACCTGAGGATCGAGGAGGACTTCAGGGTCGCGCGGTTCGAGGCGCTGCGAATCGGCCGAACGCAGGACAACTACGAGCGGCCCACCGTCTATTTGCTGACACAATTGGACGCCTTGCTCCACGGCGCGCGGATCGTTCCCCGGCCTGGGATGTCGGCAGCGGATCTGGAACTGGCGAGGGAAGTGGCGCTGCGCTTCCCATGGCCTGCAACCCAGAACCGGTATGCGCTTTCGCTTGCGCTGAACGGGAACCCGACGGAGGGCCTGCGACAGCTGCAGGTGATACGGGCGCTCCATGGTGAGGCGGCCTATTTGCAGATCAAAGCCAACTGGGAAACCTTAGGGGAAAGCAAATACGAGCTGCTGGGTCAACTTGCATTGCCTTGAAGTTCCACATCGCGCAGGCGGCGACGGCCGCTTCAAATGGCCCATGCCCGTCTTCCTTCGCGTTTTGCTGCGCCATGTGTCCTTGGCGCGGCTCTGAGGATCGGGCGGTGTGATCTCAATGAACGTGGCCCGCGTGCGCGGCGCTGCCGTGGCGGCGTGTCTCGTGCTTCCTTGGCTGAACCCCGCCGCAGGCGGCCCTTCGGCGGTCATGCAGCCGTGGATGATTTCGGCCGTGGCCGCCTTGCTGCTGTGGATCCTCATCGCGCCCGAGGTTCGGCGCGATCGCCTGTATCCGGGAGTGGCGATCGCCGGCGCCGTGATGGTCATCGGCGGCGCAGCTCCGCCCGTGCTTCTTGCGCTCGCGGGCTTGGCCGTGATCGCGACCGGTGCCGCGATCGCGTCTGCCTCGCCGGCAAAGCCCTGGGTCATGCGGGCGGTCGCGAACGCGTGGGTGGCCGCGGCGATGGTCAGCAGCCTGCTGGCGATTGCGCAGTATTTCGGGTTGTCGCCGCAACTGGCTCCATGGGTGAACCCGACCGAACCAGGGGAAGCGTTCGCGAACCTGCGTCAGCGCAACCAGTTCGCGACGCTGAGCTCGATCGGCCTGGCGGCCCTGCTCTGGAAGGTGCAGCAGGGGACGGCGCCGGTCCGTTCATGGGCCCTGCCCGCCGCGGTGCTGCTGGCCGTGGCCAACGCTGCGAGCGCATCGCGCACCGGCGCATTGCAGGTCATCCTGATCGTGGCGCTCACGCGTTGGTGGGTCCGGCCGACGCATCGCGGCGTGGCCGCTGTCTGCATTGCCGCCATCGGCGCATACGTGGCTGCGGCGTTGCTGCTCCCAGAAATCCTGCAACAGACCACCGGGGTGTCTGCGCCGAACGCCTTGCGGCGCCTTGCTTCCAGCGATGGATGTGCCAGTCGCGCTGTCTTGTGGGGCAACGTCGTCGACTTGATCGCGCAGAGGCCATGGGCGGGCTGGGGCTGGGGGGAGCTGGACTACGCGCACTTCGCGACGCTCTACCCGGGCGCACGCTTTTGCGACATCCTGGACAACGCGCACAACCTGCCGCTGCATCTCGCCGTCGAACTTGGCATTCCGCTCGCGTTGCTTGTCTGCGGCGGCTTCGTTTTCTGGCTGGTGCGCCAACGGCCGTGGCGAGACGCCGATCCCGCCCGCCAATTGGCGTGGTCGGTCATCGCTGTGATCCTGCTTCACAGTCTGCTCGAATATCCGCTCTGGTATGGGCCGTTCCAGATGGCATTCGGCCTGGCTTTGGGGCTGCTGGCGCGCCGCCGGGCGCCTGAAGGAAAACTGATCGGCACCAACACCCGACATGCGATCGGCGCGCTCCTGGCGGCTGCCCTGCTGTTCACTGCGTGGGACTACCACCGCATCAGCCAGCTCTACACGCCGGCCGACCAACGCAGCGCCCTGTACCGCGGCGCGTCCCCGGCTCGCATGGGCGACTCCTGGCTGTTTCGCGACCAGCTCGCTTTTGCCGAACTGTCGATCACTCCGCTGACGCGGAACAATGCCGTCGCGATCCACGCGCTGGCCATGGAACTGCTGCACTACTCGCCGGAGCCGCGTGTGGTCGAAGCCGCGATCGAGAGCGCGATGCTGGTGGGCCGGGAAGACCAGGCTCTCTGGTTGCTCGCACGCTATCGCTCCGCCTTTCCGAAGGAATACGAAGCCTGGTCCGCGGCGAACGGCTTGCGCGGCGTCCCGGCTGAAAAAATCAGGGACTGACGGTCTCCGGCGCGACGAAGTGGCCGGACTTTCCGCCCTTCTTCTCCAGCAGCCGCACGCCGTTGATGCTCATGCCGCGGTCCACTGCCTTGCACATGTCGTAGATGGTCAGCAGGGCGACCTGCACCGCGGTCAGTGCTTCCATCTCGACGCCGGTCGGCCCCACGGTTTCCGCAGTCGCCTGGCAGTGCACGCAGCAAGCCTTCGAGTCCACGGTGAAATCGACGGCCACCCGCGTCAGCGCGATGGGATGGCACAGCGGGATCAGGTCGCTGGTCCGCTTGGCGCCCTGGATTCCTGCGATGCGTGCGATCCCGATCACGTCGCCTTTTTTCGCGTTCCCGGCTTCGATCAAAGCCAACGTGGCGGGCAGCATGTCGATGCGGCCAGCCGCGACGGCGACACGATGCGTGTCGGCCTTCGCGGCCACATCCACCATGTGGGCCTGGCCCTGGGCGTCGAAATGGGTGAGGGAACTCATGGCGCGAGGCTGGCTAAACTGTGTGGCGGAACGTTCGATTTTCTCAAGCATCATACGGCCATGCACAACTGGAAAGATCGGTTCAGGGCCGCCGGTATCCACCTGGGCATCAGCCTTGCGATTGCGGCAATGGCCGCAGCGCTGGTGTTCGGCGTCTGGTATCCCTATCCGTACCGGGAGATCTCCGGCGGGCGTGAGCTCTTCGTGCTCCTCATGACGGTCGATGTGATGCTCGGCCCCTTGCTGACGCTTGCCGTCTTCAACCGCGCCAAGCCCGGGGCCGAATTGCGCCGCGACCTGACCGTGATCGGAGTGCTCCAGCTCGCCGCGCTGGCGTACGGAATGTGGACAGTCTGCGTTGCGCGCCCGGTCCACCTCGTTTTCGAGATCGACCGGTTTCGCGTGGTTCATGCAACGGACGTTCCATCCGACCTGATGGACAAGGTCCCGGCCGGAATCGACGCACTGCCTTTGTCCGGCCCAACGCTGCTGGCGGTGCGACCGTTCAAGGACGCGGTCGAGAAGTCCGACGCGACCGTGCAGGCGCTCGGGGGCATTTCGCTGGGCTCGCGCCCGGACCTTTGGCAAGCCTATCCAGCGGCCCGGGCGGAAGTGCTGAAGGCGGCCGAGCCGGCCGAGCGGCTCAAGACGCGTTTTGCGGCGCAGGCGCCGGAAATCGACCGGGTGCTCGAACGCGCGGGCCGGCAGGCGGCAACGACGGCTTACCTGCCGCTGGCCGGCCGCAAGTCGTTCTGGACTGCGTTCATCGATCCCACAACCGCGGACGTGGTGGCATTCATGCCCCTGGATTCATTTTGAAATCAATCTTCCGCCCCGCGAAGCAGCGGCTGCGGCGCGCAGCTGCGGCAATGGTCGCCGGCTTGCTCGCGTGCCTCGCCTTTTCTCCCGGCCCTGTCCTTGCGCAACTCCCGACGCTCGGAGATTCGAGCGACATGAACGTCAGCGCCGAGCGCAAGCTCGGCGAGCGTATCGCGCGCGAGCTTTACCGGGATCCGGATTACATCGACGATCCCGTGCTGTCCGAATACGTGCAGGGCATCTGGCAGCAGCTGCTCGGGGCGGCACGCAAGCGCGGCGAGCTGACGGCCGAACTCGACGAGCGCTTCGCGTGGGAGGTTCTGCTTGGCAAGGACCGGAGCATCAACGCCTTCGCACTGCCCGGCGGCTGGCTCGGGCTGCATCTGGGCCTCATCAGCGTCACGACGAGCCAGGACGAACTGGCCTCGGTGCTGGCGCATGAACTCAGTCACGTCACCCAGCGCCACATCTCGCGCATCATGACGCAGCAAAACCGCCAGGGGCCGCTGGTGATCGCCGCCATGGTCCTGGGCGCGCTCGCCGCCAGCAAGAGCCCGGATGCTGCCAACGCCATGATCGCCGGGAGCCAGGCGCTGGCGACGCAAAGCCAGCTCAATTTCTCCCGCGACATGGAGCGCGAAGCCGACCGGATCGGCTTCGGCGTTCTGACCCAGGCCGGCTTCGAGCCCCAGGGCTTCGTCACCATGTTCGACAAGCTCCAGCAGGCCTCGCGCCTGAACGACAACGGCAGCTTTCCCTACCTGCGAAGCCACCCGCTGACGACGGAGCGGATCGCGGAAATGCAATCGCGCCAGCCGCTGGGGCGCGGGGCCGTCGCGGCTCCCGCCAGTTTCGAGCACAGCATCATGGCCGCTCGGGCCAGGGTCTTCTCCTACCCCGGCGTCGACGGACTGCGCGCCTTTGTCACCGAAGCACAGCGGCTGGACGGCGGCGGCGCGTCCGGGGCCCGGCAGGCCGGCGTGTTCTACGCCGCAGCCCTGGCCAGCTCGCGTTTGCGCGACGCGGCCGGCGCGGCGAACTGGCTGGCGCGGCTCGGCGAAGCGAGTCGCGCCGACGCCAAGGCGGCGCGATTGACGCGCCTCCTCACGGCGGAAATCGCCCTCGATGCGGGCAACCCGGCACGCGCCGCGGAACTGGTCGATATTGGCGGCGCGGGCCGTCCGGAGGTGATGCTGGGTTCGCAGGCGCGCTTGCGCTCAGGTGGGGCCGCCCAAGCGTCGCAGCGGCTGCAGACGTGGGTGGCGCTGCATCCGCGCGACGCCGGCGCCTGGCAGATGCTGGCCAGCGCCTATGCCGCCCAGGGCCAGACGCTGCGCGCGATCCGCGCCGAGGCGGAAGGCCAAGTGGCGCATCTGGATTACGCGGCGGCTGTCGATCGTTTCAAGGCCGCGCAGGACCTGGTGCGCAAAGGCGGCGCCGGCAGCGACCACATCGAGGCGTCGATCATCGACACCCGGTCGCGCCAGGTGGAGTCAATGCTTAGGGAACAGGCGCTCGAGCGCTGATTCGATGACCACGCCGATCAGCGAATAGATCAGGGAGCCGATCAGCGCAGCCGTGAAGTCACGGACATGGAAGCCGTCCAGCACGCCGGCGGCGGCCCAGAACATCAGCGCGTTGATGACGAAAAGAAAGAGCCCCAGCGTCAGCACGGTGACCGGCAGGGTGAGGACCACCAGCACCGGCCGCACGACGGTATTGAGCAGTCCGATCACGAAGGCGGCGATCAGCGCCGCGGTGAAGGTGCGCACTTCGACGCCCGGATAGACGTACGCAACGAGCAGCAGCGCCGCCGCGCTGAGCAGCCATTTGGCCAGGAGCTTCATGGCCGCAGGATAGCACCGGCCACGAAGCTCCCCGGCCCGCCTACTCCGCCGCGAGGACCAGGACTGCGCCCATTCCCAGGACCGCCCCCGGGACCGACCAGCGCTCTTCCTTCGCCGTCGGCTGGCCGGCCGTGACCGGCTGCAGGTCCTGGCCGAACTTCGGCCGGCGCGCGTCGAGGACGCGCGACGTGGCGTGTTCGGCGCACAGACGGGTCGTCAGCTCCGGCAGCGGCCCCGTGGCCAGCACGGTTGTCACGTCGTCGCCCCGCTGTTTGAGCGTCGGAACGATCTGGCCGAACAGCTTGTCGGCCCACTTGGTGCGCCAGTTCTGGCGCGCCGTGTGGCTGACCCATTTGCTGATGCGCTGCGTCATGCGCGGCGCGCATGCGACCAGCACCCAGTGGGTTGCCGGGTTTGGCGGCTCGCCGCCACCGGCGGTCATGGGCGCCAGTTGTTGCTGGGCATAAGCTGCGTCGTCCAGATACACGATGATTTTTTCCATGTGATTCTCCATTGAGTGTGAAAGGGGTCGACGAACTTGTTTTCAGGCAGCGTGGGGGCCGTCCCCCTTGTCGACGGACGCAGCGGCCTGGCGGCGGCCGACCCACCAGCCGGCCAGCAGCACGCCGGCGACGGCTGCAACGTAGGTGGCGTAACGCGCGATCGCGTTGATCGCCTGCGGCGGGTCGAACAGCGGGTCGAGCAGGGGCTCGCTGACGATCATCTTGGCGGCCGTGAAGGCAAGGACCGCCGCGCCGCCGTGGATGATCAGCGGGAAGCGCTGGACCAGCTTGAGCACCATCGTGCTGCCGAAGACGACGATGGGAATGCTCACCAGCAGGCCAATGATCACCAGGTCGAACGATCCGTGGGCCGCGCCCGCCACGCCGAGGACGTTGTCGACGCCCATCAGCGCATCCGCGATGACGATGGTCTTCATCGCGCCCCAGAAGGTGCTCGCGACGGGGCCCTGGTGCTCGCCGTCACCCTGGTCGGCAAGCAGCTTGTAGGCGATCCAGACCAGCCCGAGGCCGCCGACCAGCATCAGGCCGGGGATCTTGAGCAGCCAGACGACGCCGACGGTCATCGCCGAGCGCACGACGATCGCGCCGACGGTGCCCCAGAGGATGGCCTTTTTCTGCAGGTGGGACGGCAAACTTCGGGCGGCCAGCGCGATCACGATCGCGTTGTCCCCCGCAAGGACGAGGTCGATGAGGATGATGGCCAGCAACGCCGACCACCATGGGGCGGATAGAAATTCCATGACAAAACACTCCGAGTTGAAGAAATCGATCAACAACCCGAGGCGGGAACGGTCAATGGAACATGTGGTTGCCGTGAACCACAAGCGCACTTCGACCGAACCCAGCCCGGGTTCCAATCGAAGGTCTTGCTCGGCATGGTGTCATGCAGATATGTGCCCAACAAGCCGGAAGTTATGACTTCGTATTGACGACTTGCCGATACCCGCTGCGACGATGCCGGTTTTTCCGCCACCTCCCTGTGCCGCAACGAGCGGGAGCTACTCCCCTTCGTGACTCTATTAAATCACAGGAAGCGCGATCATTGGCAGGCGGGCGCTATCATCGCGCTCCCACTTTGCAAGCGCCATGGCCGGAATCCACATCACCGATATCGAAGCCGCCATCAACTTCTGGCGTGACAGGAGCCCCTCGCCGGACGGGGTGACTCTCGCGCCCGAACTGCGGGCGCTGGCCGAGGTCTATGCGCTGATGGTTTTCTACCATGAGGACCTGGCCGAGGAGCGCGGCTTCCCACCCAAGGCCTATGCGGCCTGGAAGACCTGGTACGACAGCACGCCGGACACGCCTTGTATCGCGATCTGCTCCACCAGCCAGGGCGACGAGAGCTGCAAGGGTTGCGGCCGCAGCTTCGAGGAAGTGCAGCGCTGGCCGGAAATGAGCCCGGCCGAAAAGCGCCAGACCTGGCGCAGGATCACTCTGGAAAGCGATGCCTGGCGCTTCAACAAGTACGCCGAACGCGCCGCCGAGGGCCCGCAGCCCACG
Organism: Ramlibacter sp.; assembly: GCA_028291885.1. Classification (GTDB taxonomy): domain Bacteria; phylum Pseudomonadota; class Gammaproteobacteria; order Burkholderiales; family Burkholderiaceae_C; genus Ramlibacter. Next base: position 10,990 of record JAQGNJ010000027.1, on the reverse strand, counting down.
CCCGCGCCGACCGCCTGAGCCCGCCATGCGGCGCCTGACCCGCGCTCCGAACATCGCCATCGCGGCGCTGTGGGTGGATGCGCTGCTGCAGGCCGGCATCCCGGCGTCGATGCAGCGCTACTTCCTCGGGGCCGCCGCCGGCGAACTGCCGCCCGACCAGTGCCTGCCCGAGGTCTGGATCAGCGACGATGCCCAGGAAGCGCAGGCGCGCGAGCTGCTCCATGCATTGCAGAACGTGCCCCAGCGGCGCTGGCTTTGTGCCTGCGGCGAGACGGTCGAAGGCGGCTTCGAAGCCTGCTGGCAATGCGGCCGGCCGATGCCCGCCTGATGCCGGCGTTTCCGCCTGCGGCCCGACGAACCAGCCCTACTTCCAGCGAAGCGGCTCGATGTCCACCGTGCTGGCGCCGTCGCCGAGCATCAGCGTGCCCTCCTGGATCGTTGCCTGCAACTGCATGCTGCGTTGCGCCAGCGCCGCGAGCGCCTGGGACGCAGGCGCCGGGACCCGGAACACGCTCAGGTTCTGCAGTCGCGACAGCTTGTTCTGGATGCCGCGCCACCAGATCTCGGCGGCGTGGTTGAAGCAATAGACCTGCACATCGTCGGCCTTGCTGCAGGCGCGGGTGATCGGCTTGTCCTCGGGCTGGCCGACCTCGATCCACAGCCGTGTGCGGCCCGTGTAGTCGCGCATCCAGACGTCCGGTTCGTCCGGGTCGGAGAGGCCGGCGCCGAAGGCCAGCGTGCCGTCGCCGCCGAGCACCGTCTGCAGCATGTGGGCGTTGCGGGCGAGCGCCACCAGCCGCACCATCATCCGTTCGTCGGTTTCGCTCGGATGGCGGGCCAGCGTCAGCTGGTGGTCGGCGTAATAGCCGTGGTCGATGTCGGCGACCTGGACGTTCGCCTTGAAGATGGTGGACTTGAGGGCCACTGGTTACGCGCGCTTCGCAAGTTCGGCGGCCTTGCCGATGTAGCTGGCCGGCGTCATCGCCAGCAGCCTGTCCTTTTCCGCCTGCGGGATCTCGAGCGACCGGATCAGGCCGTGCAGGTCCTCGGGCCGGATCCGCTTGCCGCGGGTGACTTCCTTGAGCTTCTCGTAGGCGCCGTGCACGCCGTAGCGCCGCATCACGGTCTGGATCGGCTCGGCCAGCACTTCCCAGGCCTGGTCGAGGTCACTGGCCAGGGCTTCCTCGTTGAGCTCCAGCTTCGCCAAGCCGATTCCGGTCGAGTGATAGGCCAGCGCCGCATAGCCGAGCGCTACGCCCATGTTGCGCAAGACGGTGCTGTCCGTGAGATCGCGCTGCCAGCGGCTGACCGGCAGCTTCTCCGACAGGTGCCGCAGCAGCGCGTTGGCGATGCCCAGGTTGCCTTCGGCGTTCTCGAAGTCGATCGGGTTCACCTTGTGCGGCATGGTGGAGGAGCCGATCTCGCCTTCCTTGAGGCGCTGCTTGAAGTAACCCAGGCTGATGTAGCCCCAGATATCGCGCGACCAGTCGATCAGGATGGTGTTGGCCCGCGCGACCGCGTCGAACAGCTCGGCCATGTAGTCGTGCGGCTCGATCTGGATGCTGTAGGGCTGGAAGGTGAGGCCGAGACCGAGCGGCTCGGGCGTCTCCACGACCTTGCGGCTGAATGCCTCCCAGTCGAACTCCGGCCAGGCCGCCATGTGCGCGTTGTAGTTGCCGACTGCGCCGTTCATCTTGCCGAGCAGCTTGATGGCGGCAATGCGCTCGCGCGCGGCGCCCAGGCGCACGACGACGTTGGCGATCTCCTTGCCGACGGTGGTCGGGCTGGCGGTCTGCCCATGGGTGCGGCTGAGCATCGGCACGGCGGCGTACTTGTGCGCCATCTCCCGCAGCCGCGCGATCACGCCATCCAGGGCCGGCAGGATCACCTGGTCACGCGCGGCCTTCAGCTGGAGCGCATGGCTGGTGTTGTTGATGTCCTCGCTGGTGCAGGCGAAATGGACGAACTCGCTGGCCGCCATCAGTTCCGGCCGCGCCTCGAACTTGGACTTGATCCAGTACTCGACCGCCTTCACGTCGTGGTTGGTGGTCTTTTCGATTTCCTTGATGGCCAGCGCGTCGGCCTCGGAGAAGTTTTTCACCAGCCCGAGCAGGTAAGTGCGTGCTCCCGGGGTCAGCGCCTTGAACTCCCGGAACCCCGCATCGCTCAGAGCAATGAACCAGCAGATCTCCACCTGCACTCGGCGGTGCATATATCCCTGCTCGCTCATCAGCGGCCGCAGCGGCGCAAGGCGGCCGGCATAGCGGCCATCGAGCGGCGAGAGGGCGGAAATGGTCGAAAGCGTCATCGGCCAATTGTAGGTCGCGGCCATCGTGTCGCCGGCGAACCACAGGGGGAAATGAAGCTTCCCCTAAAATGCAAACCTGACGCGACAACTCGAACAGAACCCAGAGAGCCTTCATGAAACTGATTGGATCCGACAGCAGCCCTTACGTGCGCAAGGTGCGCATCGTCATGGCAGAGAAAAAGCTGGACTACCAGTTCGTGCTGGAGGATGTCTGGGCCGCCGACACCACGATCGGCCACTCCAATCCGCTGGGCAAGGTGCCCTGCCTCGTCATGGAAGGCGGCGAGGCGCTGTTCGACTCGCGCGTCATCGTCGAATACCTCGACACGCTGTCGCCGGTCGGCAAGCTGATCCCGGTCATGGGCCGCGAGCGCGCGGAAGTCAAGACCTGGGAGGCGCTGGCCGACGGCGTGCTCGACGCACTGCTGCTGGCGCGAATGGAAGACAACTGGTCGGGCCGGCCCAAGGCGCAGCGCTGCCAGCCCTGGATCGACCGCCAGATCTCCAAGGTGCATGCCAGCCTGAAGGCGATGAGCCAGGGCCTGGGAGACAAGCCGTTCTGCGCCGGCATCTACCTGAGCCTGGCCGACATCGCGGTCGGTTGCGCCCTGGGCTATCTCGATTTCCGCTTCGCCGAAATCGACTGGCGCTCCGGCTATCCCAACCTGGCGAAGCTGCACGAAAAGCTGATGCAGCGCCAGAGCTTCATCGACAGCAAGCCGGCCTGAGCCGGCAGTTCACGGGCGCTTGAGCAGCGTCTGCTGCACGACGTCGATATTGGCCTTCGTCGTAAGCAGCGTCGGCGTCCCCGAAAGGGTGTGCGCCGCCGCGAGGCCGGAAATGCCGGAGCCGACGATGGCCACCCTCATGCCGGGCGCCGTGGCCGGCCGGCTGGAAATAAAAATGCTGCGAAGCGCCCCGGAACGAAGGAGGGAGGGAGGGAGGAGGAGAAGAGTCGCCCCGGGATTGCAGCCGGGCTAACTGCTCCCGGCAGGCTTCGCAGCAGTAATTGGAATCTCGGCGGGACCAGTCCCGCACGCCAGTGGTAGAGGGCTTAGGCGGCGCGCCAGTTCCCCGCCAGTCGCAGGGCCAGCAGGTAAATTATTGTGAACAGCAGTCGTACGCAACCACGTCGGAAACTCATCGGTCGAGCTATGGCCGATGAGTTGTGCAGCTGAAAGTGCTAGCGCGCGGCCAGCTGCTTTTCGATGTCGCGCAGCAGCGCCTGGTCGTCGGGCTCGGTCAGGCTCGTGTAGCTGGCGACGATCGCGCCGTCGCGGCCGATCAGATACTTGTGGAAGTTCCACAGCGGCGCCCGGCCGGTCTTTTCGGCCAGCTGCCGGAACAGCGGATTGGCCTGCGGACCCCGGACGCTGCTCTTGCCGAACATCGGGAACTTGACGCCGAAGGTGCTCTCGCAGAAGTCCGCGATGTCCTTGTTGCTGCCGCTCTCCTGCGCGAAGTCGTTGGATGGAAAGCCCAGGACCACCAGCCCCCGGTCCTTGTACCTGGCGTACAGTGCTTCCAGTCCCTTGTACTGGTGCGTGAAGCCGCAGTAGCTCGCGGTGTTGACCACCAGGGCCACCTTGCCGCCGTACTGGCACAGCGACTGCGGTTTCTCGTCCTGCAGGCGCGGGAAGGTGTGGCGCAGGCTGGCCGGGCAGGCCGCCGCCTGGCCTGGCTTGCCGGTTTGCGCGGCCTGCAGCGGAAACATTGCCGCCGCAGCCCCGAGAGCGAGCAGAAGGCGCAGAATCGGGCTCATCGTGGTCTCCAGTGTCCTGTCCGGAGCCTAAACGATCCGCGCTCCGGCCGCGCGCACGGGTCGCGGCCCTGCGGTCGTCCGTCGCTGGTGCAAAGGGCCTTGCATCCTGTTGCCCGGCAGTTTCACGGCTGCCGCTTAAAATAGAGGCAGTCTAGAAAGAAGAACTCGATGCTTTACCCTGAACTGTTCAAGCAACTGGAGTCCGTCCGCTGGGACATGGACAAGGACATTCCGTGGGCTGCTTTCGATCCCGCCAAGCTCTCGGACGAGCAGGCGCAGACGATCAAGATGAACGCGATCACCGAATGGTCGGCCCTCCCCGCCACCGAGATGTTCCTGCGCGACAACAAGGACGACAGCGACTTCTCGGCCTTCATGTCGATCTGGTTCTTCGAGGAACAGAAGCACTCGCTGGTGCTGATGGAATACCTCAAGCGCTTCCGGCCCGACCTGGCGCCGACCGAGAAGGAGTTGCACGAGGTGCGCTTCGAGTTCGAGCCGGCCCCCGCCCTGGAAACGCTGATGCTGCACTTCTGCGGCGAGATCCGCCTGAACCACTGGTACCGCCGGGCCGCCGAATGGCATACCGAGCCGGTCATCAAGCACATCTACACGACGCTGAGCCAGGACGAAGCCCGCCATGGCGGCGCTTACCTGCGCTACATGAAGCGCGCCATCAACAACTTCGGCAACGAAGCCAAGGCCGCGTTCACCAAGGTCGGCGTGCTGATGGCCAGCGCCCGGCGCACGGCCCAGGCCCTGCACCCGACCAATCTGCACGTGAACAAGGCGCTGTTCCCCAACGACACCATCCAGAGCCGGCTGCCGGATCCCGAGTGGCTGGAGCACTGGCTGGACAAGCAGATCAACTTCGACTCGGTCTGGGAAAGCAAGGTCGTCGAGCGCATCCTGCACAACATGAGCCTGTTGATGGACCGCAGCTTCAAGACCGTGCAGGAACTCAATCGCTACCGCAAGGAAGTGACGGCCACGCTGGCGGCCGGCGCCGCCCCGAGCGCGGCTTGAGCCTGCGCGACAAGATCGCGCCGCGGGCGCAGGCCGCGCAACGCGCCGCCGCCCTGCCCCAGCCGGTGGTCTTCACCAACGGCGTTTTCGATGTGCTGCACCGCGGCCACGTCACTTACCTCGAGCAGGCGCGAGCCCTGGGCGCCAGCCTGGTGGTGGCGCTCAATACCGACGCCTCGGCCCGCCGCTTGAACAAGGGGCCGGACCGGCCGCTGAACGGCGAACAGGACAGGGCGCTGGTGATCGCCGCGCTCGAGTCGGTGGACCTCGTGACCTGGTTCGACGAGGACACGCCGATCGAGATCATTCGCGAGCTGCGCCCGGCATTGCTGGTCAAGGGCGGCGACTACGACATGAGCAAGCTGGCCGTAACCGCGCTGGTCGAAAGCTACGGCGGCCGGGCCCTGGCCATCCCGTTCATCGACGGCTATTCGACCACTGCCCTGGTCAAGCGGATCCGCTCGACTTAGCGCCCGCATCGGCAGCCGGCGGCAGCGGCTTCGGCCGCCGCCGCCGCAGTTTGGCCGCATTGCGCTTGATGAAGTGCTCCAGGTCGTCCATGTAGGTGAAGACCACCGGCACCACAAGCAGGCTGAGCACCGTCGACGTGATCAGCCCGCCGATCACCGCGATCGACATCGGCGAGCGGAAGCTCGGGTCCGCGGCGCCGAAGCCGATGGCGATCGGCAGCATGCCGGCGCCCATCGCGATGGTGGTCATGATGATCGGCCGCGCGCGCTTGTGGCAGGCGTCGAGCATGGCGTCGAAGCGCGACAAGCCATGGTCGCGCCGCGCGACGATCGCGTATTCCACCAGCAGGATCGAGTTCTTGGTCGCGATCCCCATCAGCATGATCAGGCCGATCAGCGAGGGCATCGAGAAGCTCTTCTGCGCGAGCAGCAGGCCGACGAAGGCGCCGCCCAGCGACAGCGGCAGCGCGCACAGGATCGTCACCGGATGCAGGAAGTCCTTGAACAGCAGCACCAGCACGATGTAGATGCACAGCACGCCGGTCAGCATCGCCAGGCCGAAGCTGGCGAACAGCTCGCCCATCACCTCGGCGTCGCCCACCTCGATCACGCGCACGCCGGGCGGCAGGTTCTTCACCGAAGGCAGCTCCTGCACCGTCGCCGCGACGTCGCCCAGCGGCAGGCCCGACAGCTCGATCTCGAAATTGACGTTGCGTGAGCGGTCGTAGCGGTCGATCACGGCGGGTCCGCCCGTCATCTCCAGCGTCGCCACCTGTCCCAGCATCACCGGCCCGCGGCTGCCCGGCACCGTGAGCCGCTCCAGCACGCCCAGGTCCTGGCGGGCCCGCTCGTCGAGCTTCACGACGATCGGCACCTGGCGCTGCGACAGATTGAGCTTGGGCAGGGCGATGTCGTAATCGCCCGCCGTCGCGATGCGCAAGGTCTCCGCGATCGCCGCGCTGGTGACGCCCAGGTCGGCGGCGGCTGCGAAGTCCGGCCGCACGGCGATCTCCGGCCGGATCAGGCTCGCCGTGGAAGCGACGCTGCCCAAGCCCGGGATGGTCCGCAGGTCCCGTTCCACCGCTTGCGCCGCCGTCTGCAGCGCCGCCGGATCCTCGCCCGTGAGCACGAGCACGTATTTTTCTCCCGAGCCACCGAGGCCGACCTTGCTGCGCACGCCGGGCAGCGGCTCGAGCGCGGCGCGCAGCCGGTTCTCGATGCCCTGCTTGCGCGGGCGGTCGCCACGCTCGGCGAGCAGGATGGTGAGCGTTGCCTTGCGCGCCTCCGCCGCGCCGACATTGGCGAACGGATCGGCGCCCGCCGCGCCGGCCCCGATCGTGGTGTAGACGCTCTTCACGTGCTCCACCTTCGCGACCATCTGGCGCGCCTGTTCGGCCACGGCCTTGGTCTGGTCCAGCGTGGAACCGGGCGGGAGTTCGAGATAGACCTGGGTCTGCGAGTTGTCGTCCGGCGGGATGAAGCCGGTCGGCAGCAGCGGGACCAGCGCCACCGAGCCGAAGAAGAACAGCGTCGACAGCACCATCGTGACCACGCGGTGGCGCATGCTCCAGTTCACGCAGCGCAGGTAGATCGTCATCCAGCGCGGGTCCTTGTGCGCGGTGACGATCGGCTTGAGGATGTACGCCGCCATCATCGGCGTCAGCACTCGCGCCACCAGCAGCGACGCGGCGACGGCCAGCGACGCGGTCCAGCCGAACTGCTTGAAGAACTTGCCGGCGATGCCGCTCATGAACGCCGTCGGCAGGAACACCGCGATCAGCGTGAACGTCGTGGCGATCACCGCCAGCCCGATCTCGTCGGCCGCTTCCATCGCGGCCTGGTAAGGCGTCTTGCCCATGCGCAGGTGGCGCACGATGTTCTCGACTTCCACGATGGCGTCGTCCACCAGGATGCCGACCACCAGCGACAGCGCCAGCAGCGTCACAACGTTGACGGAGAACCCCAGCAGGTACATGCCGACGAAGGCCGGGATCGCCGACATCGGCAGCGCGACCGCCGAGACGAAGGTGGCGCGCCAGTCGCGCAGGAACAGCCACACCACCAGCACGGCCAGGATCGCGCCTTCGTACAGCAGGTGCAGCGAGCCGCGGTACTCCTCCTCGACCGGCGTCACGAAGTCGAAGGCCTGCGTCAGCTCGAGGTCCGGGCGTTGTTGCCTGAGTTCGGCCAGCGCCTTGTGCACCGCGGCGCCGACGGCGACCTCCGATTCGCCGCGGCTGCGCGACACCTCGAAGCCGACCACCGGCTTGCCATTCAGAAGCGCGGCCGCCCGCGGCTCGGCCGTCGTGTCGCTGACGGTGGCGACGTCGCTCAGCTTGACGGTGCGGCCGGTCGCAGCGCCGCCGCTGCCCGGGCCGGCGATCGGCAGTTCGATCTCGCCGAGCTCCCGGGCTGTCTTGACCGTCGCCAGCGTGCGCACCGGCTGCTCGCCGCCGCCGACGTCGGTGCGCCCGCCTGCGCTCTCGGTCTGGACCTGGCGCAGCTGGCGGGAAACCTCGGCCGCCGAAAGGCCCAGCGCCTGCAGCCGCGAGGGATCGAGCGCGACGCGGATTTCGCGCGTCACGCCACCGACCCGATTGACGGCGCCGACGCCGCGCACCGCCAGCAGCTTGCGCGAGATGTCGTTGTCGACGAACCAGGACAGGGCTTCCTCGTCCATCCGCGGCGAATACACGGTGAAGGCCAGCACCGGCTGGCTGGCCAGGTCCATCTTGGTGACGACCGGCTCGCGCACGTCGCCCGGCAGGTCGCTGCGGACCCGGGCCACGGCGGAGCGGACGTCGTCGACCGCTTCCTGCACCGGCTTCTCCAGCCGGAATTCGGCCGTGATCGTCACCGCGCCGTCCTGCACCTTGGTGTAGACGTGCTTGAGCCCCTGCAGCGTGGCGATCGCGTTCTCGATCTTGCGCGCGACGTCGGTTTCCATCTGCGCCGGCGCGGCGCCCGGCAGCGCCGCGCTGACCATCACGGTGGGAAGGTCGATGTCGGGAAAGTTCTGCACCTTCATCGCGTTGAAGGACAGCAGGCCGGCGAAGGTGAGCAGCACGAACAGCATCACCGCCGGAATCGGGTTGCGGATCGACCAGGACGACACGTTCATCATGGCTGGCTCCTCACTTCGCGGCGGCCGCGTCGACGACGCGCACCAGGTCGCCGTCGTTCAGGAAGCCGGCGCCGCTGGCGACGATGCGGGCGTCCGCCGGCAGGCCCGAGACGATCTCGACCCGGCCGGATTCGAAGCGCCCGGTCTGCACCTTCACCTGCGACACCCGGTTGTCCGGGTTGACGCGGTAGACGTAGCTGAAGCCGTCGCGCACCACGACCGCCGGTTGCGGCACCGTGAGTGCGGGCACGGCGCCGAGGTCGAATTCGCCGCGCGCGAACATGCCGGCGCGGGCGCTGCCGCTGGCGGCGCCGGGCAGCGCCGTCAGGTCGACATAGACCAGGGCGGCGCGGGTCTGCGGATCGACCGTGGGGCCGATGGTGCGAACCCGGCCGGCAAGCCGGGCGCCGCTGGCGGCGGTGACGAGAGCGGTCGTGCCGGTGGTGATGCGTCCCAGCTCGGTCGCCGTGACCTCGGCGCGCCACTCCAGCCGGCCCTGGCGGATCAGGCGGAACAGTTCCGTGCCATTGCCCACCACGGCGCCGACAGTGGCGAACCGCGCCGAGATGATGCCGCTGTCCGGCGCCCGCACCTCGGTCTGACCGAGGCGCACCTGCTGCGACCGGTACAGCGCCCGCGCCGCTTCCACCCGGGCGCGCGCCGTCTTTTCGGCCGTGAGGTATTGGTTGATCTGCGAGGCGCTGAGGGCCCCGGTCGCCTGCAGGCTGCGGGCGCGCTCGGCGTCGGCCGTCGCGTTCGCCGCATTGGCTTCGGCTTCGCCCAGGCTGGCGCGGGCCTGCGCCGCTTCGGCGCCGAGCGTTTCCGACGCGAAGGTCGCCAGCAGCTGGCCCTTCTGCACCCGGTCGCCGACATTGACTCGCACGTCGGTCAGGCGCAGTCCGGCGGCTTCGGTGCCGACGCTGGATTCCTGCCAGGCCGCGATGTTGCCGTTGGCGGCCAGCCTGACGGGCAGGCTGGCGCGCTGCGGCAGCACGGTGCTGACGGTGAGCGCGGGCTTGACGGTTTTCTTTTCGTCGGCGGCGCGGGAACTGCCGGCCTGCAAGGCCAGCGCGCCGACTGCCAGGCACAGCGCGGCCGCGAGCACGGCGGGATTGAATCTGTTGTTGTTCATCGCTTGCATTCCATGTGTCATGCGGACGGCGAGTCCGGGCGGGACCAGCCGCCGCCCACGGCGCGGTACAGCGCGATCCACGCGGCGCCGCGCTCGCGTTGCAGGCTGACCAGCGCGGTCTCGGCTGCCAGAGCGGTGCGGCGCGCGTCCTCCAGTTCCACCAGGCTGGCCAGGCCGCTGCGATAACGCGCCTCGGTGGCCAGGAACGAGACTCGGAAGCCCTCGAAAGCCGTGGCGGCATCGACCATCCGCAGGCGCGCGCTTTCGAGGTTGACCAGCGCCTGTTCGACCTCGCTGACCGCCTGCCGCACGCGCGCGGTATAGAGAGCCACGGCCTCGTCGTAGCGGGCCCGGGCCGCTTCCACATTGGCGGCGCGGCGGCCGCCGTCGAACAGCGGCATGCTGATCGCGACCGGCCCGATCGACCAGGTCTGCGCGTCGACGAATTCGCCGCCGATGCGGACCACGCCGGCCGCAACCGAGCCGGACAGGCTCAGGCGCGGATAGCGTTGCGCCTGCGCGCTGCCGACGTCGGCACTCGCTGCCGCGACCTCGAGCTCGGCCTGGTAGACGTCGGGACGCTGGGCCAGCAGCTGCGCCGGCACGGACAGCACCGGCAGCAGCGGCGCCTGCGCCGGCTCCTGCCAGGGGCCCAGCAACTCGCGCCGCAGGTCCGGCTCGGGGATGCCGCTCAAGGCGACGAGCGCTTTGACTTCGACCTCGCACTGGGAGCGCTGCTGCGTGGTGCGGGCCGAACCTTCGGCCGCACTCGCGCGGGCCAGCGCCGCGGTTGCCGGGGCGGTGAAGCCGGCGCGGGCTGTCAGCTCGGAGAGCCGCGAGGTTTCGGCGCGCGATTGTGCGTCGTTGACTGTGACGGCGAGCTGGCGTTCGCAGGTGCGCAGGTTGACGTAGCTGTTGGCGGTTTCCGCCGCGACGGACACCCGCGCGTCGTGCCAGCCCGCCTGCGCCGACGCGAGCCGCGACTGGGCTGCCCGCAACGCGCTGGCGCTCCCGCCGAACAGGTCGATTTCCCAGCCGGCCTGCAAGCCGGCCTGCAGCGTCGTTGCCAGGGGCACGGGCGGCTGCGTGTTGCCGCGGCTTGCGCTGGCCTGGGCGTCGAGCGTGGGCAGCAGCGCCGCGCGCGCCGCTGTGCGTGTGGCGCGGGCTT
>JAQGNJ010000024.1 GCA_028291885.1 Ramlibacter sp. | reverse complement strand
CGCGGTGGATGGCCTGGCGGTGGAAGACGTCGCGCTGGTTGTTGTGCACCTGCGCGATCGGCGAGTTGATCGGGATCTCGTGGAAGTTGGGCCCGCCCAGCCGCGTGATCTGCGTGTCCACGTAGCTGTGGATGCGGCCGGCCAGCAGCGGGTCGTTGGAGAAGTCGATGCCGGGCACCACGTGCGCGGTGCAGAAGGCCACCTGCTCGGTTTCGGCGAAGAAGTTGTCCGGGTTGCGGTTGAGCACCATGCGGCCCACCGGCGTGATCGGCACCAGCTCCTCGGGGATGATCTTGGTGGCGTCCAGGATGTCGAACGAGAACTGCTCGGCCTGCTCCTCGGTGAAGATCTGCACGCCCAGCTCGAACTCCGGGTACGCGCCGGCCTCGATGCGTTCCCACAGGTCGCGCCGGTGGAAGTCGGGGTCGGCGCCGGAGATCTTCACCGCCTCGTCCCACACCAGCGAATGGGTGCCGGCCTTGGGGTTCCAGTGGAACTTGACGAACACCGACTCGCCCTGCGCGTTCACCAGCCGAAAGCTGTGCACGCCGAAGCCCTGCATGGTGGCGTAGCTGCGCGGGATGGCGCGGTCGCTCATCACCCACAGCAGCATGTGCGTGCTCTCGGGCATCAGCGAGACGAAGTCCCAGAAGGTGTCGTGCGCGCTGGCCGCCTGCGGCATCTGGTGGTGCGGCTCGGGCTTGACCGCATGCACCAGGTCCGGGAACTTCATCGCGTCCTGGATGAAGAACACCGGGATGTTGTTGCCCACCAGGTCCCAGTTGCCTTCGTCGGTGTAGAACTTGACGGCGAAGCCGCGCACGTCGCGCGCGGTGTCCTTGGAGCCGCGCTCGCCCTGCACCGTGGAGAAACGCACGAACACCGGCGTGATCTTGCCGGCCTCCTTGAAGGGGGCGGCCTTGGTCAGATGGGTGAGCGGCTGGTAGCACTCGAAGAAGCCGTGCGCGCCGGAGCCGCGCGCGTGCACGATGCGCTCGGGGATGCGCTCATGGTCGAAGTGCGTGATCTTCTCGCGCAGGATGAAGTCTTCCAGCAGCACCGGCCCGCGCACACCCGCCTTGAGCGAGTTCTGGTTGTCGGCGACGCGCACGCCCTGGTTGGTCGTCAGCATCTGGCCCGAGGAATCGACCCGCACCCGATCGAGCGGCTCGATGGTCGCGTTGACGCCCTCCGGCGCGACGCTGCCGGTCTTTTCCGAGCCGTTGTCCTCGGACAGGGTGCTGGCGGTCGGCAGCCGCGAAGCGGGCGTCGCGGTCTGGCCGGGCGGCGGCGTCAGGCCGTTGGCCGCTCCGTGCTCGGCCGCCTTGTTGATGTTGGATGGGAAGGCGGCGGCGAGGTCCTGCGTCTGCGCCATCTTCTCGGATGGAAGGTCGCCGGCAGGCCCGGGCTGCACGCGCGCGGGGCCGCTGTCGGTGTTGCGAGCCGCGGCTTTCGCGGCGGTGCTGGCCTTTGCAGGGTCGGTCTTCCCGGAGGCGGACTTGGTGTTCTTTGGCATGGGAATCGGTGTGGGCGGGCGGGATTGCCGCCGCCAAGGTACGGCCGCGTCACGGTCGACTTTGTAGGACCATTGCCCGACCGTTTCTACTGTCGCGCAGCCTGCGGCTATCGCAGCGATAGCAAAAGCCAGAACATCCCGAACAGCACCGGCTGGTGCAGCATGTACCAGGACAGGCTCCACCGACCCAGCCACGCCAGCGGCGCCGTCGCCCGCGGCAAGGGCCGGGCAAGCAAGCCGCGGTGGCGGCGCAGCAGCCACTGACCGGCTGCCATTCCCCACCACATCACGCCCAGCCAGGGGATCAGCGGAACGTAGTCCTCGGTCACGGGTCTTCGATTCACCAGGCCCAGCCAGTTCCACGGCTTCGTATTGAGGAAGTCGAGTGTCGATGGCCAGGCCGCGTGCGCCTCGAAAGCGAGGAACTTCGGCGCGAGGGCAAGCGCTCCCGCCAGCCACAACCAGCGCCCCCAGCCGGCGCTGAAGCGCACGATGAGCAGCATCAGGGCGATGCCGTGCAGGACGCCGAAGTAGATGAACGAGTTGGGGAAGATGAACCAGGACCCGGCGCTGACCAGCAGCGCACAGCCCGCCACCTGGGCCCAGCGCTTGCAGAAGCGGCGCGAGCTTTGCCCCTGCTCCACCGCCGCGGCTTGCCCCAGGCCGGCGCAGAACAGGAACAGGCTGACGATGGCGGTGCGCTGCCAGGTCCAGAACGGGTCGCCCGGGAAGTCCTCGCGGATCCAGCCGAAATGGTCCAGGTCGAAGCAGAAGTGGAAGACCGTCATCCAGACGATGGCGGCGCCGCGCAGGGCGTCGATGGAGTCGAAACGTCGGGCTTGCATCGCGGCAAGTGTACGAAGCGGGCGCCGCAAGCTCGCGGTGCGCACAGGGGCGCAACTCGCGCGGACGCGCAAGGCCCTGCTCGCAGACCCGGTTGACGCAGCGCGCCGGCGGCGCTCCAATGCCTTGGCCTTGCAACAACCATGGAGTTCCCGATGCGCTTGTTCCGTTCCGCTCTCGCCCTGGTCCGGCCCCTGCTGCTGCTCGCGGCGCTCGGCGTGTCTGCCGCCGCCAGCGCCCAGACCGCCGGCAAGACAGAAATCCTTTGGCTCGGTCAGTCCGCCACGCGCATCACGACCCCCGGCGGCAAGGTCATCGTGATCGACCCCTGGCTCACGACCAATCCCAAGACTCCCGCCGCCTTCAAGGACCTCGCGGCCCTGGGCAAGGTGGACCTGATCCTGGTGACGCACGCGCACTTCGACCACTTCGGCGACGCTCCGGCGCTGGCGCAGATGCACAAGGCGCCGGTGTACGGTCCGTATGGCCTCAGCCAGAGCGTTGCGCTGCTGGGGATCCTGCCCAACGAACTGCTGCCGCGCTCCGGCAAGGGCGGCCCGCTGACGCCCTTCGGTCCCGCGGGCGTGAAGATCACGGCCGTCCACGCGGAGCACTCCTCGGAGCTGACCTGGAAGAACCCGGCCACGAACAAGGACGAGATGCACGTGGGGGGCGAGCCGATCGGCTTCGTCGTGGAAATGGAGAACGGCTTCAAGATCTGGCACATGGGCGACACCGCCGTCTTCGGCGACATGCGCCTGATCGGCGACATGTACCGGCCGGACCTGGTGCTGGTCCCGATCGGCGGCCACTTCACGATGAACGCGCGCGAGGCCGCGATGGCCGTGCGCGACATGATCAAGCCGCGCTTCGCCCTGCCGATCCACTACGGCGCGTCGCCGCAGATGGCGGGCACCCCGGCGGAATTCAACGCCGCACTGGGAACCGCCGCGGGCACGGCGCGCATGCTGGTCGTCGATCCCGGGCAGAAGGTCGAGTTCTGATGGCGGGCCGGCCAGGGACCACACCATGAAGATCCTGCTGCCCATCGACGGTTCCGAGCTCTCGCTGCACGAGGTGCGCTTCGCGCTGCGCCTGGTGCGGGAAGGCCTGCAGGCCAGCTTCCTGCTCGTGAACGTGCAGGAGCCGGACAGCCTCTACGAAGTCGTCACCTGGCCCGATCCTGACGTCCGGGCGCAAGGCAGCCGGGCGGCCGGCGAGGACGCGCTGCAGCCGGCCGTGGCGCTGCTGCGCGAGGCCGGCATCGCCTGCGAGACCGAGGTCGTGTCCGGCGATCCCGCCCATGCCGTCGTCGACCTGATCGAGGAGCACGGCTGCGACATGGTGATCATGGGAACCCGCGGCACGGGCGCCCTGCTCAGCGTGCTCCAGGGTTCGGTGACGCAGTCGCTGATGCACGACTCGCCGGTCCCCGTGCTGCTGGTCAAGCCGCCGCAAGAGCCGCAGGCTCCCGGCGAGCCGGCGTAATCGGCGGGCCTATCCCACCCAGCGCCGCGCATTGCGCCAGATCTGCATCCACGGGCTGAAGGCGCTCTTGTCGCCCGCCGTCCAGGAGAGCTGGGCGTTGCGAAAGACGCGTTCGGCGTGCGGCATGATCGCCGTGAAGCGGCCGTCGGCCGTGGTGACGGCCGTCAGCCCGCCGGGGCTGCCGTTCGGGTTCAGCGGGTACTGCTCGGTCGGCCGGCCATGGTGGTCGGTGAAGCGCATGGCTGCGAGCACCTTGCCTTGGTCGCCGCGGTTGGCGAAGTTGGCGAAACCCTCGCCGTGCGCGACCGCGATCGGCATCCGCAGGCCCGCCATGCCGGCGAAGAACAGGCTCGGCGATTCGAGCACCTCCACCTGCGACAGCCGCGCTTCGTAGCGCTCGCTGCGGTTGGTCGTGAAGCGCGGCCAGGCCTGCGCGCCGGGGATGATGTCGGCGAGTTCGGCCAGCATCTGGCAGCCGTTGCACACGCCCAGCGTGAAGGTGTCCTTGCGCTCGAAGAAGGCCTGGAACTGCGCCGCGAGCTTGCGATTGAACAGGATGCTGCGGGCCCAGCCGATGCCGGCGCCCAGGGTGTCGCCGTAGCTGAATCCGCCGCAGGCGACCGCGCCCTGGAAAGCGGCCAGGTCGACGCGGCCGTTCTGCAGGTCCGTCATGTGGACGTCGATCGCCTCGAAGCCCGCCTCGTTGAAGGCGTAGGCCATCTCGACATGCGAGTTGACGCCTTGCTCGCGCAGGATGGCGACCTTGGGGCGGGAGAGATTGAGGGCGGGGAAAGAGCCCTCACCCCTGCCCTCTCCCGGGGGGAGAGGGAGTGAAGAAGGCAGGAAGATGTGCAGGCCCGGGTCGGCGGGATCGCCGGCGGCGGCATGCTCGGCGTCGGCGCCGGCGGGGTTGTCGCGCAGGCGGCAGATCTTCCAGCTCACGCTGTCCCAGACCTGGTGCAGGTCCCGCAGCCCGGCGCTGAACACCGCCTTGGTGTCGCGCCAGACCTGGACCTCGCCCTTGCCGACGTCGATGGCCGACGCCTGCGGCCGGGTCTTGCCGACGATGTGGCTGTGCTTGCTCAGGCCGTGCTCGCGCAGCGTCTGCATCACGGCGTCGCGGTCGGCGGTGCGAACCTGCAGCACGACGCCCAGTTCCTCGTTGAACAGCGCCTTGAGCGTCAGTTCGTCGCGCCGCGGGCCGACCTGCGCCGCCCAGTTCTTGGCGTCGCCGAAGTCGGCGCGGCTGTCGGAGATGCCGTCGCCCTCCGTGACCAGCAGGTCGACGTTCAGCGCGACGCCCACCTTGCCCGCGAACGCCATCTCGCACACGGTCGCGAACAGGCCGCCGTCGCTGCGGTCGTGGTACGCCAGGATCTGGCCGCGGCTGCGCAGCGCATTGACCGCGTCGACCAGCTTCACCAGGTCCCGCGGATCGTCCAGGTCGGGCACGCTGTCGCCGACCTGGCCCAGCGTCTGCGCCAGGATGCTGCCGCCCATGCGGTTCCTGCCCTTGCCCAGGTCGACCAGCAACAGCGTGGTGTCGGCCTCCTGCGCATCGAGCTGCGGCGTGAGCGTGCTGCGCACGTCCGCCAGGGTCGCGAAAGCGGTGACGATCAGGCTCACCGGCGAGGTCACTTTCTTGTGCTCGCCCGCTTCATTCCACTGCGTGCGCATCGACAGGCTGTCCTTGCCGACCGGGATGGAAATCCCCAGCGCCGGGCACAGCTCCATGCCGACGGCCCGCACGGTTTCGTAGAGCGCCGCGTCTTCGCCGGGTTCGCCGCAGGCCGCCATCCAGTTGGCCGACAGCTTGACCCGGGGCAGCTCGATCGGCGCCGCCAGCAGGTTGGTGATGGCCTCCGCCACCGCCATGCGGCCGGACGCCGGCGCGTCGACCGCCGCCAGCGGCGTGCGCTCGCCCATGCTCATCGCCTCGCCGGCGAAGCCCTGGTAGTCGGCCAGCGTCACGGCGCAGTCGGCCACCGGCACCTGCCAGGGGCCGACCATCTGGTCGCGATGGGTCATGCCGCCCACGGTGCGGTCGCCGATGGTGACCAGGAAGCGCTTGGAAGCGACGGTCGGATGCGCGAGCACCTGGATCGCCGCGTCCTGCAGCTTCACGCCGCCGAGGTCCACCGGCTTGAATTGGCGCGCGATCGTCTTCACGTCGCGGTGCATCTTCGGCGGCTTGCCGAGCAGCACGTCCATCGGCATGTTCACCGGGTCCGCTCGCACCGGGCTTGTCGAAGTGCTCGCGGTGGCGTCCGGGTCCGAGACCACCAGCTGCCGCTCCTCGGTCGCCACGCCGACCACCGCAAACGGGCACCTCTCGCGCTCGCAGAACGCCTGGAACCGCGGCAGCGACCCGGGCGCGATCGCCAGCACGTAGCGCTCCTGGCTTTCGTTGCACCAGATCTCCTTGGGCGCCATGCCGGACTCGAGGACCGGCACCTTGCGCAGGTCGAAGCGCGCGCCGCGGCCGGCGTCGTTGGTCAGCTCGGGGAAGGCGTTCGACAGGCCGCCGGCGCCGACGTCGTGGATCGCCAGGATCGGATTGGCGTCGCCTCGCGCGAAGCACTGGTTGATCACTTCCTGCGCCCGGCGCTCGATCTCCGGATTGCCGCGCTGCACCGAATCGAAATCCAGCTCCGCGGCGTTGGCGCCGGTCGCCATCGAACTGGCGGCGCTGCCGCCCATGCCGATGCGCATGCCGGGGCCGCCCAGCTGGATCAGCAGGCTGCCGGCCGGGAAAGCGATCTTCTTCGTCTGGCCGGCCTCGATGGAGCCCAGCCCGCCGGCGATCATGATCGGCTTGTGGTAGCCGCGGGCGACGCTGTCCGCGCTGGAATCGACCTGCTGCTCGTACTCGCGGAAATAGCCCAGCAGGTTGGGCCGGCCGAATTCGTTGTTGAAGGCGGCGCCGCCCAGCGGCGCCTCGACCATGATCTGCAGCGGACTGGCGATGTGGCCGGGCTTGCCGCCCGCCTGGTCCGACCAGCCGCCCCAGAGTTTCGACACCGTGAAGCCGGTCAGGCCGGCCTTGGGCCTGGAGCCGCGGCCGGTCGCGCCCTCGTCGCGGATCTCGCCGCCCGCGCCGGTGGATGCGCCGGGAAAAGGCGAGATCGCCGTCGGATGGTTGTGCGTCTCCACCTTCATCAGCACATGGTGCAGGGCCCGGTCCTTGCGGTAGCTCGCAAGGCCGGCGTCGCCCGCCCCGGCGCTGGCCGCGAAGCGCTCGATGTCGTGGCCTTGCATCACCGACGCGTTGTCCGCGTACGCGATCACCGTGTGCTGCGGCGCCAGCTGGTGCGTGTTGCGGATCATCGCGAACATGCTGCGCTCCTGCGGCACGCCGTCGATCGTGAAGCTGGCGTTGAAGATCTTGTGCCGGCAGTGCTCGCTGTTGGCCTGCGCGAACATCATCAGCTCGACGTCGGTCGGGTTGCGCCCGAGCTGCCCGAAGGCATCGACCAGGTAATCGATCTCGTCGTCCGCCAGCGCCAGGCCGAACTGCACGTTCGCCGTCTCCAGCGCCGCGCGTCCGCCGGCCAGCACGTCGACCTGCTCCAGGGTCGCGGGCGGCAACTCGGCGAACAGGCCGCCAGCGTCCTGGCGCGAGAACATCGCGCTTTCTGTCATGCGGTCGTGCAGCAACGCGGCGACCGCCTGCATCTGCCCGGCGTCCAGCTCGCCGCGGGAAAACGGCCCTGTCTTGAGCACCAGCCGGAACTCGGTGATCCGCTCGACGCGCTCCAGCGCGATGCCGCAGTTGTGCGCGATGTCCGTGGCCTTGGAAGCCCACGGCGAGATGGTGCCCAAGCGCGGCGCGACGACGATCAGCGGGCCCTGGGCCACGCCCCGGTACGGCTCGCCGTAAGTCAGCAGCGAGGCCAGGCGGCCGGCGTCGTCCGCGCCGGGCGGCTGGCGCGTCGCCACCAGGTGGACGAAGCGGGCGCCCAGGCCGGTGATGCGGTCGCTGATCTCGGCGAGGCGGGGGAGCAGTTGCTGGACTCGGAACTCGCCGAGGGCATTGCCGCCCTCGAACTCGGTGATGTGCAGGGTCACTGTGTAGCCTGGTGGGTCGGGGATCGGGGGCGGCGCGCCGCTGACTGGGGCACGCCGTGTCAACCCAGCATTTTAGCGGTGGCAGCCGGCCCGGCCGCCGCTTAGTGGCAAGCCAGGACGACGGTGAGCGTGGTGCCGAGGCCCGGCTTGCTGGCGATCTCCACCCGGCCGCCGTGTTCCTGCACCAGGGTCCGGCCACCGTGGAGAGCAGCAGCTCGATTCCCCGCTTCCACCGTCCAGCATGGCCGCACCGGCGCGCCGGTGGCAGGCAGGGGTTCTTCGCGCCAGGCCATTGCGCCGTGTCGCCTCTGGGATAATTGGAGCCATGAGCATCACGTACAAAGACGAGGCCGGGGTCCAGGGCATGCGGACGGCCTGCCGGCTTGCTTCCGAAGTGCTGGACTACCTGACGCCGCACATCAAGCCCGGCATCACCACCAAGGAGATCGACCGTCTGGCGGCGGAATGCATGCACAAGCAGGGCTCGATCTCCGCCACGCTGGGCTACCAGCCTTCCGGCTATCCGCCCTACCCCGCCTCGCTGTGCACGTCGGTGAACCACGTGGTCTGCCACGGCATTCCCAACGACAAGCCGCTCAAGAAGGGCGACATCGTCAACGTCGACGTCACGGTGATCAAGGACGGCTGGTACGGCGACACCAGCCGCATGTTCATGGTCGGCGAGGTCTCGATCGCCGCCAAGCGCCTCGTGACCATGACCTATGAGGCGATGTGGCACGGGATCACGCGGGTCAGGCCCGGCGTCCACCTGGGCGACATCGGCTTCGCGATCCAGCAGTTCGCCGAAAAGAACGGCTTTTCGGTGGTGCGCGAATTCTGCGGCCACGGCATCGGCCGCAACTTCCACGAGGAGCCGCAGGTGCTGCACTACGGCAAGCCCGGCACGCTGGAGGAACTCAAGCCCGGCATGACCTTCACCATCGAGCCGATGATCAACCTCGGCCGCAAGGACGTGAAGGAATTCGGCAACGACGGCTGGACCATCGTCACCAAGGACCATTCGCTGTCCGCGCAGTGGGAGCACACGGTCCTGGTCACCGAGACCGGCCACGAGGTGCTCACCCTGTCCGCCGGCAGCCCTGCGCCGCCGCCGTTCGTGAACGCCTGATCCGGTTCGGAGCGCCAGCCAGATGCCAGAGCTCCAGGCCTTGCGCGACGACTACCGGGCCGGCAAGACCCGGCTGCTGGCCACCATGCAGGCCGAGGGCACCTCGGTGCGCGGCATCCGCAAGCTGCTGCACGGCCTGGCCCGCAACGCCGACGAGACGCTGCGGCAACTGTGGGCGCGAGCCCGGATGCCCAAGGAGTTCGCCCTGATGGCGGTCGGCGGCTACGGCCGCGCCGAGCTCTTTCCCTACTCCGACGTCGACGTCGTGGTGCTGATGCCGGACGGCGCCTCGTTGGAGCAGGACCCCGAGCTGAAACGCTGCGTCGAGGATTTCATCGGCAAGTGCTGGGACACCGGCATCGAGATCGGCTCCAGCGTGCGGACCGTCTCCGAATGCGTGACGCAGGCCGACAAGGACGTGACCGTCCAGACCTCGCTGCTCGAATCGCGCCTGGTCACCGGCGACCGCAAGCTCTACGCGCAGTTCGAGCACCGCTTCCAGGCCTCGATGGACCCGCGCGCCTTCTTCGTGGCCAAGACGCTGGAGATGCGCCAGCGCCACAACAAGTTCGAGAACACGCCGTATTCGCTGGAGCCGAACTGCAAGGAATCGCCCGGCGGCCTGCGCGACCTGCAGGTGATCCTGTGGGTGGCGAAGGCGGCGGGCTTCGGCAAGAGCTGGGACGAGCTGGCGCGCTCGGGCCTGGCAACGCAGTTCGAAGTGCGGCAGATCAAGCGCAACGAAGCCCTGCTCAGCCTGATCCGGGCCCGCCTGCACCTGATGGCGCAGCGCCGCGAGGACCGGCTCGTGTTCGACCTGCAGACCGCCGTCGCCGAATCCTTCGGCTTCCAGGCCCGCACCAATCCCACGACCGGCCGCGCGATGTCGCGCGCCAGCGAGGCGCTGATGAAGCGCTACTACTGGGCGGCCAAGGCCGTGACCCAGCTGAACCAGATCCTGCTGCTCAACATCGAGGAGCGGCTGAACCCGGACAACAATCCGCCGGAACCGATCAACGAACGCTTCTTCAACAAGGGCGGGATGATCGAGGTCGCCGGCGACGACCTGTACCTGAAGAACCCGCACGCGATCCTCGAGACCTTCCTGATCTACCAGACCACGCGCGGGGTCCGGGGCTTGTCGGCCCGCACGCTGCGCGCGCTGTACGGCGCCCGCACGGTGATGGACGCCAGGTTCCGCGACGATCCGGTGAACCACGCCACGTTCAAGGCGATGCTGCTGCAGCCCTCGGGCATCACGCACGCCATGCGGCTGATGAACCAGACCTCGGTGCTGGGCCGCTACCTGTGGGCCTTCCGCCGCATCGTCGGCCAGATGCAGCACGACCTGTTCCACGTCTACACGGTGGACCAGCACATCCTGATGGTGCTGCGCAACGTGCGCCGCTTCTTCATCCCCGAGCACGCCCACGAATACCCGTTCTGCTCGCAGCTGGCCGCCGGCTGGGACAAGCCCTGGATCCTGTACGTCGCCGCGCTGTACCACGACATCGCCAAGGGCCGCGGCGGCGACCATTCGGAGCTGGGTGCGCGCGACGTGAAGCAGTTCTGCCGCCAGCACGATATCGATCCCGCGGACTGCAGGCTGGTCGAATTCCTGGTGCGCGAGCACCTCGCCATGAGCCGGATCGCGCAGAAGGAAGACCTGAGCAATCCCGACGTGATCGCCGCCTTCGCCAAGCGGGTGGGCAACGAGCGCTGCCTGACGGCACTGTACCTGCTCACCGTCGCCGACATCCGCGGCACCAGCCCGAAAGTCTGGAACAACTGGAAGGGCAAGCTGCTGGAGGACCTGTACCGCTCGACCCTGCGCATGATGGGCGGGCGCGCGCCCGATCCGGCGGCCGAGATCGAGGCCCGCAAGCGCGAGGCGCTGGTGCAGCTCGCGCTCAACGCCCTGCCGTTCGAAGCGCACAAGAAGCTCTGGGACGGGCTCGACGTCGGGTACTTCATGCGCCACGACGCCGGCGAGATCGCCTGGCACACGCGCCACGTGTCGCGCTACGTGGGCCAGGGCAAGACCATCGTGCGGGCCCGCCTGTCGCCGGTGGGCGAAGGCCTGCAGGTGCTGGTCTACACGCCGGACCAGCCGGACCTGTTCGCGCGCATCTGCGGCTATTTCGAGGGCGCGGGCTTCAGCATCCTGGATGCCAAGGTCCATACCACCAGCAGCAACTATGCGCTGGACACTTTCCAGGTCGTGAGCTCGATGCTGCCCGAGCACAACCGCGAGCTGATCAGCATGGTGGAGTCGGACCTGTGCCAGACGCTGGTCCAGGCCGGTCCCCTGCCCCCGCCGAGCCGCGGCCGGGTGTCGCGCCGGGTCAAGAGCTTCCCGGTGGCGCCGCGGGTGGACCTGCAACCCGACGACAAGGCCCAGCGCTGGCTGCTCAGCATCTCCGCCAGCGACCGCGTCGGCCTGCTGTATTCCGTGGCCCGCGTGCTCGCCCGGCACAACATCAACCTGCAGCTCGCCAAGGTCTCGACGCTCGGGGAGCGGGTCGAGGACACCTTCCTCATCGACGGCCCCGAGCTGCAGCACAACAAGCAGCAGATCGAGATCGAAACGGAGCTTCTCCAGGCGCTGGCTTCCTGAAAAAAGCGACCAGGACGCAGCGGCCGCTGAGGTTTCGCGCAGGTCGCGCAGGTCGCGCAAGCAAGCCCGCTCTGCGTCCGGATGTCCGCTTTTTCAGTCGTCGGCCGGCGCGTCGAGTCCCGGGAACAGCACCTCGGTGAAGCCGAACTTGCTGAAGTCGCGCACGCGCATCGGATAGAGCTTGCCGACCAGGTGGTCGCACTCGTGCTGCACGACGCGGGCATGGAAGCCCTCGACAGTGCGGTCGATCGGGTCGCCGTACTGGTCCAAGCCCTGGTAGCGGATCTTCGCCCAGCGCGGCACGACGCCGCGCATGCCGGGCACGGAGAGGCAGCCCTCCCAGTCGTGTTCCTCGGCCTGCCCGATGGGCGTGATCACGGGGTTGAGCAGCACCGTGCGCGGCACGGCCGGCGCGTCGGGATAGCGCGGATTCGGCGCGTCGGTGCCGAAGATCACCAGCTGCAGGTCGACGCCGATCTGCGGCGCCGCCAGGCCGGCGCCGTTGGCCGCTCGCATGGTGTCGAACATGTCGGACACCAGCAGGTGCACGTCGTCGGTGTCGAACTCGGGCACGGGCTTGGCAACTCGCAGCAAGCGTTCGTCACCCATCTTCAGGATTTCGCGGACAGTCATGCCGCAAGGATAGCCCGCCAAAGCACAATGGGGCGATGACGGAAAAATCGGCTTCGAATGCGGCCACGGTGGGCGCTGCCCACCTGCCGCTGGCGCTGCGCTGGGCCCTGCTTGCGCTGGCCCTGCTCAGCCTCGCGCTGGCGCTGATCGGCCTGTTCCTGCCGCTGATCCCGACGGTTCCTTTCGTCCTGCTGGCGGCCTGGGCGGCGGCGCGCAGCTCGCCCCGGCTGGCGCGGTGGCTGGAGCGCCATCCGCGGCTCGGACCCTTGATCCTCGACTGGCGCGCCGGGGGCGTGGTCCGCCGCGGCGCCAAGTGGCTGGCGACGGTGCTGACGGGATGCAGCGCCGCCAGCATGCTCTGGCTGTTCCACTCCCATTGGCTCGCGTGGGCCGCGATCGGCTGCATGGGGATCGTCCTGGCCTGGCTGTGGCGCCGGCCGGAGCGGCTGCCGGATTAGGGCCTGTTCAGGCCCTAGCCAGGGCGCCGGCCAGCAGGTCGCGCAGGCCTTGTTCGTCGAGCACGGCCACGCCCAGCTGCTGCGCCTTTTCCAGCTTGCTTCCAGCTTCCGCGCCGGCGACGACGTAGTCGGTCTTCTTGCTGACGGAGCCCGCCACCTTGGCGCCGGCGGCTTCGAGCAGGTCCTTGGCTTCGTCCCGGCTCAATGTCGGCAACGTGCCGGTCAGCACCACGGTCTTGCCCGCCAGCGGCTTGGGCGCGCGCGCCTGCGGCTCGCCCTCGGGCCAGGTCACGCCACATGCGCGCAACTGCTCGACGACCTCGCGGTTGTGCTGCTGCGCGAAGAACGTGTGGATGCTCTCGGCCACCACGGGACCGACGTCGGGCACCTCGAGCAGCTGCTCGACGCTCGCGTCCATGATCGCGTCGAGCTTGCCGAAGTGGCGCGCCAGGTCGCGGGCCGTCGCTTCGCCGACGTGGCGGATGCCCAGGCCGAAGAGGAAGCGCGGCAGCGTCGCCTGCTTGGATTTCTCCAGCGCCGCGAGCACGTTCTGCGCCGACTTGTCGGCCATCCGCTCCAGGGCCGACAGCGTGGCGAGACCCAGCTTGTAGAGATCGGGCAGGGTGCGGATCACGCCGGCCTCGACCATCTGGTCGACCAGCTTGTCGCCCAGGCCCTCGATGTCCATCGCCCGGCGCTGCGCGAAATGCAGGATCGCCTCCTTGCGCTGGGCGGCGCAGAACAGGCCGCCGGTGCAGCGATAGTCGGCCTCGCCTTCTTCGCGCACGGCTTCGGAGCCGCAGACCGGGCACTGGCGCGGCATGGAGAAAACCGGCGCACCGTCGACGCGCCTGTCGGGAACCACCGCGACGACCTCGGGGATCACGTCGCCCGCCCGCCGCACGATCACCGTGTCGCCGACCCGCACGTCCTTGCGATGGACCTCGTCCTCGTTGTGCAGCGTGGCGTTGGTGACCGTGACACCGCCGACGAACACCGGCACCAGCCGAGCCACGGGCGTGAGCTTGCCGGTGCGTCCGACCTGGACGTAGATCGATTCCACCGTCGTCAGCTGCTCCTGCGCGGGGTACTTGTGGGCGACGGCCCAGCGCGGCTCGCGGGTGACGAAACCCAGCTGCTTCTGCAGCGCGATGCTGTTGACCTTGTAGACCACGCCGTCGATGTCGAACGGCAGCTGGTCTCGCAGTTCGCCGATGCGCTCGTAGAACGCGACCAGTTCCCCGGCCCCGGTCACCTGCGAGGTGTCCTGATGCACCGGAAAACCCCAGGAGCGCAGCGTCTGCAGCGCCTGGTAATGGGTGTCGAATTGCGGGCCGCCCTCTTGTGGCGGGGACAGCTCGCCCCAGCCGTAGGCGAAGAAGCTGAGCGGCCGCTGGCGCGCGATCGACGGGTCGAGCTGGCGCACGGCCCCGGCGGCGGCGTTGCGCGGATTGACGAAGGTCTTCTCGTTCTTCGCGCCCCTGGCGATCTTCTCGCGCTGCTTGTCGTTGAGCGCCTCGAAGTCGTCGCGCCGCATGTAGACCTCGCCCCGGACTTCGAGCACCGGCGGAACCCTCACCCCCGCCCTCTCCCGCCCGCGGGAGAGGGGGCCGTTCTCACCCTCTCCCTCTGGGAGAGGGCCAGGGTGAGGGTTCAGCCGCAGCGGGATCTGCCCGATCTGGCGGATGTTCTGCGTCACCTCCTCGCCGACCTCGCCGTCGCCGCGCGTCGCGGCCTGGACCAGCACGCCGTCTTCGTAGCGCAGGTTCAGGGCCAGGCCGTCGAATTTCAGTTCCGCGACGTACTCCACCGGCGGATCGGATTCGGCCAGCCCGAGCTCGCGCCGCACCCTCGCGTCGAAGTTCTGCGCGCCCGAGGGCTCGGTGTCGGTCTCGGTGCGGATCGACAGCATCGGCACCTTGTGCCGCACCTTCGTGAAGCCGTCCAGCGTCCTGCCGCCGACGCGGCGGGTCGGCGAATCGGGCGATGCGAGCGCGGGATGCTTTTCCTCGAGCTGCTGCAGCTCGCGGAACAGCTTGTCGTACTCGGCGTCCGGGATCTCCGGCGCGTCGAGCACGTAGTAGCGGTGGGCGTGGTGGTGCAGCAGCTCGCGCAGCGCTTGCACGCGCTCCTGGACGGAAGCCGGCGTTGCCATCGCGCGTTCCTTCAGGAAAACAGGCGGCGCGCCAGCACCGAACCGGCCGACAGGTCGCGGCCGTCGAGCGTGTCGTACAGCTGCTCGAGGTCGGCGCCGATGCCGTCCAGCGACTCGGGCCGGATCACCTGGCCGTTGTCGTCGATCAGCATGCCGTCCATCGCGGTGGCCAGCGCGATCGCGCATTCGCGCATGCGCACGAACGGCCTCTCGCTTCGGTCCACCTGGGGCACGTCGAGGCTGAGCGTGAGGTCGCGGATCGCCGACAGGGCCGGATCCTCGGCCAGCGCCGCCTGGGTGTCGAAGGTCAGGCCCAGCACCGGAGGCATGCCCTGCGCCTGCGCCGGCAGCACCATCCGGCCCGGGATGACGCCGGAGACGAACCCCAGCCGCGCCGCGTTCTGCTGCACGTAGCCGGGGCTCCAGGCGGCGTTGCGCGCCCGCAGCGTGAATCCGAGCTGGGCGTCGTGGTCGCCGGCGAACTGGTCCAGCTCGCGCGCCCGCGCCACCTCGTGCAGCATCTCGGGGAATTCCGGCGAGCCGTTGATGGCGTCGGCGAACGCCTGCGCCTTCATCACGAACTCGGAATATTCGATCTCGTTGAGCGCGCCCGTGCGGTTGGCCAGCTGCACGCCGGCCTGGAAAGCGCTGTAACGCTGGCCGGCATGGGGCAGCTCCCAATGGCCGCTGGCCTCGTTCAGGCCTTCGATCGCGAACGGCTTGCTGCCGGCGCGGCGCGTGGTCGGCATGGCGGCCAGCGCCGCTTCGCCGGACACGGGGGGCGCTTCCAGCACGATCGGCGCGATCACGTCGATCAGCGCGTCGAGGCCGGGCTTTTTCTCCGGCAATGGCAGCGGCACGGGATCGGTGTCGAACACCGGCTCGTTGCGCTCCCCGGCCCCGCCCGCGGCCCCGGCGGGTACAGGCGCGGGAGGCTGCGCCTGGCGCGGCGTGTTGCGGCGCGAGGTCCACGCGTTCCAGGCGATCAGCGCCGCGAGAAGCAGGCCGCCGATGATCGCGAGGCCGAGGGTGAAGCTGCTTAGCGGAAACGCGTTCATGCGGCCTCGGCCATCGAGACGGCGGAATCCATGTCCACGGCGACGATGCGCGAGACGCCCTGCTCCTGCATGGTGACGTCGATCAATTGCTCCGCCATTTCCATCGCGATCTTGTTGTGGCTGATGAAGAGGAACTGCGTTCCCCTGCTCATGCTGGTCACCAGCTTGGCGTAGCGCTCGGTGTTGGCGTCGTCCAGCGGCGCGTCGACCTCGTCCAGCAGGCAGAACGGAGCCGGATTCAGCTGGAAGATCGCGAACACCAGAGCGATCGCCGTCAGCGCCTTCTCGCCGCCGGACAGCAGGTGGATGGTCTGGTTCTTCTTGCCGGGCGGCTGCGCCAGCACCTGCACGCCGGCGTCGAGGATCTCCTCGCCCGTCATCACCAGCCTGGCGTTGCCGCCGCCGAACAGCTCGGGGAACATGCGGCCGAAGTGCTCGTTGACGGTGTTGAAGGTGCCGGCCAGCAGCTCGCGCGTTTCGCCGTCGATCTTGCGGATCGCGTCGTCCAGCGTCGCCATCGCCTCGTTCAGGTCGGCCGACTGCGCGTCCAGGAACTGCTTGCGCTCGCGCGCCGTCGTCAGTTCCTCCAGCGCAGCCAGGTTCACGGCGCCGAGCGACGCGATCTCGCGGTGCAGCCGGTCGATCTCGCCCTGCAGGCCCGCCAGCCTGACGTTGCCGTCCTCGATCGACTTGGCGACCGCTTCCAGGTCGGCCTGCGCGTCGGCCAGCAGCTGCGTGTATTGCTCCAGGCCCAGGCGCGCGGCCTGCTCCTTGAGCTGGAAATCCGTGATGCGCTGGCGCAGCGGATCGAGTTCGCGTTCCAGCTGCAGGCGGCGCTCGTCGCTGGCCCGCAGCTTGGCCGTCAGGTCGTCGTATTCACTGCGTTTTGCGCCCAGCGCCTGCTCGCGCTCCAGCTTCAGGGCCAGGGCGCTCTGCAGGCCGGCCTGGGCCGCGGCGTCGGTCAGGCGCGCGAGTTCTTCGCGCGCCCTGGCTTCTTCGACGGCGATGGTCTCGGACTGCTGGTCGGCCGTCGCGATGGCCCGCTGCAGCTCGCCGCGACGCGCTTCCAGCGAGCGCTGGGAAAACTGCGCCTCCTGGGCCTGGCGCTCGAGGCTGCGCTGCTGCTCGCGGCTTTCCGCCAGCTTGCGCTCGGCCTCGATCACGCGCTCGTCGAGCTGCGCGTGCCGCTCCTGGCTGTCCGCCAGCTGCATGTCCAGCTCCTCGAAGCGGCCTTCGGCGGTGACACGGCGCTCCTGCAGTTCCTCCAGATGCGCATCGACTTCGGCCAGGTCGGCCGCGATCTGCTCGCCGCGGGCCCGGGTCTGCTCGGCCAGCTGCGTCAGGCGCAGCGTCTCGACCTGCAGTTCATGCGCCTTGCTGCGGGTTTCCGCCGCCTCGCGCCGGGCGACGACGAGCCGCTGCGAGGCGTCGGTGTAAGCCGCTTCGGCCCGCACCAGGGCCGAGCGCGCTTCTTCGTTGATCAGCGCCTGCGCGCGCAACTGCTTTTCGAGGTTCTCGATCTCCTGCTGGCGCGCCAGCAGGC
>JAQGNJ010000246.1 GCA_028291885.1 Ramlibacter sp. | reverse complement strand
GAGCGCGAAGGCAAGGCGCCGCGCCACAGCCGCGCCTGGCGCGAACTGTTCCAGCTGGTGCGCGAGCAACTTGCGAAGGCAGACCAAGCATGAGCCCCGACAGCGTCACCATCGGCATCGTCTCGATCAGCGACCGCGCCTCCACCGGTGTCTACGAAGACAAGGGCCTGCCCGCGCTGAAGGACTGGCTGGGACGCGCGCTGAAGAACCCGGTCACGTTCCAGGAGCGCCTGATCCCCGACGAACGGGAGCGCATCAGCGCCACGCTCGTCGAACTGGTGGATGCCGGCTGCTCGCTGGTGCTCACCACCGGCGGCACCGGCCCGGCGGTGCGCGACGTCACGCCGGAGGCGACGCTGGCCATCGCGCACAAGGAGATGCCCGGCTTCGGCGAACAGATGCGGCAGGTCAGCCTGAAGTTCGTGCCCACAGCCATCCTGTCGCGGCAGGTCGCGGTGATCCGGGACAAGAGCCTGATCGTCAACCTGCCCGGCCAGCCCAAGGCGATCCAGGAAACGCTGGAAGGATTGAAGGACGCCGATGGCAAGCAGCTGGTGCCCGGCATCTTCGCCGCCGTGCCCTATTGCATCGACCTGATCGGCGGTCCGTATCTCGAGACCGACGACGCGGTCTGCAAGGCCTTCCGGCCGAAGACGGCGATCAGGAAGTAAGTTACTTGCCGACCAGCTGCGTCAGCTTCTCGGCCTCGAAGCACTCGGTGCGGGCGGCATCGTCGGGGACGCAGTCCACGCCCTGCCTGGAGGCAGAGACCTTTTCGATCGCGCGCCACAGCAGCGCGATCTGGTGCTCCTGCAGCGACGCATTGTCGATCAGGCCCTTCATCGCCTGCGACAGCGGATCGTCGTTCTGCGTGATCCCGTAGGCGGAGAAACCCATCTGGTTGGCGACCTGCTCGCGGCGCAGGCTGTCCTCGGCCTGGATGATGCGGGCCGGAATTCCGACCGCCGTCGCGCCTGCGGGCACCGGCTTGGTCACCACCGCGTTCGAGCCGATCGCCGCGTTGTCGCCGACCTCGAAGCCGCCCAGCACCTTGGCGCCGGCGCCGACCACGACGTTGCGGCCCAGCGTCGGATGGCGCTTGGAGCCCTTGGTCAGCGAGGTGCCACCCTGGGTCACGCCCTGGTAGATCGTGCAGCCTTCGACGACGACGGCGGTCTCGCCGATGACGACGCCCATGCCGTGATCGATGAACACGCGGTCGGCGATGGTCGCGCCGGGATGGATCTCGATGCCGGTCAGCCAGCGCGAGAGCTGCGACGTGAAGCGGCCCGGCCAGCGCATGCCGTGAGACCAGAACCAGTGGGCGAGCCGGTGCAGCACCAGGGCATGCAGGCCCGGGTACAGGGTGAGGACTTCCCATGTGCTGCGCGCCGCGGGATCGCGGTCGAGGATGCACTGGATGTCGGAACGAATGCGCTTGAACATGGCTCTTGTTCTTGGTGGTGCGCCAGTCTAAGGCTTTGCTTTTGAAGCCGCTTCGGCCATGGCTTTGGCCACCCCGCGCAGGATGTGGATTTCCTCGGGCGTGAGCCGGGCGCGGTTGAACAGCTGGTTCAGGCGCGGCATCAGCTTCTTGGGCGCCCCGGGATCGAGAAACCCGATCTCCACCAGCGAGCGTTCCCAGTGCTGCAGCATGCCGGCCACGGCCTTTGCATCGGCGAGCGGGGCGTCGGCGGGCCCGGCCCGGACGCAGCCGAATCCCCCCAGCGCCGTGCGCCACTCGTACGCGATCACCTGGATCGCGGCGCCCAGGTTCAGCGAACCGAACTCGGGATCGGTGGGAATGGTCAGCGCGGCGTGGCAGCGGTACACGTCTTCGTTGCTCATGCCGAAGCGCTCGGAGCCGAAGAGAAAAGCCACGCTGTGCGGCGATTGCGCCAGCGCGCCCAGGTGCTCGCGCGGCGTGAACGTCGGCGGGCCGAAGTCGCGCGGCGTCATCGCCGTGGCGCAGAGATAGGTCATGCCCTCCAGCGCCTCGTCCAGCGTCGCGACGATGCGCGCCTTTTGCAGCACGTCGAGCGCGCCGCTCGCGCGCTGGATGGTTTCCTCGCGCGCCAGCACGTCGGGCCAGCGCGGCGCCACCAGCACCAGGTCGTCGAAGCCCATCACCCGCATCGCCCGCGCGGCCGCGCCGACGTTGCCGGCATGGCTGGTGTCGATCAGGACGAAGCGGGTTTTCACGGCCTGGATTGTCCCTGTAAACTGGCCCGCGGGTCGCCGAGGCGGCCTCGAGCGAATGGTTTCGAGGTGATCAAACCGTCGCAACAGGAGTTCGAACGGCTGGCGCAGCAGCTGTCTTCAGGCCTGATCCTCGGGCTGATCCAGGTGATCTTCGCCGTTTCGTATGCGGCCCTGATGTTCTCCGGCCGCCTGTCTTCCTACATGGCTTATGCGATGACGGCGACGCTGATCACGGCGGCCGCCGGCGGCCTGTACGGCCTGTTCTCGCAGGAGCCGACCTTCGTCAGCGGCCCGGAATCGGGCACCACCTCGGTCCTGGCCGGCGTGATGATCGGGCTGGCGGCGGTCCCCGCATCGACGACGCCGCCGCTGCACGGGATCGCCTCGCTGCTGGAGCAGCCCTGGCGGGCCGAACTCGCGGTCGGCGTGCTGCTGGTGATCGTCCTGCGCTGGATGAACAAGCGCCTGGGACCGGCGCCCGGGATCCCGCTGTTCGTCCTGCTCACGACGCTGCTGGTCAACCTGGCCGTGCGACAGCTGTGCCCCGACGCGCCGGCCTGCAGTCTGGACCGCTGGTTCTTCCCGCCGTTCGGGCGCTTCGAATGGCTGCCGCCCTGGAAGCTCGAGCTCGATTCGGGCATGGCGCTCGAACTGCTGCGGCTGCTGCCGTCGTTCCTCGCCGTGGCCTTCGTCGGCACGCTGACGGTGCTGCTGTCCCTGAGCAGCCTGGAGCTGACCTACCGCAGCGACTACCGGCTCGAGCCCGCGCTGCGCCTGCACGGACCGATGACGCTCTTCACCGCCGCCCTGGGCGGCTATCTCTGCGTGATCTCGATCGGCCGCAGCACCATGTGCCACCAGACCCGCGGCGGCCGCTGGAGCTGCCTGGTGATCGCCGGCGTGTGCGTCGCCGTGCTGTTCGCGAGATCGCGCTCTATTCCGGGCGGCCGCGCGGCGCCAGCGTGATCGCGGCGGAGCCGGTGCTGCTGCGGGTGCTGAGCCACCAGGACTGGAACCGGATGAAGCAGGAGCGTCCCGACCTGGCTTCGCGCTTCGACCACCACGTCGTCCTCAACCTGGCCAACACGGTGGGACGGGCCAATGCGGCGCTGAGCCTGCAGGAAGACTGAAAACCTTTGTCCTCCCGAAACATGCTGCAACCCACAGGCCGGTAAAATCGGCTTATCGTGGCTGCCCGCATC
The DNA here is from genome assembly GCA_028291885.1 of Ramlibacter sp. GTDB lineage: Bacteria > Pseudomonadota > Gammaproteobacteria > Burkholderiales > Burkholderiaceae_C > Ramlibacter. Next base: position 11,837 of record JAQGNJ010000246.1, on the reverse strand, counting down.
GCCTGGCAGCCTTCCCGCTCCTCGCTGATCTGAGGACAGGCTCCCTCCTGTTCCCCCAATCGAAAACAATTCATGTCGTCTCCCAACCTGCACCCCATGCTCAACGTGGCCGTCAAGGCCGCACGCGCCGCCGGCGCCATCATCAACCGCGCTGCGCTCGACGTGGAATCGGTCCGGATCTCGCAAAAACAGGTCAACGACTTCGTCACCGAGGTCGACCACGCGGCGGAGGCGGCGATCATCGAAACCCTGCTCACCGCCTATCCCGACCACGGCATCCTGGCCGAGGAATCGGGCAGCACCCACGGCGCCAAGAACGCCGAGAACGTCTGGATCATCGATCCGCTGGACGGCACGACCAACTTCATCCACGGCTTTCCCGTCTACTGCGTGAGCATCGCGCTGGCGGTGCGCGGCAAGGTGGAGCAGGCCGTCATCTACGACCCGAGCCGCAACGACCTGTTCACCGCGACCAACGGCCGCGGCGCCTATCTCAACGAGCGGCGGCTGCGGGTTTCCAAGCGCACCCAGCTCAAGGAAAGCCTGATCTCCACCGGCTTTCCCTTCCGTCCGGGCGACAACTTCAACAACTACCTGCGCATGATGGCGGAGGTGATGTCGCGCACGGCGGGCCTGCGCCGGCCCGGCGCGGCCGCGCTCGACCTGGCCTATGTCGCCGCGGGTTACACCGAGGGCTTCTTCGAGACCGGCCTGTCCCCCTGGGATGTCGCCGCCGGCTCGCTGCTGGTGACCGAAGCCGGCGGCCTCATCGGCAACTTCACCGGCGAATCCAACTTCATGGACCAGCGCGAATGCGTCGCCGGCAATCCGCGCATCTACGGCCAGCTGGTGGCCATCCTGCACAAGTACAGCAAGTTCGCCAGCGCCGGTGAGAAGGCCGCGCTGCGCCAGAGCACCGAGACCCTGGTGGCGCCCAACCTGCGTCCCGGCGCCGACCTCGACGACGCCCAGCCCTGAGCCGGCTCATGCAGCAGTTGCGGGCGACCCTGGCGGAGAACCCCTGGCTCGCCACCCTGGCGGTCGCGCTCACCGCTGTCGTCTTCGCGCTGCTGTTCCACCACGTCGTCGGCGGACTGCTGCGGCGCCACAGCGAGCGCACTCCCATCGTCCACTCCGTGCTGATGGCCGTGGAGAAGCCGGCCGGCGCGGTCGTGCCCCTGCTGGCCCTGCAGCTGGTCTGGCAGGCGGCTCCCGACAATCTCCCGCAGATGGGCGCCGTGCGGCACGTCAACGGCGTCCTGCTGATCGCGGCCCTGACCTGGCTGGCGATGGCCGTCATCAACGGCCTGGCGAACGGCGTGATCGCCCGGCATCCGCTCACCATGAGCGACAACCTGCAGGCCCGCCGCATCCAGACCCAGGCCAAGGTGTTCGCACGCAGCGCCATGGTGCTGGTCACGATCGCCGGCGCCGCAATGGCGCTGATGACGTTCCCGGGCGCGCGACAGCTCGGCGCCAGCCTGCTGGCCTCGGCCGGCGTGATCGGCATCGTCGGCGGCATCGCGGCGCGGCCGGTCTTCAGCAACCTGATCGCCGGCCTGCAGCTGGCGCTGGCGCAGCCGCTGCGGCTGGACGACGTGCTGATCGTCAAGGGCGAGTTCGGGCGGGTGGAAGAGATCACCGGCACCTACGTGGTGCTCAAGCTCTGGGACGAGCGGCGCATGGTCGTGCCGCTGCAGTGGTTCATCGAGAACCCCTTCGAGAACTGGACCCGCACCGGCTCCCAGCTGCTGCAAAGCGTCTTCCTGTACCTGGACTTCAAGACCCCGATGGAGCCGCTGCGCGCCGAGTTGCAGCGGCTGGTCGAAGCCGCGCCCGAATGGGACAAGCGGGTCGCCAACCTGATGGTGGTGGACACCAGCGAGCGGACGATGAAGGTGCGCGCGCTGCTCTCGGCGCAGGCCTCCGGCTCGGCTTTCGATCTCGGGTGCAAGGTGCGCGAAGGCCTGCTGGCCTTCCTGGTGCGCGAGTATCCCGACGCGCTGCCCCGGGTGCGGCTGGAAACCGCCGCACTGGAAGGCGCCGCGCTCAGCCCGGTTGCACCGCGCGATACAGGGCCCGGATCAGGTCCGACTGCGTGATGATGCCCACCAGCCGCTGCTCGGCGTCGATGATCGGGATGTGGTGGTGGCCCTTCTCGGAGAACAGCGGCGCCAGCTCGATCAGGAAGCGGTCGGCGCTCGCGACCTGCACCTTGCGCGTCATGATCTGGCCGACCACCTCGGGCCGGTCGCTGTGGGTGGTCCCGCTCAGGCGCATCAGGGCCCGCAGCCGCTGGGCGATGCCTTCGTGCTGGTCCAGGTCGACCCCGCGCATGAAGTCCGCGACGGTGACGATGCCGACGATGCGCCGGGCGCGGTCCGTCACCGGCAGCGCCTTGATGCGGCGCGAGCGCATCAGCTCCCAGGCTTCGGCCAGGCGCGAGCCGAACTGCACGGAAACCGGATCGCGCGACATGACATCCGAGCATCGCAGCTGGCCCAGGTTGCGCCAGTAGGCGGCGGACTCGGCGTCGTGCAGCAGCGCTTCCAGGTCGTCGCGGCTGATGTCCACCACCTGGTTGTAGTGGGCCAGCGCGGTGTCCAGGTCGGCGGCGCTGAAGCGCGAGCCGCTTTGCGGGCCGGCCGGCGCCGGGGCGGCCTGGGTGTGCGGATAGGGACGGCCGGTCAGGCTGTTGTAGGCCATCCCCGCCAGCACCAGCAGCGCGGAATTGAGCAGCACGGGGAAAGCCGCGAACTCGAACTGCCCGGTGTGGGCGAGGACCACCAGCAGCGCCGACGCGCCGCCCGGTGGATGCAGGCAGCGCAGCTGGAACATCACGGCGATCGCCAGGGCCACGGCGACTGCGCCGGCGATGGCCGGATCGGGGATCGCCAGCACGCAGGCGATGCCGACCAGCGCCGACAGCGTGTTGCCCCCCAGCACGGCCCAGGGCTGGGCCAGCGGGCTGGCCGGCACGGCGAACACCAGGACGGCACTGGCGCCGATGGGCGCGATCAGCCAGGGATTGAGGCCGTTGGCGCCGCCGGTCCAGCGGGTGATCAGCCCCGCCACGGCGATGCCGACGAAGGCGCCAAGCACGGCGCGCAGGCGCTGCTTCGAATCCACCAGCACCGGCGCCGGCCAGAGCGCGCCCAGCCAGGCGCGGGCGCGGGCCCGAAGCAGCTCCACGCGGCCTGGCGCCGCGGTTCCTTCCACCGGAATCGTTGTTTGCGGCGCTGTCATGCGGCCTCGTCTCCTGGTCGTCGTGGTCGGACCGGCGGGCCCGGCCGCGATTATCCCCGAGCGCTCCGCCCGGGAGCAGTCGCGGCCTGCAGGCGCCGTCGCACGGATAATCTGCCCCAATGAACAAGCCCATGGCAGATCCCGCCGCGCGCGCCGAACACACGCCGATGATGGCGCAGTACCTCGCCATCAAGGCCGACCATCCGGACACGTTGGTGTTCTACCGCATGGGCGACTTCTACGAGCTGTTCTATACCGACGCCGAGAAGGCCGCGCGCCTGCTTGACATCACGCTGACGCGGCGGGGCAACTCCGCGGGCGAGCCGGTCGTGATGGCCGGCGTGCCCTTCCACTCGGTCGACAACTACCTGGCGCGGCTGATCAAGCTCGGCGAATCGGTGGCGATCTGCGAGCAGGTCGGCGAGGTCGGCGCGAGCAAGGGCCCGGTGGAACGCAAGGTGATCCGCGTTGTCACGCCCGGCACGCTGACCGACACCGAACTCCTGAACGACAAGAGCGAGGCCGTGCTGCTGGCGGTGCACCAGGGCGCGCGCCATCGCCTCGGCCTGGCGTGGCTTAGCGTGACGCAGGGCGCGCTGCAGCTGGCCGAATGCGCCGCCGACGAACTCGAAACCTGGATCGCCCGGATCGCGCCGAACGAGGTGCTGTACAGCGCCGACGTCACGCCCGCCTTCGACAAGCGGATCCAGGCGCTGCGCTTTTCCACGTCGCTGTCGCTGGCGCAGAGGCCGGAGTGGCAATTCGACGCCGGCCTGGGACTGCGCAAGCTGCTCGAGCAGCTCAACTCCGCGACCCTGACCGCCTGGGGTGCGGACGCGATGGAGCAGGCCCACGCCGCGGCGGCCGCCCTGCTCGCTTATGCGGAACACACGCAGGGCCGCGCGCTGACGCACGTGCACAGCCTGCAGGTGCAGCGCGACGACGAACTGATCGAGCTGCCGATCGCGACCCGCCGCAACCTGGAGCTGCTGCAGACGCTGCGCGGCGAAGACTCGCCGACGCTGTTCTCGCTGATGGACACGTGCATGACGGGCATGGGCAGCCGCATGCTCAAGTGCTGGCTGCTCGAGCCGCGCCGCGACCGCTCGCTCGCGCAGCAGCGGCTGGACGCGATCGCCAGCCTGCGCGACAAGCTGTGGCAGCCGCTACGCGAGCAGTTGCGCGGCAGCAGCGACGCCGAGCGCATCACGGCGCGCGTCGCGCTGCGCCAGGTGCGTCCGCGCGAGCTGGTCGGCCTGCGCTACGCGCTGGAGAAATCCGCGCAACTCGCGCCTTCCCTGCGCGGACTGCCCGGCCTGCTGGCCGGCATCGCGCAGGACCTGGTGCCGCCCGAAGGCTGCGCCGCGCTGCTGCAGCGGGCGCTGCTGGACGAACCCTCGGCGATGCTGCGCGACGGCGGCGTGATCGCAAACGGCTACGACGGCGAGCTCGACGAGCTGCGCGCGATCCAGGACAACTGCGACGGCTTCCTGCTCGATCTCGAAAGCCGGGAGCGCGCGCGCACCGGCATCGCGAACCTGCGTGTGCAGTTCAACAAGGTCCACGGCTTCTACATCGAGGTGACGCAGGGCCAGGCGGCGAAGGTGCCGGACGACTACCGGCGGCGCCAGACGCTGAAGAACGCCGAGCGCTTCATCACGCCCGAACTGAAGACGTTCGAGGACAAGGCGCTGTCGGCGCAGGAGCGCGGCCTGGCGCGCGAGAAATTCCTCTACGAGCAGCTGCTTGACCAGCTCCAGGCCTTCGTGCCCGGCCTGTCGCGGCTGGCGCGCGCCTTCGCCTCGCTCGACGTGCTGTGCGCGCTGGCCGAGCGCTCGTTGACGCTGGACTGGTGCCGGCCGCAGTTCATGCGCGAGCCCGGCATCGAGATCGTGCAGGGCCGCCATCCCGTGGTGGAGAGCCGGCTCGCGGAAACGACGGGCGGCTCGTTCATCGCCAACGACGCGCGGCTCGGGCCCAAGCAGCGGATGCAGATCATCACCGGCCCCAACATGGGCGGCAAGTCCACCTATATGCGGCAGGTCGCGCTGATCTGCCTGCTGGCTTCGGTCGGCTCCTACGTGCCGGCGCAGGCCTGCAGGCTGGGCCCGCTGGACGCGATCCATACCCGCATCGGCGCGGCCGACGACCTGGCCAACGCGCAATCCACCTTCATGCTGGAGATGACCGAGGCGGCGCAGATCCTGCACAGCGCCACGGCGCAGAGCCTGGTGCTGATGGACGAGATCGGCCGCGGCACGTCGACTTTCGACGGCCTGGCGCTGGCGTCGGGCATCGCCGCGCACCTGCACGACAGGTGCCAGGCCTATACCTTGTTCGCGACCCACTACTTCGAGCTGACCGGCTTTCCGGCCAGGCACCATTGCGCGGTGAACATGCACGTGAGCGCCGCCGAGTCGGGCGCGGACATCGTCTTCCTGCACGAGATCCAGCCCGGGCCGGCCAGCCGCAGCTATGGCATCCAGGTCGCGCGGCTCGCGGGCATGCCGGTTGCCGTCGTGAACCACGCGCGCCACGCGCTGTCGGCGCTGGAAACGCAGCAGGAACAAAGCCGCGAGCAGGTAGACTTGTTCGCGCCGCCACCGCAATCGGAGGCGCCGGCGCCCAGCGCCGTGGAAGCAGCCGTCGCGGGGCTCGATCCCGACGCGATGAGCCCGCGCGAGGCGCTGGACGCCTTGTACCAGTTGAAGAAATTAGGGGGAAAACAATGACCTACGGCGTCGGCATCAAGCTCAACGCAGGACTGGTGTTCCTGTCCGACTCGCGCACCAACGCGGGCGTCGACAACATCAGCACTTTCCGCAAGATGATCGTGTACGAAAAGCCGGGCGACCGCTTCATGGTGCTGCTGTCGGCGGGCAACCTGAGCATCTCGCAGTCGGTGCGCGAGATCCTGCAGGTGGAGCAGCTCAGGGAAAGCGACCAGAGCGAGCCCATCACGATCTGGAACGCCACCAGCATGTTCGACGCCGCGCGCGTCCTTGGCCAGGCCGTGCGCCACGTCTACGACCGCGACGCCGAATCGCTCAAGTTCGCCGGCGTCGAATTCAACGTCTCGCTGATCTTCGGCGGCCAGATCCGGGGCGAGCCGATGCGCCTGTTCCAGGTCTATTCGGCCGGCAACTTCATCGAGGCCACGGCCGAGACGCCTTACTTCCAGATCGGCGAGTCCAAATACGGCAAGCCGGTGCTGGACCGCGTGCTCACGCCCGACACGCCGCTGGACGAGGCGGCCAAGTGCGCGCTGGTCTCGATGGATTCGACGATGAAGTCCAATCTGTCGGTCGGCCCGCCGCTGGACCTGGTGGTGTACGAGGCCAACCGCTTCCAGACCGACAAGATCGTCTGCCTCGACATGAACAACCCGTACTACCGGATGCTGCACAGCGTCTGGGGCCAGAAGCTGCGCGACGTCTTCGACAGCCTGGACGACCCGGTCTGGGACGACGCCCACACCGACACCCCGCTCAAGGTGGCCAGCGCCAAGAGCAAGCCGCTCAAGAAGATCTCGCGGCCCGAAGAGCGGCTGATCTAGGGCCTGTTCACGCTATTTCCGGGCCCTAGTTGCCGCTCATCGTCTTCTCCCACGGCAACAGCTTTCCGGCGGCCACCTACAGCGTCCTGTTCAAGAACCTGCGCTCGCGCGGCTTCGTCGTGAAGGCGGTCGACAAGTTCGGCCACGACCCGAAATTCCCCGTCAGCAACAACTGGCCGCACCTGGTGGCGCAGTTGCAGGAGTTCGCCGAGCGCGAGGTCGTGAAGGCCGGCGAGCCCGCCTTCCTGGTCGGCCACTCGATGGGCGGGTTCCTCAGCCTGATGTGCGCCGCCCGCCATCCCGAACTCGCCCGCGGCGTGCTGCTGCTGGACGCGCCGCTGGTCGGAGGCTGGCGGGCGACGGCGCTGGGCGCGATGAAGCGCACGCCGCTGGTGGGCTCGATCTCGCCCGGCGCGGTGAGCCGGCGCCGGCGCAACACCTGGCCGACGCGCGAGGATGCGATCGAGCACCTGCGGCACAAGAAGGTCTTCGCGAAGTTCGACGAGCAGGTTCTGAGCGACTACGTCACGCTGTGCACGCACGACGTCGACGGCCAGCGGGTCCTGAGCTTCGACCGCGACATCGAAACCGCGATCTACAACACGCTGCCGGACAACCTGGACCGGCTCCTGAAGCGCCATCCGCTCAAATGCCCGGTCGCCTTCATCGGCGGGCGCAGCTCGCTGGAGATGAAGCAGGTCGGCATGGCGATGACCGAGCAGGTGACGCGCGGCCGCATCATGATGCTGGACGGAAGCCACCTGTTCCCGATGGAAAAACCGGTCGCGACCGCGGCCGCGATCGAGGCCGCCTTGCGCGGCTACGATTTCGACGCGGCCTGAGGCGCCCGCTTGCGCTTGGCTGCTCATCGATGCTGCACTGCAGCATTGGGGCTCGTCCTACAAGAGCCTGCCTTGCGCGCCCACACGCAGAGCCACGGGCCAGGACCAGATTGGTGGCATGCCTACAGCCCACACCCTTCCCTCTTCCCTGCCTGCTCCGCCGTTATCGCTGCTCTTCGCGGAGCCATTTCGCGCGATCTTCGACGCGCTTGCGTCCCACGTCGCGGCCCACCCCAAGCCCATCGGCGACGGCCATCCCGTCATCGTCTACCCAGGCCTGGGCGCCGGGGCGATGAACACCTCGCAATTGCGGATCTTCCTGGGTCGCGCCGGCTTCGACGTCAGCGACTGGGGCAGTGGCGTCAACATCGGCCACGAGGGTGAATTCGACGACTGGATCGACCCCCTGGTGGCGAACGTGCGCAGCCTGCAGGCCCGGCACGGCGGCCGCAAGGTCAGCCTGGTGGGCTGGAGCCTGGGCGGCATCTTCGCCCGGGAAATCGCCAGGCGCGCGCCGGACGCGGTGCGCACGGTCGTCACGCTGGCGACGCCGTTTGCATCGCTGGGCGACGGCAACCATGCCGGAACGATCTACAAGCTGCTCAACGGCGACTCGGCCCGCTTCACGCCCGGACTCGAGGCCAGGCTGCGCGAGAGCCTGCCCGTTCCGACCACCTCGGTCTACAGCAAGAGCGACGGCATCGTCTGCTGGCGCGGCTGCATCCAGAAGCGCTCGGCGCGCAGCGAAAGCGTCGAGGTCGACGCCAGCCACCTGGGCATGATCAGCCACCCGGACGTGCTGCGCATCATCGCCGACCGCCTGGCCCAGCCCGAAGGCGGCTGGAAGCCGCTGCGCCGCGGCGAGCGCAGCGGACGCTCGCGCCGCTGAAGCCGTTCGCGGGCATGGCGGGCCAGCACGTCGCCGGGCACGTCGGGCAAGCCGATATCGGTCATCAGGATGTCGATGGGCGAGGCGACGACCAGCGCCGCGAGCGCGCTGGTCGCGTCCGCCGCCTCGACGACCTCGTAGCCCAGGCCGCGGATCAGCTCCGCCGTGCTCGCGCGGATGTCCGGGTCGTCCTAGCCGCGCCATTCCACGAGGCCGGACCAGGCGGTTGCGAGCACCACGATGCCGAAGGCGATGCGGTACCAGGCGAACGGCACGAAGCTGTGGCTGGAAATGTAGCGAAGCAGCCAGCGGATACACAGCCAGGCGCTGGCGAACGAGAACAGCAGGCCGACGGCGAACATCGGCAGGTCGGCCGCGCTCAGCAGCGCCCTTTCCTTGTACAGGCTGTAGACGCCGGCGCCGACCAGGGTCGGGATGGCCAGGTAGAAGGAGAAATCGGTCGCCGCCTTGCGCGACAGCCCCAGCAGCATGCCGCCGATGATGGTGGCGCCGCTGCGGCTGGTGCCGGGGATCATCGCCAGGCACTGAACCAGGCCGACCTTGAGAGCGTCCCAGGGGCTCATCTCGTCGACGTCCTTGATCCGCACGGCGACCGGCGGCCGCTTCTCGGCCCAGAGGATGATGAAGCCGCCGAGGATGAAGGTGCTGGCGACCACGGCCGGCGTGAACAGGTTGGCCTTGATCGCCTTGCCAAAGAGCAGGCCGAGCAGGACGGCGGGCACAAAGGCGATCAGCACGTTCAGGGCGAAGCGCTGCGCCTGCCTTTGCGTCGGCAGCGCCACGATCGTTTGCCGGATCTTCTCCCAGTACACGATGATCACCGCCAGGATGGCGCCGGTCTGGATCGCGATGTCGAACACCTTGGCCTTGTCATCGTCGAAGCCCAGCAGCGAACCGGCCAGGATCAGGTGGCCGGTGCTGGAAATGGGAAGGAATTCGGTCAGGCCCTCGACCACGCCCATGATGGCGGCCTTGACCAGCAGTACGACGTCCACGCGCTCTCCTTGAAAGGTCGCGCATTATCGCTGTCGCCCCTGAGTGGGCCCTGACGCGCCGCCCCGGGCGCTTGCATGTTTCCATATTTCGACTATTATCGAAATATGGAAGAAACCACTGCCGTCCAATCCCTCGCAGCGCTGGCCCAGGCCATGCGCCTGCGCGTCTTCCGTTCGCTCGTCGTCGCCGGTCCGCTGGGCCGGACGCCGGGACAGCTGGCGGAGGAACTCGAGGTAGTTGGCGCCACGCTCTCCTTCCACCTCAAGGAGCTGGCGAACGCCGGACTGGTCACGCAGCAGCGCGACGGTCGCAACCTGATCTACCGCGCCGATTTCGCGCGGATGAACGCCCTGCTCGCCTACCTGACGGAACACTGCTGCCAGGGCGCGGCGTGCGAAGTCAGCGCCGATTCCTGCAAGACCTGCTGACCACCAAGGAGAAAACCATGAAGCGCTTCCACGTCCATGTCCATGTCCACGTCGACGATCTGTCCCGGAACATCGCCTTCTACAGCGCAATGTTCGACCAGCAACCGGCCCGCACCGAGGCCGATTACGCCAAGTGGATGCTCGCCGACCCGCCGGTGAACTTCGCCATCTCCACCCGCGGCAGCGCCGTCGGCGTCGATCACCTGGGCATCCAGGTGGACAGCCAGGAAGACCTGGCCGCACTGCGCGCCAACGCCGCCAAAGCCGACATGGCGGTGCTCGACGACGGCGAGACCAGCTGCTGCTATGCGCGCAGCGACAAGTACTGGGTGACGGATCCCCAAGGCATCGCCTGGGAGCAGTTCCATACGCTGGACAGCATTCCGGTGTTCAGCGAAGCGGCGCCGAAGGACGGCGCGGCATGCTGCGCGGCGGCGCCGGCTGCGACCCCGGCAAAAGCCTGCTGCTGAACGGAGCCGATGAGCACGTCCCAACTCGCCCGCAACAGGGCGCCGACGGCCGCCCCGGCCATCGGCTTCTTCGAACGCTTCCTGACGGTGTGGGTCGGGCTGTGCATCGTTGCCGGGATCGCGCTCGGCCAGCTCATGCCCGGCGTGTTCCGCACGGTGGCGTCGCTGGAGATCGCGAAGGTGAACATCCCGGTCGGCTTGCTGATCTGGATCATGATCATCCCGATGCTGCTGAAGATCGACTTCGCGGCGCTGGGACAGGTGAAGGCGCATGCACGCGGCATCGGCGTCACGCTCTTCATCAACTGGGCCGTGAAGCCGTTCTCGATGGCCCTGCTGGCCTGGATCTTCGTGCGCCAGCTGCTCGCGCCCTGGCTGCCGGCGGAGCAGATCGACAGCTACGTCGCCGGCCTGATCCTGCTCGCCGCCGCGCCCTGCACGGCGATGGTGTTCGTCTGGAGCCAGCTGTGCAAGGGCGACCCGTACTTCACCCTGTCCCAGGTGGCGTTGAACGACGCGATCATGGTTGTCGCCTTCGCGCCGATCGTCGCGCTGCTGCTGGGCCTGTCGTCGATCGCCGTTCCCTGGGACACCTTGCTGACGTCGGTCGGCCTCTACATCGTCGTCCCGGTCGTGATCGCGCAGGCCTGGCGCAGGGCGCTGCTGCGGCGCGGCGTGGCCCGCTTCCAGGCGGTGGTCGGCCGGCTCGGCCCATTCTCGATCGCGGCCCTGCTGCTGACGCTGGTGCTGCTGTTCGCCTTCCAGGGCGAGCAGATCATCCGCCAGCCCCTGGTGATCGCGATCCTCGCCGTCCCGATCCTGTTGCAGGTGGTGCTCAACTCGGGGCTGGCCTACTGGCTGAACCGCAAGATGGGCGTGCAGTTCTGCGTCGCCGGTCCGTCGGCGCTGATCGGCGCCAGCAACTTCTTCGAACTGGCGGTCGCGACTGCGATCAGCCTGTTCGGGTTCCAATCGGGGGCCGCGCTCGCCACGGTGGTCGGCGTCCTGATCGAAGTGCCCGTCATGCTGGCGGTCGTCGGCGTCGTGAACCGGTCGCAGGGCTGGTACGAAGCCGGCATCAAAACACCATGAGAGAGAACCTGCCATGAGCGAAGTCACCATCTTCCACAACCCCGCCTGCGGCACCAGCCGCAACACCCTGGCGCTGCTGCGCCACGCGGGCATCGAGCCGGCCGTCGTCGAGTACCTGAAGATGCCGCCGTCGCGCGACAAGCTGAAGGAACTGCTCGCCGCGATGGCCATCCCCGTGCGCTCGCTCTTGCGCAAAAAGGCACGCCGTACGACGAGCTCGGACTGGACGACCCCAAGTGGACGGACGAGCAGCTGCTGGACTTCATCGGCCAGCACCCGATCCTGATGGAGCGGCCG
>JAQGNJ010000323.1 GCA_028291885.1 Ramlibacter sp. | reverse complement strand
GGGCGCTGTCACCTCGTGGGTGTCGCGATCGAGCGTGCAGCCCTCTTCGTCGCCGCTGATGTTCAGCGGGAAAGTGACCTCGCTGGCGAACTTGCCGCCCTCCTCGAGGATGGCATTGACGGTGTCCACGTCCACTTCGGCGTGCCGGGGCATTGCCTTGTATTCATCGGCGACCTTGAGCACTTCGTGCATCACGAACTGCATGTCGCGCAGGGGCGGGTTGTAGATGGGCATGGGTCACTCCTTCGAAGATGAAGTCTTGGCGGGTCGGTTCTTCGGCCGTTCGGGCTCGGCGCCGTACTGCCGCAGGATGCGGTCGAAGCCGGCGTTGGCGCGGGCGATGGAACCGGGGTGTTTCAGGAAACGCGCCTCGTAATGCAGGGCGAGGATCAGGCCGTGGATCTCGAACAGCATCTGCTCGTCTTCGAGATCCGCACGCAGGTGGCCGGCTTCGCGGGCGCCCTGGATCGCGCGCCGCAAGGCGCTGTGCCAGGTCCTCACCGAGCTGATCAACGCATCGCGCACCGGGCCTTCGCGGTCGTCGAATTCGACGGCGCCGCTGATATAGAGGCAGCCCGAGTCGATCTCGATCGAGGTGCGCTTCATCCAGTTGGCGAACATCGCCCGCAGGCGCGGCAGGCCCCGCGGCTCGCCCAGCGCGGGGACGAACACCTCCTGCTCGAAGCGGCTGTGGTATTCGCGGACCACGGAGATCTGCAGTTCCTCGCGCGAGCCGAAGTGGGCGAACACGCCCGACTTGCTCATCTGGGTGGCCTCGGCGAGCACGCCGATCGACAGACCCTCCAGGCCGATCTGCGTTGCCAGCGCCAGAGCCGCGTCGACGATCGCCGCCTTGGTCTGCTGGCCCTTCTGCAGGCCACGGGCTTCGCGGTCGCTGGCGCGGGACGGCTTCAGGGACAGGTCGGTGGCGGGCATGGGCGGGGAGAAAAACGAACGATCGTGCTATTTTGCATGAAACGAACGGAGCTGTCGCCTCGCCGGACCAAAAAAAAACCCCCAAGGCGGGACCTTGGGGGGCGAGGGGCCGGGCAACCTGGAGTCACAAAAACCCGGCCGAGGAGATCGGCGGGGACAGCGAAGATGCTGTCCCGGGGATGCGCGCAGCGCTGGCTGCGGGCTCGGCGGCGCGACCCGTTGTCGCAACGCGGCAAGGACCGCGGAAGACGTCGCGCCTTGCATCGAGCTTCACGGTAGGAGCAGTGGCGCGGTGCGTGAGTTCCCTCAGCATGCATCAGTTTGTGTCATGCCCGCATCGCGCGTGCGGGCATGAAGCAGCGGCGCTGCAGCGCGGCGCGGTGTCAGGCCTTGAAGCCGATCACGTCCTGGCGCTGCTCGCCCAGGCCGTCGATGCCCAGCGTCATCACATCGCCCTTTTTCAGGAAGGTCGGCGGCTTCATGCCCAGGCCCACGCCGGGGGGCGTGCCCGTGGTGATGACGTCGCCCGGCATCAGCGTCATGAAGTGGCTGACATAGCTCACCAGCTTGGTGCAGTCGAAGATCATGGTGCGCGTGTTGCCGGTCTGCATCCGCTTGCCGTTCACGTCCAGCCACATGCCCAGGCGATGCACGTTCTCGATCTCGTCGGGCGTGACCAGCCAGGGGCCGATCGGCCCGAAGGTGTCGCAGCCCTTGCCCTTGTCCCACTGCGGTCCGCGCTCCAGCTGGTATTCGCGCTCGCTGACGTCGTTGACGATGCAGTAGCCGGCCACATAGGCCAGCGCGTCCTTCTTCGAGACGTAGCGGGCGCGCTCGCCGATGACGATGCCCAGCTCCACTTCCCAGTCGGTCTTGGTCGAGCCCTTGGGCAGCATGACCGGGTCGTTCGGTCCCTGGATGCAGCTGGTCGCCTTCATGAAGACGACCGGCTCGGCCGGGATCGGCGCTCCCGCTTCGGCCGCGTGGTCGGCGAAGTTCAGGCCGATCGCGACGAACTTGCCGACGCCGGCCACCGGGCAGCCGTAGCGCGGCTTGCCGCGGACCAGCGGCAGCTTCTCCGGGTTCTGCTTGCGGATGCGCGCCATCATGACCCTGCCGAGTTGCGCCGGCCCGATGTCGGGCACGACGCCGCTCAGGTCGCGCAGCCTGCCCTCGAGATCGACCAAGCCGGGCTTTTCCTTGCCGGGGTTGCCGTAGCGGACGAGTTTCATCGTTGTTCCTCTTTCTTTTCGTTGGTTTGAAGCTAGTAGGTGGAGCGGCCGCCCGACAGGTCGAACACGGCGCCGGTGGAAAACGAGCAGTCGTCCGTGCACAGCCAGGCGACCATGGCGGCGACTTCTTCAGGCGTGCCGAAGCGGCCCATCGGGATCTTGGCCAGCATGAACTGGATGTGCTCGGCGCTCATCTGGTCGAAGATCGCGGTCTTCACCGCGGCGGGGGTGACGCAGTTCACCCGCACACCGGTGTCGGCCAGCTCCTTGCCCAGCGACTTGGTCAGCGCGATCACCGCCGCCTTGCTCGCGCTGTAGGCGCTCGCGTTGGGGTTGCCGTCCTTGCCGGCGACCGACGCGATGTTGACGATGCGGCCCCATCCCTGCGCGCGCATCAGCGGCACGACCTCGCGGCAGCAGTGGAACAGGCCGTTCACGTTGACGTCCATCACGTCGCGCCAGGCCTGGACCGGGTAGTCCCAGACCCTGGTGTTGGGGCCGGTGATGCCGGCGCTGTTGACCAGCGCGTCGACCGTCGGCGCCATGCCGCGGGTCGCCTTCACCGCGGCCTGCACCGAGTCGTGGTCCGCCACGTTCACCGCGACCGCCGCCGTGCCGTTGCCCAGGGCCGTCGCCGCGCGCTGCGCCGACACTTCGTCGCGGTCCCACAGCGTCACCGTGCCGCCGGAGGCGATCAGGCGCTGCGCGATCGCGTAGCCCAGGCCGGTCGCGCCGCCGGTGACGACCGCGTGGCGGCCCTGGAAATCGAGCTGGTTCATATCGTCATTCCGCCGTCGTTGGCATAGACCTGGCCGGTCACGAAGGTCGATTCGTCGCTGGCCAGGAACACCACCAGCGGCGCGATCTCGTGCGCCTGCGCGAGGCGGCCCATCGGCTGGCGGGCGATGAAGTTCTTGCGCGCCTGCAGCGGATCCTCGTAGGCGTTGATGCGGTCCTGCAGCGACGGCGTGTCGACCGTGCCTGGCGCGATCGCATTGCAGCGGATGCCCTGGCCGACGTAATCCGCGGCGACGCTTTTCGTCAGTCCCACGACGGCCGCTTTCGAGCTGCCGTAGATGAAGCGGTTCGGCAGTCCCTTGACGCTGCCGCAGACGCTCGCCATGTTGATGATGCTGCCGCCGCCGCGGGCCAGCATCGCCGGCAGCACGGCGCGGATCACCCAGAACTGCGAGCGCACGTTCAGGTTGAAAGCGAAATCCCATTGCGCGTCGGTCGCCTCCAGGATGGTCCCGTTGTGGACGAAGCCGGCGCAGTTGAACAGCACGTCCAGCGACGGCAGCGAGCCGACCAGCTTTTCGATGGCTGCCTTGTCCAGCACGTCCAGCCGCATGGCCGTGATGCCGGGAACGCCCTGGTAGGTCTCCAGCAGTTCCGCATTCAGGTCGGTCGCCCAGACGCGGGCTCCCTCGGCGGCGAGGGCCAGCGCGCTGGCGCGCCCGATGCCCTGGCCGGCCGCCGTGACCAGCGCGTTTTTTCCTTCGAGTCTCATCGCTCCTCCAGTAAGGACCGCCCCTTGAGGGTTTTGCCGGATGCTCCGGCCGGGGCGCTGCGCCATATTAATTGGTCAGACCACTTGGCCAATTCAGGCTAACCCTGAACCAGACCTCCATCGTGCCTCTGCAATCCGTCGAACCGCAACGCCTGTACCGGCAGATCGCGGAGCAGCTGCGCTCACTGATCGCCGCCGGCGAATTCACGCCGGGCAGCCGCCTGCCCGCGGAACGCGACCTCGCCCGCCAACTGGGCGTGAGCCGTCCCACCGTGCGCGAGGCGCTGATCGCGCTGGAAGTCGAAGGCGTGATCGACGTGCGCACCGGCTCGGGCATCTACGTGGTCCAGCCCGGGACGCGCTCCGGCGCGAACGGCGCCGGGCACGACCCCGCCGAGTGGGGTCCGCTGGAACTGATGCGGGCCCGCGAACTGGTCGAAGGCGAAGTCGCGGCGCTGGCGGCCCGCAACGCCAAGAAGGCGCAGATCGCCACGATGAGCAGCGCGCTGGCGCAGATGCACGAACAGGCCGGCGCCGGCATCGTGCCGCGCGTGGGCGACGAGGCCTTTCACACGGCGGTGGCGCAAGCCTGCGGCAACGAGGTGCTGCGCGACACCGTCCACGGCTACTGGAAGGCGCGCAGCGGTCCCCTGTTCGAGCGCCTGGGCGAGTACTTCGAGAACCCGGCCTCGTGGCGGGCCGCGCTGGTCGAACACGCGGCCGTGCTCGAGGCGATCCGCGCCCACGATCCGCTGGCCGCGCGCGCGGCGATGCAGTCCCATCTCAAGAAGGCCTACACCCGATACAGCGCGAGCTGGCGCCGCGCCAACAGTTCCTGAGCCAGCACCAAACCACCTAGGAGACTCCATGCAAAAACGCTTCGCGATCCGGCTTCTCGCTGCCTGCTCCCTGCTGACCGGCGCCATGGGCGGCTTCGGCCTGGCCCAGGCGCAGACCAAGCTCAAATGGGCGCACGCCTACGAAACCTCGGAACCCTTCCACAAATGGTCGGTGTGGGCCGGCGATGAAATCAAGAAGCGCACCAATGGCAAATACGAGGTGCAGGTGTTCCCGGCCTCGACCCTGGGCAAGGAATCGGACATCAACCAGGGCCTGACGCTGGGCACGGTGGACATCATCCTGACCGGCGCCAGCTTCGCCGGCAACAGCTACAAGCCGCTGGCGATCACCTACTTCCCCTTCATCTTCCGCGACGCCGAGCACCAGCTGAAGTACGCCAGGAGCGACGTCTTCCGCGAACTGGCCAAGGGCTACGACGAGAAGACCGGCAACCACATCACCGCCCTGAACTACTACGGCGCGCGCCACGTCACGTCCAACCGGCCGATCAGCAAGCCCGAGGACATGAAGGGCCTGAAGATCCGCGTGCCCGACGCGCCGGCCTACCTGGCCTTTCCCAAGTCGCTGGGCGCCAACCCGACGCCGATCGCGTTCGCCGAGGTCTACCTGGCGCTGCAGAACGGCACCGTCGAAGCCCAGGAGAACCCGCTGCCCACCATCGAGGCGAAGAAGTTCTTCGAAGTGCAGAAGAACATCTCGCTCACCGGCCACATCGTCGACTCGCTGCTGACCGTCGTCTCCGGCCAGCTCTGGGGCAAGCTGACCGACGGCGAGAAGAAGATCTTCAGCGACGTGATGCAGGAAGCTGCGGAAAAGACGGGCCGCGAGATCATCGCTTCGGAGGCCCGGCTGGTCGAGGAGTTCAAGAAGAAAGGCCTGAACGTGATCAACGTCGACAAGAACGCCTTCCGCGCGGCGGTGCTCAAGAACACCAAGCCGACGGACCACGGCTATCGCCAGTCCGACTACGACCGCATCATCAACATCAAGTAAGCCGTGCAAGCGATCGAAGACCTCCCCCGGGTGATGGGGGAAGACGGCGAGTTCCACGCGCAGGACGAAGCGGTGGACCTCTCCGGCACGACGGTGGAGGCCTGGGTCGCCCTGGGCTTCTTCTGGGCGCTGGGGTTGACCGTCTTCTACCAGTTCGTCACCCGCTACGTGCTGAACGACTCGGCCTCGTGGACCGAGGAGATCGCACGCTACCTGCTGATCGCCACCGTGTTCATCGGCGCCTCGATCGGCGTGGCGAAGAACAACCACATCCAGGTCGACTTCTTCTACCGCCACATGCCGGCCACGCTGGGGCGCTGGATGGCGCGGCTGGTGGACCTGCTGCGGATCCTGTTCTTCGCCGCGGCCGTCGGCCTGACGATCCAGATGATGCTCAAGCTGGGCAACGCGCGCATGACGATCGTCGACCTGCCGATGAACCTGGTCTACGGCGTCTGCGCGCTCGGTTTCGCCGCCATGTTCCTGCGCTCGATCTGGGTGATGCGCATCCACCTGCGGCGCGGCTACACCGTGCTCGAGCGGGTCGAGTCGAGCATGGACGACCGCGCCTGACGCCGGACCTTCCGGACACCAAGATGCACAAGGCCTGACATGCTCAAGATCGTTTTCCTGTTCCTGATGGCCGGCGGCCTGCCGGTGGCGATCGCCATGGCGGGCGCCTCGCTCATCTACCTGTTCTGGACCCAGAGCTCGCCGCCTTTCGTGGTGATCCACCGCATGGTCAGCGGCATCGACAGCTTCCCGCTGCTGGCCGTGCCGTTCTTCATCCTGGCCGGCAACCTGATGAACAACGCGGGCATCACCAACCGCATCTACAACTTCGCGCTGGCGCTGGTGGGCTGGCTCAAGGGCGGGCTCGGCCACGTCAACGTGCTGGGCTCGGTGATCTTCGCCGGCATGAGCGGCACGGCGATCGCCGACGCGGCCGGACTCGGCACGATCGAGATCAAGGCGATGAAGGACCACGGCTACAGCACGGAATTCGCCGTCGGCGTCACGGCGGCCTCGGCGACGCTGGGCCCGATCATCCCGCCCAGCCTGCCTTTCGTGATCTACGGAATGATGGCCAACGTGAGCGTCGGCGCGCTGTTCCTCGCCGGCATCCTGCCGGGCGCGCTGATGGCGATCCTGATGATGCTGACGGTCGCCTATTACGCCCACAAGAACGGCTGGGGCGCGGACGTCAAGTTCGACTGGGCCCGCCTGATGAAGGCGCTGGGCGAACTGGCCGTGGTGATCGGCTGGCCCCTCGCGCTCTGGCTGCTGGTCGAGAAGGCCGGCTTTCCGCCGCAGGTCACCGTGTTCGCCGGCCTGATCCTGCTGTTCGCCGCCGACAAGTGGTTCAACTTCCAGGCCGTGCTGCCGATCATGACGCCGGTGCTGCTGGTCGGCGGCATGACGACGGGCCTGTTCACGCCCACCGAGGGCGCGATCGCGGCCTGCGTCTGGTCCATGGTGCTGGGCCTGGCCTGGTACAAGACGCTGAGCTGGAAGATGTTCGTCAAGGTCTGCCTCGACACCGTCGAGACGACGGCGACGGTGCTGTTCATCGTCGCGGCGGCCAGCATCTTCGGCTGGATGCTGACGGCCACCGGCGTCACCGCGGCGATCTCCGAATGGGTCCTCGCGTTCACCAAGGAACCCTGGATGTTCCTGCTGCTCGCGAACCTGCTGATGCTGTTCGTCGGCTGCTTCCTCGAGCCGACGGCGGCGATCACCATCCTGGTCCCGATCCTGGTTCCGATCTGCCAGAAGCTTGGCATCGACCTGGTCCATTTCGGCCTGGTGATGGTGCTGAATCTGATGATCGGCCTGCTGCATCCGCCCATGGGCATGGTGCTGTTCGTGCTGGCCCGGGTGGCAAAATTGTCCGTCGAGCGGACCACCGTCGCGATCCTGCCGTGGCTGGTGCCGCTGCTCGGTTCGCTGATCATCATCACGTACTACCCGAAGCTGGTGCTTTGGCTGCCCAGGCAGTTCTTCTAGACACCCCATGACTCCCTTTATCCGCCTTCATCCCGCAGATGACGTCCTCATCGCCCGGGCCCAGCTCGTTGGTGGCACGCAAGCCGAGAACGTCACCGTCAAGGGCCTGATCCCGCCGGGCCACAAGGTCGCGACCCGCGCCATTGCCGCCGGCGAACCGGTGCGCCGCTACAACCAGATCATCGGTTTCGCCAGCAGGCCGATCGCCGCCGGCGAGCACGTTCACACGCACAACCTCGGCGTCGGTCCGAACGGCGGCGACTTCGCGCGCGACTACGCCTTCGGCGCCGACGTCAAGCCGCAGGCGGCGCGACGCGAAGCGAGCTTCCTGGGCATCAAGCGCGAGGATGGCCGCGTCGCGACCCGCAACTACATCGGCATCCTGTCCAGCGTGAACTGCTCGGCCACCGCGGCGCGCGCCATCGCGGACCACTTCTCGCGCCAGACCAATCCGTCGGCGCTCGCGGCCTATCCGATGGTGGACGGCGTCGTCGCCCTCACCCACGGCACGGGCTGCGGCATGGACACCGAGGGCATGGGCATGCAGATCCTCGAGCGCACGCTCGCCGGCTACGCAACCCACGCGAACTTCTGGGGCGTGCTCGTCGTCGGCCTGGGTTGCGAGGCCAACCAGATCAACGCCTGGCTGGCGCACAGCAGCCTGCGCGAAGGCGACACGCTCAAGGTCTTCAACATCCAGGACACGGGCGGCACGCGCAAGACGGTCGAGAAGGGCATCGCCCTGATCCAGGAGATGCTGCCCAAGGCCAACGACGTGAAGCGCGAGCCGTGCAGCGCGGCCCACATCACCATCGGGCTGCAATGCGGCGGCTCCGACGGCTACTCCGGCATCAGCGCGAACCCCGCGCTCGGCGCGGCCGTGGACCTGCTGGTGGCGCACGGCGGCACGGCCATCCTGTCGGAGACGCCGGAGATCTACGGCGCCGAGCACCTGCTGACGCGCCGCGCTGCGAAACGCGAGGTCGGCGAGAAGCTGATCGAGCGGATCCACTGGTGGGAGCACTACACCAGGGTCAACGAGGGCGAGATGAACAACAACCCCTCGCCCGGCAACAAGGCCGGCGGGCTCACGACCATCCTGGAGAAGTCGCTGGGCGCCGTCGCCAAGGGCGGCACGAGCAACCTGCAGGCGGTGTACGAATACGCCGAGCCCGTGAAGGAGCACGGTTTCGTCTACATGGATACGCCCGGCTATGACCCGGTGAGCGCCACAGGCCAGGTGGCGGGCGGCGCGAACATGATCTGCTTCACCACCGGCCGCGGCTCCGCCTACGGCTGCGCGCCCTCGCCTTCGCTCAAGCTCGCGACCAATTCGGCGCTCTGGCAGCGGCAGGAAGAGGACATGGACATCAACTGCGGCGAGATCATCGACGGCAAGGCCTCGATCCAGGAGATGGGCCAGCGCATCTTCGAGCTGGTGCTGGCGACCGCGTCGGGCGAGGCATCCAAGAGCGAGAAGCATGGCTACGGCCAGAACGAATTCGTGCCCTGGCAAGTCGGCGCGGTCATGTAGTTTTTCGGAAGGCGACGTGATGCAAAAGAAAACGATCTCCGCGCAGCAGCTGCGCGAGCGGTGCGCAGCCGTTCTTGTCGGCGCCGGCAGCCTGCCGGCCGAAGCGGAGCAGGTCGCCGCCAACCTGGTGCTGGCCAATCTGAGCGGCCATGACTCGCACGGCGTGGGCATGATCCCGCGCTACGTCGACGCGGTGCTCGAAGGCGGCCTGGTGCCCAATTCGAGCGTGAAGGTGCAACTCGATGCCGGCAGCCTGCTGACGCTGGACGGCCAGCGCGGCTACGGCCAGATCGTCGGCGTCCAGGCGATGGAGATGGCGATCCGGCGCGCGAAAGAAGTGGGCAGCTGCATCCTCGCCCTGGGCAATTCGCATCACCTGGGCCGCATCGGCCACTTCGCCGAGATGGCGGTGGCGCAAGGACTGGTGGCGATCCATTTCGTCAACGTGCTGTCGCGTCCGGTGGTCGCGCCATGGGGCGGCGGCGACGGCCGCTTCGGCACCAATCCCTGCTGCATCGGCGTGCCGATGGCCGGTCGCGAGCCCTTCGTGCTGGACTTCGCGACCAGCCGTGTCGCGCAAGGCAAGATGCGCGTCGCCCACAACGAGGGCCGCAAGGTCGACGACGGCTACCTGATCGACCAGGACGGCAAGCCGACCAACGACCCCGGCGTGGTCGTCGTGCCGCAATCGAATGCCAAGGGCGGCGCCGGCCTGTTCGGCGCGCTGATGCCCTTCGGCGAGCACAAGGGCTATGGCATGGCGATCGCCTGCGAGCTGCTCGGCGGCGCGCTGACCGGCAGCGGCACCTGGCACAGGCCGGCCGACAACCACAAGGCCGTCATCAACGGCATGCTGGCCATCGTGATCGATCCGAAGCGGCTGGGGACGCAGGACGCGTTCGAGAAGGAAACGCTGGCCTTCGTCGACTGGCTGCGGCAAAGCCCGCCGGCCCCAGGCTTCGATGCCGTGCGCATCGCCGGCGAGCCGGAGCGCGAAGCCCGCAAGGCGCGCGAGCGCGACGGCATCGCTGTCGATGGCCACACCTGGGGCGAGATCGTCGCCGCGGGCAGGAAGGTCGGCGTCGAGGTCGGCGGCTGAGAGAGACAGGGATACCGGCTATCAAGAAGAAGAAGCGGGCTGCTTCCTCTCACTGATAGACGGCATCTCTTTCACCAGCGCGCAGGGCGGGCCATGGAATCAACCCACCGGCAAGGCCGGGATCGCGCGGACCACGTTTCCCGCGACCGGGAAGATGCGGTCGCCGGCGCGCGGCTCGATGCGGTGCATGCCGGTGAAGGCGCCGAAGGCCGGCAGCACGCCGACGGCGTTGTCCGGCAGCGCGCCGCTGTCGTCGCCGAACCAGAAGCAGGGCAGGCGCAGCCGCTCGAAGGCCCGGCCCTTGACGCTGATGCAGGGATGCCAGTGCCCGGCCAGCACATAGCTGGCGGCGACCGGCTTGGGGTGATGGCACAGGGCGAACGGCCCGAGCGTCAGCGGCTCGTCGACCACCTCGATGCCGAGGCTGGCCGGCGGGTCGCCGGCGCGATCGTCGTGGTTGCCGCGCACCAGCGTCAGGGCCAGTCCCGCATGCTCGCCGCGCCAGCGCGCGATGGCGGCCAGCGTGCCGGCGGCGTGCGAGCGCACCGAATGCAGGAAGTCGCCGAGGAAGACGATGCGTTGCGCGCCTGTGTCCGCGACCAGCGCGCTGAGCTGGTCCAGCGTCTCGGTCGTGGTGCCGCGCGGCACCGGCACGCCCAGGCGGCGAAAGCTCACCGCCTTGCCGAAGTGGGCGTCGGCGACCAGGACGGTGCGCTGCGCCGGCAGGAAGGCGGCGCCGCTGGCATGCAGGACGACGGCTTGGCCTGCCAGCCGGGTTTCGAGCATCGGATCGGTCTCCAGTCCGCGGAGGCGGACCGCTAAAAGAGGGATGGAGCGGCGCCCGGCGCCGCGCTAGAGCATCTGGGCCAGGCTGGCCTCGAGGTGCTCCGACGGCATCCGCCGGAAGCCCGAGCGGGCGAACCGCTGCAGCCGGCCGACGGCGAAGCTGGTGAGCATCGACGCCTTGACCTGCGCGTCGGTGCTCGGCGTCGCCGACGGATCGCCTTCGCCGACGGCCCGAAGGCTTTGCTTGAGCGTCGCCTCGATCTTGTCGAAGAACTGGTTCATGCGCTGCTGGAGCCGCTCATTCTCGAACACCAGCGCATCCCCCACCATGACGCGGGTCATGCCCGGGTTCTTCTCGGCGAACTGCAGCAGCATGGCGACGATCTTCGCGGCCTGGGCCGAGCCGGTGCTTTCGCGCTCGGTGATCTGGTTGACGAGGCTGAAGACGCTCTGCTCGATGAACTCGATCAGGCCCTCGAACATCTGCGCCTTGCTGGCGAAGTGGCGATAGAGCGCGGCTTCGCTCACTTCCAGCCGGGCGGCGAGCGCGGCGGTGGTGATGCGTTCGGCGCCGGGCTGCTCCAGCATGGTCGCCAGCGCCTGCAGGATCTGCACGCGGCGCTCGCCGGGCTTGGGGCGCTTGCGCACCGGAGTGGCGGCGCTTTCGGCTTCGGGGATCGGCTCTGGGGTGCTCAGCTGCGAGTCGGACATTGGGGGGGCAAAGGATGTGCTGGGCATTCTCGCACAGCCGGTTTTGGGGTTTCCCCGGGGCGCGGCTGGCGCGCCACAGTCACACGGACGCCTTACGCCGGCAGCCTCAGCGTCACCCGCAGGCCGCGGCCGCCGGCCGCCGGCCGCAGTTCCAGCCGGCTCTGGTGCACGTGGGCGATCTCCTGCGCGATCGCCAGCCCCAGTCCGCTGCCCTCGCCCGGCGTGCCCTGCACCCGGTAGAAACGCTGCAGGATCCGCGGCAGTTCCTCGGGCGCGACGCCCGGCCCGTCGTCCTCGACCTCCAGGAAAGGCCGGCCGGCGCGCCAGCCGCAGCGGATCGTCACCGTCCCGCCTTCGGGCGTGTACCTCACCGCGTTGTCGACGAGGTTCCCGAGCAGCTCGCGCAGCAGCCATTCGTGGCCCATCACGTCGGCCGGCCGGGCATCGAGGCCGAGGTCGATGCGCTTCGCGGTCGCGGCGTCCAGGTGCGTCTCGAGCAGGTTTTCGCAGATCGCCTTGAGCTGCACCGGTTGCATCGGCTGGGCGCGCATCGTGGCGTCGGCACGCGACAGCGCCAGCAGCTGGTTGGCCAGCTGCGAGGTGCGGCGGGTGGCGCGGCGCAGCTGGTTGACCTGGGCCGCGCGCAGGCTCGCGGCCCCATCCTGCGACGCGCTCGCCGCGGTGTCGGCCGCCTGCGCCCAGGCCTCGACCTGGGCCTGCAAGCCCGCGAGCGGCGTGCGCAGCTGGTGCGCGGCGTCCGCGATGAAGCGGCGCTGGCTTTCAGCCTGCGCATTCACCAGGCTGAAGAGCCGGTTGAGCGACTGCACGAGCGGGCGCACTTCCTCGGGCGAGGCGTCGGCGTCGATCGCGTCGAGGTCGCGCGGCGAACGCCGCTCCACCGCCTCGCGCAGCTGCAGCAAGGGCTTGAGCGCGCGCTTGACCGCCCAGCTCACCGCGAAGGCCGCCGCGGCGATCAGCACCAGGTTCGGCAGCAGCACCTTGAGCAGCACCGAGCGCGCCCACTGCTGGCGCGGGTCCGAGCCGTCGGCCAGCGTCACGACGACCTCGCCCGCGACGGTCTGCTGGCGCTGGCGCACGATCCGCCAGGTCGCCCCGGAGTGCTCCTCGCTGTTGAACTGCGGCTCCGCCGTCGTCGGCGGCAGCGCCGCGAGCCAGGCCGCGCCGTGGACCACCTTGCCGTCAGGATCGACGATCGCATAGGCCGCGTCGTCGCGGCCCTCGTTGAGGAACTCCTCCAGTGTCGGCGCCAGCAGCAGCACCGGCGGATCGCCCGCCCTGGGGCCCTGGGCGATGACGGAATCCGCGAGCAGGGGAACCAGCGCCAGCAGTTGCTGGTCCTGCTTGGCGGCCTGGCTGCCGGCCGAGCGGTAGTCGAACCAGGCGTTCAGCAGGGCCAGCAGCAGCAGCGGCACGATGAGCATGAACAGCAGCCGGCGCCGCAGGCCGGAGGTGATCCCGAGCACCGGGGCAAGAGCGCGACCGGGGCCACCGGGCCGGGAAGGCTGGAAGCCGGCTTTCACATCGCGCCGGAATCCAGCAGCTCGAGGCGGTAACCGAAGCCGCGGATCGAGCGCAGGGCGACCCCGTGCGGCTCCAGCTTGCCGCGCAGCCGCGAGATGTAGACCTCCACCGCGTTCGGCGTGATCTCCTTGTCCCAGCCGGTCAGCGCCTGCAGCAGCTTGTCCTTGCTGGCCGGCTTGGGCGCGTTGATCAACAGGTACTCGAGGACCGTCCACTCGCGCGGCCCCAGCTCGATCACCTGGCTCAGGCCGTTGCGCTGCGCGGTCGCGCGGCGGTTGGCGGTGTCCAGCTCGATCGGACCGAAACTGAGCACGGCCGAAGTCGCCGCCTGCGATCGGCGCAGCAGCGCCCGCAGCCGCGCCAGCAGTTCCGGCAGTTCGCAGGGCTTGACCATGTAGTCGTCGGCGCCCAGGTCCAGGCCCTGGACCCGGTCCTGCAGCGCATCGCGGGCCGTGAGGATCAGCACCGGCAGCGCGGGGCTGGCCATGTCGGGGCGGCGCAGGCGACGCGTCAGCTCCAGGCCGTCCATGTGCGGCAGGCCGATGTCGATGATCGCCGCGTCGAACAGTTCGCTGCGCAGGACGTCCTCGGCCCGCTCTCCCGTGCCGACCCAATCGACCGCGTACCCCGCGTCGCTCAGGCCCAGCTTGATCCCGCTGGCGACCATCACGTCGTCCTCGACGAGCAAAAGGCGCATCCCGGTCCTACTGCGAGCGGATCATCGTGCCGTAAGCCTGCTCGGTCAGGATCTCCAGCAGCAGCGAGTGCGGGACCCGGCCGTCGATGATGTGGACCGAGTTGACGCCGCTGCGGGCGGCGTCGAGCGCGCCGCTGATCTTGGGCAGCATGCCGCCGGAGATCGTGCCGTCCGCGAACAGGCCGTCGATCTCGCGCGCCGTGAGGTCGGTGAGCAGCTTGCCGCTCTTGTCCAGGACGCCGGGCGTGTTGGTCAGGAGCAGCAGCTTTTCGGCCCGCAGCACGGTCGCGAGCTTGCCGGCGACGACGTCGGCGTTGATGTTGTAGCTCTCGTTGTCCGCGCCGAAGCCGATCGGGCTGATCACGGGGATGAACTGGTCGTCCTGCAGCGCCTTGACCACGGCCGGGTCGATCTCCACGATGTCGCCGACCTGGCCGACGTCGTGTTCCTTGGTCGGGTCGTTGCTGTCGATCATCTTGAGCTTCTGCGCCCGGATCAGCCCGCCGTCGCGGCCGGTCAGGCCCACGGCCTTGCCGCCGGCCTGGTTGATCAGTCCGACGATGTCCTGCTGCACCTCGCCGGCCAGCACCCACTCCACCACTTCCATGGTCTCGGCGTCGGTGACCCGCATGCCCTGGATGAACTCGCCCTTCTTGCCCAGGCGGTTCAGGGCCTGCTCGATCTGCGGCCCGCCGCCGTGGACCACGACGGGATTCATCCCGACCAGCTTGAGCAGGACCACGTCTTCGGCGAAGTCGGCCTGCAGCTCGGGGTCGGTCATGGCGTTGCCGCCGTACTTGATCACCATGGTCTTGCCATGGAACTTGCGGATATAGGGCAGCGCCTGGGCCAGGATCTCGGCCTTGTCGCGCGGCGCGATTTGGGGAAGCTCGGTCATGAGTCCTCGGGATGCGTGAAGGACCAAATTGTGCCGCATGCGGCGAGACCGCCCCCGGCGCGGCCTATCGTCTGAGCCAGCGAGGAACGCGGAACCGGACGATGCTGCGGTAGGCGTAGACGTACGACACCACGAACAGCAGCGTGAATCCCATCAACACCATCGTGTTGTTCCAGAACAGCACGGCCGGGCACACGGTCAGCAGCGTGAAGCCCCAGAGATAAGGCGAGGTGCGGTTGTTGCGCATCAGCATGCGGCGCGATTCGTCGTCGTGGAAGACGCCCCGCACGATCCGCCGGTAGATCAGCTGGTGGAAGTGCAGCGCGTCCGCGACGCCCGGGGACACGCCGCGGATCGCCTTGCGCCAGATCGAGAAGATGGTTTCCCAGACCGGGTAGATCAGCAACAGCGCCGGGAACCACGGCGAAACCTGGGGGTGGCGCTGCACCAGCAGGATGCAGGCGACTGCGATCACCACGCCCCAGAGATAGGCGCCGCCGTCGCCGGCGAAGATCAGGCCGCGCGGGTAGTTCCAGATCAGGAAGCCGGCGGTCGCGCCGGCAAGGGACAGCACGATCGCGGCCAGCTGCCGGTCGCCGACCTGGATCGAGACATAGGCCAGCGCCACGCAGCAGATCAGCGCCACCAGGCCCGCCAGGCCGTTGTAGCCGTCGATCAGGTTGAAGGCATGCGGCAGGCCGCTGATGGCGAAGATGGCCAGCGCCATCCCGAGCCAGGGATAGGCCAGCCAGAGCTCGTCCACGCCAGGCACTCCGAGCCGCGGCACGCCCAGCCCGAGCACGCTCACCGCGATGACGCCGGCCAGCACCGTCAGGAGCAGGCGAAAGCGCGGGCCCAGGCGTTGCGTCAGGTCCTCGATGATGCCGGCCGCTGTCGGAATCACCATGACGACCCACAGCGCCAGTGCGGTGCCGCCGCCCATGCGCAGCTGGTTGGACGAGCCCAGGGGACCCGAAATCGCGATCCAGAACCAGCCCAGCGTGCAGCCTGCGAGCATGGCGGCGCCGCCCAGGCGGGGCACATGACCGAAGTGGAAACGTTGCGGTACGCCGAGCCCGTATCGACGGGCGTGGGCGGCGCCGAACCGGACCAGCAGTGCCGTCAGCAAACAGGCGCAACCGAAACATAAGATAACTAAAAGCAACATCGACCGCTATTGTGGCGGCTTTGCGCAAGCCTCGGTAGCCGCACCTTCAAGCCCTGTGGACCCGCCACGACAGGTAGCGGCGCAAGGTGGGTTGCAGCCAGAGCCGAATCAGGCTGCTCAAATGCCACGCGAGATAAGTGCTGATCTGGCGGCTGCTCCAGCCGGCGTCGTGGATGGCGGTGGTTTCCGCGCGGGCCAGCTTCCATCCGGCAAGCTGCAGGCGCAGGCAGAAATCGACGTCCTCGCAGTACATGAAGTAGCCCTCGTCGAAGCCGCCGATGCTGCGCCAGGCCCGGGCCGAGACCACCCAGAACGCGCCGCTTGCCCAATCGGTGCGGCGCTGCGGGCTTTTCAGCACGTGCCGGCGCACCAGCGCGAACGGCGTCACCACCTCGCGCGCGTTTTCCTGCTCCGAGCCGTCGGCGTTGAGCAGCGAGGGATAGGCGCAGCCCACATCCGGCTGCGCCATGGATTGCAGCAGCCGCGGCCAGACCGACGGGTCGCACAGCTCGATGTCGGGGTTCAGGACGCAGAAGTAGTTGGTGCGGCACAGCTCGAACGCGCGGTTGTGGTTCGCGCCGAAGCCCGCCGGCTTTTCGTTGAAAACCTGCGTCAGCTTGAACGGCCAGCCGTTCGCCGGAGTGGGCACGGGCTCCGCCCGCAAGTTGTGCGTGAGCACCACATGCGCGATCAGCCCCGCGTGAACCTCGCACAGCTGCGCCATGAGCTTGACGATCAACTGGTCGTGCTCATGGCTGACGATGGACACCGTCACGGAGGCTTGGCGCTGCCCGGCGGGCATGGAACCGGCGGTAGTTAGAATCGGTTCGTTCAATGTCGATAACCGACGGCAAATAAAAGAGGGATTCTAATGACTTGCCCGATGCAACCTCAACGCAGCGGTCGCGAGGCCATGATGGACCGCCGGTCCGGCCGGGCAATGGCCCGGTTCCGTCGCACGGGCCGCTGAGACATGGTGAACGCAAAGCACGGCGAGAACCGGTTCGACGTCCTTCGCCTGATCGCCGCCTGGCTGGTGCTCTTCAGCCACTCCTACCCCATCTCCGGCGCCTCCGTCGGCGATCCTCTGACCCAGATCGCCACGCTCGACACGCTCGGCGGTGTCGGGGTGATCACCTTTTTCGCCCTCAGCGGATATCTGGTCACCCTGTCTCTGCAGCGCAATGCCAACCTGCTGGTCTTCCTCTGGCACCGGATCGTGCGGATCTATCCGGCGCTGATCGTGGTTTGCGTCTTTTCCATGCTGGTGCTCGGCCCGCTGTTCACGGCGCTTCCGGCAGGGGAATACTTCCAGCGTCCGGACACGTGGCGGTACCTCTGGTCCGCATCGGGCTTCGTTGTCGTGTTCCAGTTGCCGGAGATCTTCAACCAGGTCCCGCTGGCCAGGGTCGTCAACGGATCGCTGTGGTCGCTGCCGGTGGAAGTCAGGTGCTATCTCGCCCTGGCTGTCGTCAGCCTGATGCCGGCGGCCATGCGGTACAAGGCGCTGGTCGTGGCTGCCGGACTGCTTGCGATGCTGCTGCTGCGCCCGCCGGCCGTTCCGCAACACGAGGCGTTCTTCGGGCTCGACTACCAGCACACCAAGCTGGGGCTGGTGTTCGCCCTGGGCGCTGTCTACGCCAGCTGGGGCGACCGGATCCGTCCCCTGTTCTGGCCCGCTGCCTACCTGATCGGACTGGCCGCCGCACTCGCCGCTGGCACCCCCGTCTCGACCGCGTGCTTCCTGCTCGGGGCCGCGACCCTGGTGCTATGGCTTGGCCTGCACGCCATGTGGCTGCCCCGGATCCCGGAACGCATGGGCGACTGGTCCTACGGCCTGTTCCTTTACGCCTTTCCGGTGCAGCAGGTCCTGGCCCACTACGGCATGCACAAGGCCGGCCTGGTTCCCTACGTGATCCTGTCCACGGTGATCGCGCTTGCGTTTGCCGCCCTGTCCTGGCATCTGGTGGAAAAACGCGCCCTGGTGCTGCGCCGATGGGCGCGGACCCAGATGCTCCCGGCCGCCGCGGCAATCCGCTGAAGCGATTTACACGCCGCGATCGATGAGATCGCGGTTGCCTCCCTTGCTCCGCCATGACAACGACCGAGAACCCCACCCACATCTACTGGCGACCGATCGCCGGCGGCGAACGCAGCTCCCTGTCCGTCCTCGGCAGCTTCGTCCAGGAGCGCTCGCGGGTGCTCGACCTGGGGATCGGCTCGGGCACCCTCGGCCAGCACCTGCGGCAACAGCTGGGATGCCGGCTCGACGGCGTCACCATCAATCCCGACGAACAGGCGATTGCCCGCAGCTGGTATGAGCGCATCGAGGTGCTCGACCTCGACAAGCCGGGCTGGGGATCGGCCTTCGACGAGCATGGCTACGACGCGATCGTCTGCGCCGACGTGCTGGAGCACCTCGCACACCCCGAGCTCGTGCTCCAGGCCTGCCATCGCCTGCTGCGACCCGATGGCGTGCTGCTGGTCTCGGTCCCGAACGTGGCTTATGCCGGCATGGTCGCCCACCTGCTGGAGGGCAATTTCGACTACGGCAACGAAGGGCTCCTGGACCGGACGCACCTGCGCTTTTTCACGCGGCGCTCGTTCGAGCGGCTGCTGGGCGAACACGGTTGGGCCGTCCGCCAGGTCGAGCCGGTTGCGCAGCCGCTGCACGAGACCGAGTTCAGGATGGCCTTCGACGCGCTGCCGCCCGCGGTCGGCAAGTACCTGCTGACCCGGCCCGATGCGAACACCTACCAGCTGGTGTTCGCGGCCAGCCGCGAGGCGTCGGCCAGCCCGGTGCTGCGGCGCGAAATGCCGCCGCCGCAGGACGTTTCCGCCGCCACCTTCGTGGCGCAGCTTTTCTTCGCATCGGACCAGGGCTTTTCCGCCGACCGGAAGATGACCCGGCACGGGAAGATCGGCGTCGAGCGGCAACAGCTGGTGTTCGATCTCCCCGCCTCGCTCGGCCCCTGGCCCGCCTTGCGGCTGGACCCGGCGGACCGGCCGGGCTTTTTCTGGCTGCGGCGCATGACGCTGCGCGGCGCCACCGGGCAACCGCTGTGGGAGTGGTCCGCCTGCGCCGAGAGCGCGGCAGACATCGCGAGCTGCAGCCGCCATCAGCTCGAGGTGTCCGGCTTCGACGCCGCGACCGGCTCGCTGAAGCTGCTGATGCTGGGGGACGATCCGCATTTTTCGCTGCCCTTGCCGGAGGCGGTCGCGCGCGAAAGCTCGGCGCAGGATTGCAGGCTGGAAGTCGAATGCGGCTGGCCGATGTCGGCCGACTATCTTGCGGCGGCCGAGCGCTTCTCCGGGATGCAGGCCGGCCTGCAAAACCAGGCCGGGCGGATCCGCGAGCTGGAAGAGGCGCTCGCCCGGCGGTCACGGCAGTCCGAGGCGGCAGTTGCCGCCCCCGTGCTTGCGGCTGCGGTGGCCGAGGGACCGGCGGCCGGCGCCGGGTTCTGGGCACGTCTCGCCGGCGCCTTGTCGGGACGAAGCCGCGCCCGGCCCGAGCCGCAGCGCCGGAGCGCGGAAGCGCAATTCGACCCGGTCGTGGAAGTCGTGGTCCCGATCTATGGCAACCTGCCCCTGGTGCAGCGCTGCCTTCGGTCGGTCGAGGCGGCGAGCGGCCACTGCGCGTACCACCTGACCCTCGTCAACGACGCCAGCCCCGAGCCGGCGGTGCGCGAATGGCTGCATCAATATGCCGTGAGCCATCCGGGTGTGACGGTGATCGAGAACGCGCGCAACCTGGGCTTCGTCGAAACGGTGAACCTGGGCATGCGGCTGGCCGGACGGCGCGACGTCGTGCTCCTCAACAGCGACACCGAAGTGGCGAACGACTGGCTCGACAGGCTGCGCGCCGCGGCCTTGTCGCAGGAATCGGTGGGCACGGTCACGCCCTTCTCCAACAACGCCACCATCTGCAGCTATCCGCAGTTCTGCGTCGACAACCCTTTGCTGCCGGGGCACGACACCGCCAGCACCGACCGCCTGTGCGCAGCCGTCAATCGCGGCCGGGCCGTCGACATCCCGACCGCGGTGGGCTTTTGCATGTACATCCGCAGGGCGTGCCTGGACCGGGTCGGCGAATTCGACGCTGCCAATTTCGGCAAGGGCTACGGCGAGGAGAACGACTTCTGCCTGCGCGCCACGGCCCTGGGCTGGCGGCATCTGCACGCGCTGGACGTCTTCGTCTACCACGAGGGCGGCGCCAGCTTCAAGGAAAGCCGCGTCGCGCTGCAGGCCAACGCGCTGCAGGCGATCCGGCGGCTGCACCCCGGCTACGAAGACATGATCCGGGAGTTCGTGCAGCGCGACCCGGCCCGGCCCTTCCGCGAAGCCCTGGACCGCGCCCGCGCAACGGGCACGCCGGTCTAGCGGCGACGCAGGCGCAACAGCCCGCGCAGCGCGAACACCTGGCGCAGCAGGGGCCAGCGCGCAAAGCTGCGGCGCACCTGGTCGCGGCCGACGTGGATCAGCGCGTTCTGCTTGGCGTAGTCCTCCGCCATCTGGCGCACCAGGCCCGGGTTGGCCTTGAACTCGATCTTCGCCTGGCGGGCGACCGCATCGCGGTAAGCCTCGTCGAGCCGCGCCTGGCGCTGCGAAGAGATGTGCACGGCCGCCGGGACGCGGTACTTCGAGGTCACCTTGCGCAGCTGGACGAAGTCCTCGTCGATGGCGTAGCGCGTCCACAGGTTCCAGTCCTCGAGCTGGTCCATGTCCTCGGCGAAGCCACCGTGCCGCTCGTAGAGGCTGCGATGGAACAGCACGCTCTGGATCGGCATGAAGTTGTGGTGCCACAGCACCATGCGCGAGAAGGGCTCGTCGGGGAAGACCTCGTGCCGCAGTTCCTGGACGACCGCGGCCTGCTCGTCGACCACGTGGGTATGGGTTCGCCACGCCAGGCTGTATGCGCCGAGCACGCGATGCTTGCCGGCTGTCTGCAGCAGCACTTCGACGTGGTCGGCGAACAGCAGGTCGTCGTCGTCCAGGAAGCACATCCACTCGCCGCGCGCCTTGGCCAGCGCCAGGTTGCCGGCCACCGAGCGGCCACGGCCGGGGTTCAGCCGGAAGTAGCTCACGTCCAGCCGGTCGCGGAACTCGTCGCAGACCGCCTGGCCCTCGCTCGAGCCGTCTTCGACGACGATCACCTCGATGTTGCGGTAGGTCTGGTGCAGCACGGAGGTGAGGGCCTGGCGCAGGAAGCCGGCGCGCTTGTGGGTGCGGATCAGGATCGACACCAGCGGCTTGTGCGCAGGCTGTTCAGCCGCCGGCAGGAAGGAGTGGAAGGCACCTTCGCGGCGCAGCTCGAAACTCCAGCCGGTAAAACGCGGCTCGAATCCCTTGGCCGACTGGTGGCTGTTCCAGAAATAGCGGTAGTTGCGCGCGAACTTGGTCAGCGCCCTGGCGATCCCCTTGCGCCGGCCGGGAAACGGCTGCGGGATCATCATTTCGGCGCAGGCCATCGACACGCCCTGCAGGATCTGGCGGTGGCCCGCATAACGGGCGCGGATGCTCAGGTTGGCGTAGATGCCTTCGAGCACCTGCAGCGGCTTGACCTCATTGGCCTCGGCGTAGGTGTGGTGCACGACCGCGCAGCGCGGAATGTAGCGCAGGCGGTAACCGGCGCAGCGCAGGCGCCACGACAGCTCCACGTCTTCCCCGTACATGAAGATGCGGGGTTCGAAGCCTCCGACCTGGCGCGCAGCGCTGGTGCGCAGCAGCACGGCGGCGCCGCTGACCCATTCCGTGTCCAGGGTCACCGGGTCGTAGTCCTTGGGATGCTCGAACGGGATCTGCCGCATCTCCCAGGCCGCGACCTGCGCCGCGTCGGTTCGCGCCGTCTCGCACAGGAATTCCAGCGAGCCCGGCTCGGGGATCGCATCCTGGTTCAGCACCAGCACGAACGGCGCCTGGCTGGTGGCCATCAGGGCATTCATGCCGCGGCCGAAACCGATGTTGCCGCCCTCGGTGTCGGCAAGTTCCAGCGACAGGCCGCCGGCGACGGCGCTGTCGTAAAGCGCCTGCAGCCCCGGCGTGATCGCCGGGCCGCCGTCGTTGTGGCGCAGGCGCACATGAAGGCCGGGCACCTTGTCGGCTTCGCGCCGCAAGGCAGCCAGGCAGTCGGCCAGCTCCTGCAGCCGCGGCCGGTAGATCACCATCAATACGTCAACCATTTTTGCCCTTGCGCAGCAAGATCTGCTTCATTGTCTTTTTCAGGAATGCCTGCCAGGCGGCGGGCAGCAGCCGCAGGGGCCACGTCAGCCGCCGGACCATCGTTTCGTGCACCGTCTTGAGCGTCAGGTAGTCGTGCTGCAATGCTGCGTGCTGCGCCCGGAGTTCTTCCACGCTCGCCTGCTGCCTGAGTAGCTGGCTGACCCGGTCGTTCAGCTGCTCTTTCTCACGGCGCAGCACCTGAACGCCTTCCCTGAGCTCGCCGCAGTCGCGCCGCAAGCCTTCCACCGCCTGTTCCAGGCTGCGGTGCCCTTGCTCCAGCTGGTCGACCCACTCGCCACGCTTGTCGAAATTGGCGGCCAGTTCCCGGAGTTCAGCCAAGGCGTTGTCGCGCTGCTGCTCCGCGGCAGTCAGGTCGCCTTGCAGACGCAGCAGCTCCTTGCGGAAGAACCGGCTGTCCAGGTGACTCGCGGCGGCGCGTTTGAGCGCCTCGAGATCCGGCGCGGTCACGGGCGCCGCGATGGAGGCGTAAATACCGTTCATGGCGTCGGCCATCGCGGCGACGGACCGCAGGCTTGCGACTGCGCCCGCCACGGCGCCGTCTTCGCGGTCGGCCAGGGCCAGTTGCCGGGTGATGGCGAGTGCCACGTCATGGCTCGGTGCCTCGGGTTCATACAAGCTTCCTCCTCCATTGGCGCGGACTCTTTCGCCGATCGCGCCGCTGTCCGGCCCGACCACCGCCAGACCCGCGAGCCAGGCGTCGGACAACGCATAACAGTAGCTCTCCGGCTGGCCGCGCGGGAAAAAAGCGATCCGCGCGCCGTAGTCGCAAACGAGTTTGGGCAGTTCTTCCGGCTCGAAAACGCCGTGGACGCGGATCTTGCCGGGGACCAGCCAGCCGGGGACGAGATTGCCGTCCGCATAGCCGATCAGGACGATGCGCACGTCCGCCGGCAATGCGTCCGCGACCTGGACCAGTTCCGCCAGCCCCTTGTGCTGGCCCAGGGCGCCGATCACCGCAACCGGGAAAGGCTCATCGAGACAATCGCCCTTCGCGCGGGCATGCCAGTCGACGCCGTTTTCCACCACCTCGCAATGGACGGAACCGCCAAGCACCCGCGTCGCGAGGTCGCGGATGAAGCCGCTCGGCGCCGTGCAGCGCGCCGCCTCCCGGACGAAGGCGAGCCGCGCGGCGCCTTCGCCGGCGTCGCCCGAGTCGCCCGTGTCGGCGGCGGCGAATTCGACGTCGTGCAAAGTGACGGCGTAACGCAGTCCCATGCCGGCTGCCAGCAAGCTTGTCGCCTGCCGCACGGCGGCAACCGTGCTGTGCGCGTGCAATGCGGCCGCGCGTCCCAACACTCCCCGTTCGACGAGCCCGGCGAGTTCCGCGCGGGCGACGGGGACAAGCAGGCCCTCGGCGGCGCATTCGACCACGCACTGGTCTTCGCTGACATGCAGCAGCCAGTCCAACGGCCTGCGGGAGCACAGGTCGCGCACGAACCGGTCGACGCCGCCGCCGTTGGGCGGAACCAGGTGCACGACACGGCCCGCAGCTGTGCCGGCCGGGACAGGCTCGGAGAACGCGACCTGGTTCATGCGACGGCCGGCTCCAGGTACAGCTCCACCTCGGACCAGCTATGCCATGCGCACGGGTCCGCGTCCAGCGCGCAGCCGAAGCTCGCCGCCAGTTGCTCCATCAATGCCTCTTCCGTCTCCGCATGCAGGGGATTGTCGATCAGCAGCTTCAGCCGGCCACTGTCCCGGTCCAGGTGCATGCGGAAGGTGACCACCGGGATGTTTTCTTCCATCGCCAGCCTCGCCAGGCCGCGCCGCAGGCGCGCAGGCCGCCCCAGCAGGGTGACGGGTGCACTCGCCTGGTCCGGCCTCGGCGGGACGTCGAGCAGCGCCATCACGCAGGCGCCGTCCCTGTGGGCCGACGCGATCCTCGCGCTGCTGCCGCCGGTGAAGATCACCCCGGCGTCGCCGCCGGCGCGCGAAGTCTCGCGAGTCCTGAGCAGCCCGTACCAGTAGCGCAGCCGCGAGTTCTGGAAGGTCGCGCGGTCGAAGCGGATGGAAAGAAAAGCGGTGCGCTTGCCATGGGCCTTCAGGTGGCGCAGAGCCCACATGCCCGCGCCCCAGTGGTAAGTGACGGCGAGAAACGCCCCCTCGGGCCAGCTGCCTGTCACGTCCACGTGTTTCCTGAGCCAGCGGTCGCTGCGGAACATCGACAGATAGAGATCCGCATACGAAAAGATGCGGGTCAGGCGCAGTGAGGAACGCCATTCTTCCTCGTTGTCGACAACGCCCGCGGCGCGGGCGCCGCGCAGCATCCACTCCACTTCGGGATAGAGACGGCGCCCCCGCGCGACCCGCCGGAACAAGCGCAGACACCAGCGCCAGGGCAGCAGCGCGGCCATTCCCGGCAGCAGGAAAAGCTCCGCGAAAAGCTGCAGCGACGGCTTCATCGCTGCGTGGACGAACCCGCCTCGGGGGCCAGCCACTGGTGTTCGACGTGGCACAGCCCCATCTCGCGGGAGTTCCCCACGATGTCGAACTTGCGCTCCACCTGGTCGAACAGGCGCATGCCTTCGGGATCCATCGCATGGCTGCGGGCCACGTAGCGGCCGGGCAGGAGCGGCAGTTTCGGGAAGCGGACCGTGTATCCGAACAGGTTGGGGCCGAGCGCGTGCGGCTTGTATCCGTACACCTCGGAGAAGGTTCCGAAGATCGCCGTGCCGTCGGCGCGCACCAGCGCGATCGCGACGACCGGCGCGCGCCCGTCCGGCGAATAGACCGTTCCGCTCAGCTCCAGTGCGGCGCCCTGCTCCAGCGCCAGCGGCTCGGACCGGTCGGCGCCGTTGAGCAGCATGGAGCGGATCTCGTACTGCGTCGACGGCGTCGGGGACGCTGCTTCGACCGGCCTGGCGGTTTCCGCGGGCTTGTGGGAGCGCTCCTCGTGCCACGCGAGGTATTCGCGCGTCACGTCGGCGGCGCTGCCGTTGCGATGCAGGCGGCCCTCGTGGATCCAGAGTGCGCGCGAGCACAGCTTCTGGACGTGGTACATGCCGTGCGAGCAGAGCAGCAGGGTGCCGCCGTTGGCAAGGTAGCTCTCCATCCAGGAGATGCACTTGCGCTGGAAGGACTCGTCGCCGACGGCCAGGACCTCGTCCGTGATCAGGACATCGGGCACCACGCACGTGGCGACCGCGAACCCCAGCCGGACGATCATGCCCGACGAATATTGCTTGACCGGCTGGTCGATGTGCGTGCCGATGTCGGCGAACTCCACGATCGCGCCGACAAGCTGCTTGGTCTCGCGCGGCGAGAGTCCGAGCAGCGCGCAGGCGAGGTCGATGTTCTCGCGGCCGGTGTACTCCGGGTGGAAGCCCGCGCCCAGTTCGAGCAAGGCGCCGACGCGGCCGTTCACGACGACGGAGCCGCTGCTTGGCCGCACGACGCCGGCGATCAACTTCAGCAGGGTCGATTTGCCGGCCCCGTTCACCCCGACCAGGCCGGTGGATTCACCGCGCCTGAGGTCGAAGCTGACACCTTGCAAGGCCTTGAAGGTGGATGCCGGCGGCAACGGCTGTCCGCGCAGGACCGACATCACGGCGGCGAGTTTCCGGGTGCCGGTGGTGCGCAGTGCGTATTCCTTGCCGGCGTCGCGCAAGGAAATCAGCGGGCCGGATCCCCCGTCTGCCGCCTGCCATGGGGCGACGCCGTCTCCCACCCGGGAAAGATCGCTCATAGCGCTTCTTCGAACCGCGGCGAAGCCCGGCCGAACACGGATCGCCCGAGCAGGAACACGGCAATCGAGAACAAGGCGGCCAGCAGGACGTAGCCGCTCATATGCAGATTGCCGCCGATCAGCGCGCTTCGCAAGGACTCGAACACATGCGCCAGGGGATTGACGCTCATGAAGGAGCGCAGCCACTCCGGCACCATGGCGCCTCCGTAGAGGACGGGGGTCAGGTAGAACAACAAGGCCATGAAATGGGCGAGCCCCTGCTCGACGTCGCGGACGAACACATGGACCGCACTGAGCAGCAATGCCAGTCCCGTGGCCAGCACATACAGGATCAACAGGCAGAGCAGCACCACCGGGATTGCTTCCCAGTGCAGCGTGTCACCCCGCAGGGTCAGCGCGACGAGCACGATCAGGTAGCCGAACAGGTGGATGGCGAAGCTCGCGCTGACCGCCGAATACACCAGCAAGGTATGCGCGAACGGCACCTTCTTGACCAGCGCAGCGTTGGCGGTCACCGCGGCTGTCCCTCGGAGTACGGCCTCCTGGAACGCCAGCCATGGCCAGAGGGCCACCGCGACGAACACAAGATAGGAGCTGCCTGCCGCTGCCGGCAGGCGCACACTGAATACGGCGCTGAACACGATGCCGTACACCAGCAACAAGGCGAGCGGATGGACGAAAGCCCACAACCCGCCGAGGATCGAACCGGCAAACCGGTTCGACACCTCGCGGGACGTGAACTGCAGGAACAACCAACGGGAACGGAAATGCATGGCTTAGAGCGGGTCCAGGTCCGGACGCGCGCATTCCGCTTGGCTACTTGGCGTATTGCTGCGCAAAAGCCTCGATCGCCGCGGGATCGGCCTTGAACTGGGCAAGCAGTTTGTTGATCTTCTCGGTCCGTGCTTCACGTTGGGCCCGGCCGCGGGCTTCGGCGCGCAGCGCTTCACGCACCTCCGCGTACGGCAGGATGCCGGCCGGACGGCGGGCTTCGAGCTTGATCAGGTGATAGCCGAAGTCGGTCAGCACCGGACCCGCCACCTCGCCCGGGTTCTTGATGGCGTCGACCGCGTCTTCGAACGGCTTGACCATCTTGCCGGCGGGAAAGAAACCGAGGTCACCGCCGTTCGCGGAGGTCTCGATGTCGTCCGACTGTTCCCTGGCCACGACCTCGAACGAAGCACCGCCCTTGATGCGCGCAAGGAGCTCCTCTGCGCGCGCCTTGGCCTGCGGTCCGTCATTGCGGATCAGGATATGCCGCACGCGCGTCTGGGCTTGCTGCTCGAAGCGCTTCGGCTCGGCCTTGTATGCGGCCTGCGCATAGGACTCCAGTGCTGCGTCGCTCGGGGAAGCAGCTACGTCCTGGGCGGCCATCAGCGCGTCCGTCAGGATCCGCTCGCGGGACAGCTGGATCAGGGCCGCGACCACGGGATCCTTGTCGACGCCGCTCTTGACGGCTTCGGCGGCCAGCGAACGGCGCAGGAACAGGCCTTGAGCCTGCTGCTCGACGTTCTGGGGGCGTGCCAGCACACCGGCCCTGGCGGACAGGGGAACCAGTTCCGCAGCCGCCTTCATGTCGATGTCGGTGATGTTGATGTCGGCGCCTGAACCCAGCACCGCTTGTGCGGAGGCAGGAGCCGCAACGGCTGCCGCGATTGCGACACCCAGAAATGAAAGAACCGCCCTGCGCATCCATGCTGCCGGGCGGTTTTTTGGAAACTCAAATGCTATTTGCATAGCTACAACCTGAATCAAACCTGGAAAAAACAAAAAAAGAGAGGCGGGTAAACCCGCCTCTCCATCAACCTAGCAGAAATTAATAGCGGGTTGCGCGGTGCGTGATCGTCTGGTCGTAGTTACCGACCGTACGGGCGTTGGCGCCGCCAGCAGCTGCATTGTTGTTCGTGAACTGCACGAACGAGCTGCCAACGATCGGCAGACCGTTGCGGGTGCTCGCGCCGAGACCTTGACCGGCAGCAACTGCCAGGCCGGGGGTCGCGATCCGAGCCCAGCCGACGGCGTTCACCGAGGTCAGGTCGAAGCGGGTCAGCTGCGCATTCAGCGTCGACGTAGCAGGCGCGGCAGCGTTGAAGCTCAACACGCTCACTTCGCCGCACAGGCTGCGCTGGATGGTCGGGGTGCCCGGAGAGATCACGAACTGGTTGTTCGCGACCGCAAAGCCCTCTTCCCGGTCCGTCGTCTGGCCCGAGATCAGGTTGTCCGGGTTACCCGCGGTAGGCACGGTGGTGCCTGCGGCGAAGGTGTTACCCGTCACGCAGATCACGCCGTACGGCTGGGTCGACGTGGTGCTCACCGTCGTGTTGGCGCCCGTGTAGTAGTTCGTCACGTTGACGGTGGCGTTCGGCGGAACGGTGACCGTGCCCACTGCGGCGTTGGCGTCATCCCAGCCGAGGTTCGTGAACAGGTTCGCTGCCGCGGCCGGGCTGGCGCCGTAGCTGCGGGCCACGTTGTAGCGGCGGGTCGGCGAAGACAGCGTCCAGTCGGTCGTTGCCAGGATGCCGGAGCCGGTCACGAACTCGTTGCTGATCGACGAAACGGCCAGGGCGCGCGACAGGCGATAAGCCTGGCGGCGTGCGGCGGCGCCGTTCGCAGCGGCAGCGCTGTCACCGTTCAGGTACGGCGTGGACATGTCCGGGAAGTCGAAGGACAGAGCCTGGACCGGAGCCGTTGCGCCCGGATTGCCGATGACGCCAGTGTTGTCAGTCACACCGCCGCGCAGGATCGGGTCGGCCGTTGCCGTACGAGCGACCGTCAGCGTCACCGGGGTGTTGTTCTGCGGGAAGAACACGATGTTGCCGAAGCCGGGAACGTCGCTGGCTGCGATGCGAGCCTCAACAGCCGTTGCCGGGCCGGACCACGAAGACGCGGCCGGACCGTTGACGATCGTCCAGCTACCCATCAGGCCGGTGGTCGGAGCGCTCAGGCCAGCAGTCTCTGCAGCCGTGCCATCAGCGGGATCGTTGAACAGGGCGTTGGTTGCAGCCGAGGCGCAGCCCGGGGGCACGCCGTTGGTGTGCTTGATGGCGGTGAACAGGGGGTTCACGCCGCCGCCGCCTGCTGCGGTACGGGTCGGCGGGATGTCGGCCATGTTGAAGACTTCGATGTAGCCTTCAGCCGTGCTCTGGGCCTTCTGCGCGTCCGTCGCGTAGGGAGCCAGACGCGCCGTCACGAACGTGGAGTTCACGTTGTTCGGCAGCGTGCAGCTCTTGTCGGCGGTGATCAGCGTCGCGATGCCGGCAGCGTTGCGGGCGATGTTGGCCGTCCAGACGTCACCGGGAGAGAGCAGAACGGTGATGTCATACACGTCGTCAGAGTTTTCTGCGCCGCGGAAACGGACCTTGATGGCCTTGCCGTTCTGGACGTCGGTGTTGACGACGCTGAACAGCGTGAAGTTTTCGCCTTGCACCGTGTAGTACGGGTAGAACAGCGAGTGACCGATGTTGTCGGTATTCACTTCCAGGACGGTTGCCGCAGTGACCGTCGCAGGAGCCGTGGGGGTGTAAACGATGACCGCTTGCGCACCGCCGACCATCGCGAAACCGCTGATCATGGTGGCAATGCTCTTTGCGAGAAGATTTTTTCTCATGAGGGAAGACTCCAGGTTGAAGTAGGTTAGCGTTGACAAAGTTTCACGCTTTTTCGATGCTAGCACAGCGCCCCGCGCTGTCTATATGGGTGTTGAAGGTTTCATCCGGGGTGTTGAGAATTTGCAACAGGTGTTAGTCCATTCGATCTCATCCCTCCATTGGCTGAACGACTCGCGGTCGCCGTATGACTTTCTGTCCGACGTCAATTGGTTCAAAGCTTCTGGAACAACCACCACTGCCCAGCTTCCAAGAGCCACGTCTCATCCGAGTACGTTGTGATAGTACCGGCAAAGCGCGGAAGGACAAGGGGCTTTATCTCTACCTTCACCTTGGCGATGCATTTTTCCAACGTCTCACATTGGACTGTCTCCACGGTCGCCCCGACCGTCTGTGCTGCATTGCCGATCGAGTTGCGGTACCTGTCCAGAGTGACAGTTGCGCGGTAGCTCGGCGTGAGGTACTGGTAGGCGCGATCCAGGTCGCCCTTGACGATCGCGTCGCGTCGCTCCTGGGCACGGGCCTTCACCTGCTCCTGCGCAGTCTTGGGGGCGAAGGCAGCGCATCCCGCGAGCAAAACCACGAGGCAAACGGACATGAACCTGCTTCGTGTCACAAACTTAAGTGCATCGACTCTCATGCTTTCTTCTCTCTCTTCAAGGTGTGTTGGGGCCGGAGGGTTCGTAGGGGACTGGAGCCGGAGGCGCCGGTGGCGGAACAAACTCCGGCTCGATCGGAAGGCCGGCCCTCGGACCCCTTCCGAGGGTGGACAGCCCCGCGCCGAAATCCTTCATGCGCAGGCGCAAATCGCGGCTGATGTCGCGGGCGTCCTGGTCGGAGCGCACGACGCGCGGCGTGATGATGACCAGCAGTTCGGTGCGGTTCTGGGTCTTGATCTTCTGGCCGAACAAGGCGCCGAAGATCGGGATCTCGTGGACGACGGGGATCCCGCTCGAGCCGTCGGAGCCGTTGTCGCGGATCAGGCCGCCCAGGACGATCGTCTCGCCCGAGCGCACCGCCACCTTGCTCGAGATCTGACGCTGGAGAAAGCTGCGCTGGCCGGTGGCCTGGTCGTCGACAGGTCCGACATCGGTGACGGCCTGGCTGATCTGCATGGTGACCATGTCGCCCGCATTGACCGTCGGCAGCACGGAAAGCGCCACGCCGGTGTCCTTGTACTGGATGCTGGTCGAGATGTTGCCGCCTGACGTGATCGTCTCGGAAGAGCGGATCGGCTGCTGGTTGCCGACACTGATGGACGCGGTGTGGTTGTCCAGCACCATCAGGGACGGACTCGAAATGACCTTGACCAGGGATTTTTCAGCCAGCGCGTTCAGGACGGCCCTGACCCCCAGGGCGTTGCTCAATGTGTAGGAAAAGCCCGCCATCGGCCCGCCCAGCACGCCTCCGCCCTGGGTACTCAGGACACTGGTGCCGGTCTTGCCGTTGCTCAGCGCATCGGAAAAGATCCACTGGAGGCCGAACTTCGTGTCGTCCGTCAGGGTGACCTCGACGATCGATGCCTCGATCAGCACCTGGGTCACGGGGACGTCGAGGCGCCGCAGCGCCTGTTCGACCCGCTCGAACTCGGCGGGCGTGCCGTAAACGAGAATGGCATTGTTCAGCTCGTCGGCCACGACCCTCAGGTTGCCGCCCAGCTCGACCCGGCTGACGGCCGCGGCGCCGCCTTGCCCGATCGCGCTGCGCCCGCTGGTCTGCATGCCGGAAGTGACTGCCGCGCCCACACCGCCCCCCCCTTGCGCCCCACCGACAGTCGCGCCTTGGGTTGAAGCCAGGCCAGGCGCCACACCGCTGGCCGCCGGCGCCTGCGATTTGCCGTCCCCGAAGATCCCGTTGAGCACGGCAGCCAGATGCGCAGCGGATCCGTTGCGCACCGCGTAGACATTCAGGCGCGGCTCCAGCGCGCTGTTGCCCGGGCGGTCAAGCTGCTCGATCCAGCGCCTGGCCTCTTCAAGATAGGCGGCGCGAGGCGTCACCACCAGGATGCTGTTCAGGCGCTCGATCGGCAGCACGCGAAAAGCGCCGGCGAGCGGATTGCCCTCCGCAAAGGCGGCCGCGGCTGCCCCCGGGGCCGCGGCCGCACCGCCCGGAGCGGCGGGCGGACGCGCTCCTGTCGGGGTCAACAGCTGCAGGCCCGCTTCGACTTCCCGGACGGTCGCGTACTTCAAAGGGAATACACCGACGGACATGCCCTTGAGCAGGTCGACGTCGAAGGTCGAGACCAGGCTCAGCCAGCCTTCTGCCTGCGTGCGGGAGCCGCTCATCACCAGCAGGTTGCGGATCGTGTCGACCCGGATGATCGCGTCCTGGCTCACCATCGGACGCAGGATGGTGGCCATCTCGGACGCGCCGATGTACCGCAGCGGGATCACGATCACGCCCTGCCCCGGCGCGATCGGCCCGTTGCCGGCCACGCGCGCGGCCGGAACGATCGCCTTGATCACGTCCGGTTTGCCGATGTGATAGGTGCCTCGCGCATCCCGGGCCAGCACGGCTCCGCTGGCTTGCAGGGCGCTTTCCAGCAGGTAGATGGCGCCATCCGGCGTGATCCCCGCCTGCGTGACCAGCGTGATGCGGCCGTCGACCGGCGGGTGGATCACGTAGTCCAGCTTGAGGAGGTCGCCCAGGATCGCCTGCGCCACCTCCCGGATCGGGGCATCCTCGAACCGGAAGTTGGTACTCGCACCCTCGGGAGCGGCAAAGACCGACTGTGGCGCGACGACCGTGTCGTTGCCGCGGATGATCCGTCCGGCGCCTGGATTGGCGGCGGGCTGGGGCGCAGCAGCCGGCGCGGTCGGCGCGGCCGGCGTCGGCGCGAGCACCTGCGCACCCGCCTGGGCCGCGGCAAGGGCCAGCACACTGATCAGAAACCGATGAGAGGGCATGTAGATGTCCGAGTTGATTCAGTCAAGGTAAGGGCGCCATCCCGGCGCGGGCGCGCATCGCGTTGACAGCCGCCTTGCTGGCATCGGCTTCCTGCTGCCTTCTGACGCCCGGGTCGCCGCCTGGAGGCGTCGACCCGGCGGGTCCCGCCGCACCCGCGCCCGGCGCCCCGGGCACGTCCGCTGCCAGATCCGGGCCGCGCTTGACGTCCAGCGTCCGCTCTTCGTTTCCGCGCGCAAGCAGCAGCTCGTGCGGCCTGACTTCCTTGATGGTCCAGCCACCGAGGACGTCGCCCTGCCGCACCCTGCGTATTTTTCCTTCGGCGCGGACGATCCCGCCGCCCGAGGTGCCGCCGGTCGAATACAGGCCCAGTATCCGGACATCGCCCAGGGTGTCGGCCACCACGGCAGGAGCTTCCTCCGGCTTGGGTGGCGGCCTGCGGGTTGCCGCGAACAGCGGCCGGTCGAGCGCAGCAACGAAGCTGCCCAGGTCCACGCTCCAGGAAGGAAGTTCGGAGTCGTTCAACACCGGCCTGAGCGGGGCCGGAGGGGTCCAGCGCACGTTGCGCACCTGGCCCTGAGGCGTCACCCACAACCAGGCAAGCAC
The DNA here is from genome assembly GCA_028291885.1 of Ramlibacter sp. Taxonomy (GTDB): domain Bacteria; phylum Pseudomonadota; class Gammaproteobacteria; order Burkholderiales; family Burkholderiaceae_C; genus Ramlibacter. Next base: position 13,259 of record JAQGNJ010000323.1, on the reverse strand, counting down.
GCCGGCAAGTGCGATGTTCGCCGCGACGAACAACGGGATCAGGTAGCGTCTCATGAGCGTGCCCGCAACACGAACAGCTCCAGCTGGACGACGAGCCGCAGCGGCGCATCGGGTTTGGCTGCCCCGATGCTCTGGATGTTGAAGCCGTCGACGAACAAGGTCGGCGCCAGGGTGGGCATCGCAGCAAGCGCCGTCTGGAAGGCGAGATATTCCCCTTCCACCCGCACCGTGATCGGGATGCGGTCGAATTGCTTGACAGCCTTGGCCGGCAGGACCTGGCTGCTCAGCACCTCCAGTCCGGCTCTGGAAAAGATGTCGCGCGCCCGCTGCTGGGCGTCGTTGCCGGACTGGCTGACGTCGCGGCTTGCCGGATAGATGTGGCGCGAGGCCGCGGCTTTGGTCGACGCGAGCGCCGTCGCGAGCTGGCCCGTGTCCATCGCCAGGCCGGCAAGCCGCGCGAACCGCGGCTCGATCGTCGCCAGCGTTTCCTCGTCGGCCCGGTGGATGCCGTGCACGTAGAACGCGAACAGGCCCGCAAGCGCCGCAACCAGCAACACGAGCGAAAGCAGAACGGCCGTATCCGCCGCGCGCGCCTTCATGGCTGCGACCTCACCGGGCCAGCTGTCGCCGGCGCCGACGCCGGGGACGCCGGCTGGGAAGCGGCCGCTTGCGCAGCGGGAGCCGGAGCCGGAGCCGCAGCCGCAGCCGCAACCGCAACTGCCGGCAGGCCCGGCGGCTGCGCATTGCGCTGCAGCAGGGTGGGCGCGACGGTGAACTCCACCACGAAGCTCTCGCGGCTGCCGGACACCCGGGTCGCCGGCGAGGGCGCCCGCACCTCACTCAGCCCGCTCTTGCTGCTCAGTGTGTTCATCAGCGCCGCCGCATTGGGCGTCTGGCCGCTCAGGGTGAACCGGTTGCCCTGCACCTGCACGCGCTGCAGCCACGTGTCGTCGGGAATGAGCTGGGTGAGCATGTCGATTGCAACCAGCGGGTCGATGTGATCGGCCATGACTTCGCGCAGGTTGGCGAGGTCCTCGCGGCCTCGCACCAGGGCCTCGCGCTGCGCCATCGCGGGACCGGCGCGCTGCTGCAAGGCCTTGTAGGCCGCGGCGGCCTGGAGCGTGCGCATGTGAAGCTGCACGGTCGGCGTGACCGCGGCGGCGATGGCGAGCATCAGCCCGAGTGTCATGAGGCCGTATGCCAGCACGCGACCCCTGCCGGCGCTGCGTGCGCGGGCAGCCTCGCCAAAGCCCTTGAGTACGACGGGAGCGCCATCGGGAGCCATCGCCCAGGCCTCGAGCGATGGCGAGCCGGCGAGCTCGGGCGCGACCTGCTCGATGTGCTGGTTGACCAGCCGGCGCGAGGCGAGCACCGCCGTCACGTCGACCTGCCCTGCTTCGCCAGGCCCGCTGCGGTAACCCCACACCAGGTCGGAAGGATCGAAGGGGTTCGAATCGCGCACGTCGAGCGCGACTGCGTCCCGGATGTCGCTTTCCGCCAGGGGCGGCAGGACCATGCTGCGGCTCAGGACCAGATCGGCCGGAACTTCGATCGCCGTGAAGCGGGCCGACCGTATCGTGGCCTCGTCCGCGTCCAGCTTCGTGCCGCCAAGCCAGAGGGATTCGCCTGTCCCGGCCTCGATCAGCCTGACCGGCAGTTGCGGCGTGATCCAGGCCAGCGCCGGGTGGGTATGCAGCTGCCGCAGCGACGCAGTCACCTGCCGGATGAATTCGCCGAGCTGGAACTCGGTGGATGATCGGATCGCGGAGCTTGCGTTGTTCATGTGGATCGGGGCCTACCTGAGGCTCATCACAGGCGCGTGCGTTCGCATCGTCTGCCAGGGCGCCGTCCCGTCGGGGGCAGGCGAAACTTCAATATCGCGGACGACGATCACGTGCCCGCCGCCGGGAAGCGGCACGGAGGCCCTGAACCTCAAACGGCCCGATACCGACTTGTCGGTGAAAGCTGTCTGCAGTCTCGTGGTATCCATGCCGGCGGCGTCCGCATCGCGATCCGCGGCAATCCTGTTCGCCAGGGCCTGGTCGCCGTCTGCAAGAAGCAGCAACACATCTTGCGGCGCCGCGAGCGGATTGATCCGCCCGCTTCCCCTCGAGTCGGTCGTCACAAGGTGGGCGAGTCTAGCATACAGGTCGTAGTCGATTCCCTCGACCGACAGCAGTTCCTCGACAGCCTGGAACCGAGGCGGAGGGCCCGCCGGACGCGCTTCGCGCATGGCCACGACGGTGGCCGCGAGGCGCTGTGCCACCGCCGGCTCGACGCCGCCGTTGACGGCAAAAAGCGCCGCGAGCAGGGGCGCCGGCGCGGTGTTCAGATCCACCAGGCCCGACAAGGGCTCGATCTGGACCTGCACCTGGACCCCGTCGTAGGCAATGTTGGTCCGCGACAGCCGCTCGGGCCGCTGGTTGCGTCCGATCAGTTCCTGGACGACCAGGTGAATCGCCCCCTGGCCGACCGCGTCCGCCTGCAGGCGCACGCGTGCCGAGGACGAGGTCCGGATCTCGTCGCGCTGGGTCTGGACCAGGCCGGTGACCAGGATGCTCAGCGCCGCGACCACCCACAGCACCGCAACCAGCGCGACGCCGCGCTGGCCTCTTGCAAGCCCACCGGAATGCGCCATCGCCATCATTCCGGACCGCGGACGAAGCCGCCACCGCCGCCGCCGGCGCTGGCGGGTAGCGGGTGCATGGCCAGGACGATCGGCGGCCACTCCGAGCCGGCGGCGGACAGCAGCAACCGCAAGCGCGGCGGAAGCTTCTTCTCCTCGGGCGGCCACGCGGCCAACCAGGCCTCGCCCATCCCGTTGCCGGCGTATGACAGGGCGGCGGAACTGAGGTTGCGCACCAGCACGCGCGACTCCGCCCGCGACCAGTCGGGCATGACCTTCTGGTCCCAGCGCCAGGGAACGAAGCGCAGCACCAGCCCCGAGCTGCCGTCATCGACCCTCTCGACGGCGAGCCGGAAGAAATGCCGTCCGGCCGCGCCGAACCGGGGCGGCATCACGCCGACCCAGCTCACGCTGTCCGCAGAGCCCGCGAACAGCAGGCCGACGGCCGGAGCCTCCAGCCGCTGCGCCGCCGCCCGCCCGGCGATCTCGCGCAGGAAGGTCGTCGCGACCCGCATCTCGTCGATGCGCGCCGATCGCGCATCGATGCGTTCGGCCGATGCGCCCATGCTGCGGATCGAGGATCCCAGCACCAGCAGCACCAGGGAAAGCAGGCTCATCGCGACCAGCACTTCGACCAGCGTGAACCCGCGCGACCGCGCGCTTGCCGCCTTCATCGCCGCTCCCCCGGCAAGGGACGTTGCTGCGGCAGCAACGTGTGCAGTTCGAGCTGGCGCGGACCGCGCCGGCTCTCCCATTCGACGAGCACGCGGACTTCGTGCAGCCGGGGCGCCGCCGGCACGTCCCGGGCGACCGGCGTTTCATAGGGCGCGGTCCTCACCTGCCAGTTCATCTCCGCGGACCGGCCGCTCTCGTTCCAGCCGGCGGCAGGCACGGAATCGCGCGCCTCCAGGATCGACTGCGCGAGCACGCCGGCGCGCTGGTCCATGTCCAGATCGCCGACGCCGCGCAGCGCGCCGGAGCTTGCCTGGTACAGCAGGCCCAGCGCCATGCTCATGATGGACAGGGCCACCAGCAGTTCCAGCAGGGAGAAGCCGCGCGAGGCGCGACAGGCGCCGGCGCTCATGAGCCGATCGGCGACTGGGAAACGCCGCCCGACAGCCAGTCCACCGTGATCCGGGTCCCGGCGCCGCTGGGGCGCACGAGCTCGACCGTCCCGCCCGTGGCGCCACCCTGCGGATGGAACCGGATCGAGACCTTCTGCTGCGCCGTCGCCTCGATCTGCGCCGCGGTGAAGTGGATCTGCAGCGTCTCGGGCAACGAGGTCGGGGCGCGGCCCTCCACGCCGAAATTGCGGGCCGGCAAGTCGATGCTGAAACGCACTTCCCTGCCCTCGGCGAGTGCCAGTTGCCGCGCGGCACGCAGGTCGCCGAGCACCCGGCGCACGGTGTCGCGGTACTGCATGGACTCGCGCAGGCGCTCGAACGAGGGAGGAACCAGCGCCGTGACCAGCGCCAGCAGCGCCAGGACGACCAGGAGTTCGATCAGCGTGAACCCGCGCGCTCGCCGCGCACGGGAAAGGCCGGCGGGGCTATTGCTTGTTGCGGATGTCGCCGTTTTCACCCTCACCGCCTGGCGTGCCATCCGCCCCGAGAGACAGGATTTCGAAAGTACCGCCGGCGCCGGGCTTGTAGACATAGGGATGGGACCATGGGTCCATGGGCACGCCTCCCTTGAGGTAAGGGCCGGACCAGGCAGTTGCATTGGCGGGCTTCTTGACCAGCGCATCGAGACCTTCTTCCGCCGTGGGATAACGGCCGACGTCCAGCTTGAAGAGCTCCAATGTCTTTTCCAGGTCGGCGATCTGGACGGCGGCGGTCTTCGCCTTGGCGCCTCCGAGCTGGCCCAGGACCTTGGGGCCGACGATGCCGGCCAGCAGCGCAAGGATCGCGAGCACGACCAGCAGTTCGACCAGCGTAAAACCATGTGTGCGAATGCCGCTGCGGCGTGCACGGCTCGGGCGAAAACGGGAAGCGTTGGTCATTCCAAAATCATACAGCGAGATCATTGATCGCCAGGATGCCAAGCAGGATGGAAACAATGATGGTGGCGATGAGCCCGCCGAGCAGCAGGATCAGCGCAGGCTCGAGCAGCGTGAGAAGGCGGCGCACTCCGGTTTCCACCCTGCGGTCAAGCAGCTGCGCAACCTCGAGCAGCATGGGTCCGAGCCTTCCGGTCTCCTCGCCGACGCGGACCAGATTCACCGCGAGCGGCTCGAACTGCCGGGTCTCGGCCAGTGCCTGGGTCAACCTGCCGCCGCCCTTGATGGAGGACGCCATCCCGGACATCGCTTGCCGCACCGGCGGGCTGGTAACGGTGGAGATCGCGATCTCGATGGCCCCGAGCAGCGACACACCGCCGGCAACCAGCGTGCCCATGGTGCGGGCAAACACCGTGAGCTGGAAATCGAGCAACAGCTTGCCGACCAGCGGCAGGCGCAAGAGCCGCGCCTGGAGCTTCGCGTGCCCCGCGGGCGTGTGGGCCCAGCGCCGCCCCGCCCATACCGCGATCACGAGGACGATGCCGATCAGCAGGCCCCAGTCGCGGAACACATGGCTCAACATCAGCACCACCCGGGTGGCGAAGGGAATGGCGTCTCCGAGGTCGGCGAACAGCTTCTCGAACTGCGGCACGACGAAACCGATCATGCCGATCACCGACAGCACGGACACGCCGAGCAGGATCGCGGGATAGGTGGCGGCCGACACCACGTTCTCGCGCATCGCCGCAATGCGCTCCATGTGGCCGACCAGTCGCTCCAGCACCACGGCCAGCTGCCCGCCCGCCTCGCCGGCGCGGACCATGCTGACGTAGAACTCGCCGAACTGCGCGGGGTGGCGCGCCAGCGCCCGGCTCAGGGGCGCGCCGCCCTTCACGTCGTCCAGCACCTCCTGCAGCAACGTGCGCAGGGCCGGGTTGTGCCCCATCTCGAGCAGCAGCTTGAGGGCATAGGCCAAAGGCAGTCCGGCCCGCAGCATGATGCTCAATTCGGTGGTGACGCTCAGGATGTCCTTGCCGCTGATGGACGGATTCCTGCGCAGCGACAGCGACCATGGGCGCGGCCGCGGCAGATCCGCTGCGCCCTGCGGCAGGGCGCCGGACGCGGCTTCGATGGACAGCGGGACCAGTCCGCGCGAGCGCAGCTGGAGCGCGGCTTGCGGCGCGCTGGCGGCGTCGAGCCGCCCATGCTGCGTGCGACCGGAGCGCTCGGTTGCGCGCCAGATGAATTCAGCCATTGTCCTCGCTCGCGGTCGCGCGCAAGACTTCCTCGTAGGTTGTCAGCCCCTTGCCGACCTTGCGCAGGCCGTCTTCGTACAGCGTGACCATGCCGGCGCCGACGGCCAGTTCCTGCAGCACCGACCCGTCGGCGCCGTCCAGGATGCCCTTGCGCATGGCGTCGTCCACCATCAGCAGCTCGAACAGGCCGGCCCGGCCCTTGTAGCCGGTGTTGCGGCAGCTGGGGCAACCGCGGGCCCGGTACAGCGCAGAACCGGGCGCGACGAACCGCTCCAGGCCCGTGGACTGCAGCATCGCCGGATCGGGCGTGTAGGCTTGCTTGCAGTCGCCGCACAAGGTGCGGACCAGGCGCTGGGCCACGACGCCGATGACTGTCGACGTGATGAGATAACGCTCCACCCCCATGTCGCGCATGCGGATCACCGCGCTGGCCGCCGTGTTGGTGTGCAGCGTCGACAGGACCAGGTGGCCGGTGAGCGCCGCCTGGACCGCGATCTGCGCGGTTTCGCCGTCGCGCATTTCACCGATCATGATGATGTCCGGGTCCTGCCGCAGGATCGACCGCAGCGCCGAGGCGAAGGTCAGGCCGATCTGCGAATGCACCTGCATCTGCGCGATGCCGGCGAACTGGTATTCGACCGGATCTTCGACGGTGATGATCTTTTGCGCCGAGGCATCCAGCTCGGACAGCCCGGCATACAGCGTCGTCGTCTTGCCCGCTCCGGTCGGCCCGGTGACCAGGAAAATCCCGTGGGGCCTGGCCAGCAGCGCGCGGAAGGCTCGCAGCGTGGCCTCGTCCATCGCCATTTCTTCCAGGCTCAGGCGCACGCTGGCGCGATCGAGCACCCGCATGACGACGCTTTCGCCGTGGACCGTGGGGACCGTGGAAATCCGCAGATCCAGTTCGCGGCCCTTGACCCGGGTGCGGATCCGCCCGTCCTGCGGCAAGCGGCGCTCGGCGATATCGATGTGCGCGAGCAACTTGATGCGCGAGACGACCGCGGCTCCCTGCTTGACCGCAAGCAGGTCCGCTTCCTGCAGCACGCCGTCCACCCGGTAGCGCACCTGCAGGCCGTTCTCGAACGGCTCCAGGTGGATGTCGGAAGCGCGCAGCTCGATCACGCGGCCGATGATCGTGTTGACCAGCCGGATCACCGGCGCTTCGCTGGCGAGATCCTTCAGGTGTTCGACGAAATCGCCCGAATCGACGTCTTCTTCGACCTCGCCGTCCTCGATGCCGCCTTCGACATCGCGCCGCGCGAGCGCCTTGTCGATGTCGCTTCCCATCGCCAGGAAGGGCCGGATCGACAGGCCCGTCGCCAGGCGCAGGGCCTTGAGGACGAAGCGGTCCTGCGGATCCGCCATCACCACGTCGAGCTGACTGTCCTGCTGCGCCACCGGCAGCACGCGGTGCGACCGCAGGAAAGCCGGCTGCAAGCCCTGCACGTCGGGCCAGACCTCGGGGAAATCGTCGGCGCTGACGAACGGGATCCCGAGCAGGGTGGACCTCGCCTGGGCGACGTCGATCTCGGACACCAGCCCGAGTTGCACGAGCACCTCCGAGAGGCGCCCCCTCAGTTCGTCACCCGCCGCGATCGCGCGCTCGAGGTCGCGCGAGCTCAGTTTGCCGGTCTGGACAAGCAGGTTGCCGATGCCCAGCTCCGACTCATCGACGGCGAAGCCTTCAGCCGGGGAAACGCTTGTCAACATGGGCAAAATTGTCTCATACGGCACAAGCCCCGCCGCTTCGGCCGGGGATCAGGAATCTCGAAAAGCCGTGCGCCGACGGCGTGAAGGAGCTGTCGTACCAGGCGATGGCGCTGCCGAAGGCCAGTCCCAAATGGCTGCCGGACGACGATTCATTCAGGCGGGAGGCGGCTCGCGGGGGGAGGCAGCATTTTCACGGCAAACATGTAGATCGGCCGCTCGACCCACAGGTGGTACATCCACAGCAACAACACGACGCCGGCCAGGATCAGAACGTACATCGACGTCTTGGGCGCGGTTGCAGCCGCGGCGGCCGGCACCGCGCGCAGGAACAGCTGGATCAGCAGCATGTGGCCCAGATAGATGCTGTACGAAGCATCGCCCAGGCGTTCGGCCCAGGCAAGCGGCCTCACACCGGCGTCCTCGAGCCGAACGGCGGCGGCAACCAGGCAGATGGCAAAGCCGCCCCAGAGGAAGGTCCGCTCGCTGACGTGGAAAAAACCGGCGAGGCCGGCCATGTGGAAGTGGCCCACGCGCTGGTAGGCCGCGATGGCAACGCAGAACAACGCAGCGGCCGCCAGCCAGGGCCAGCACGGGGCCGAGGCGCGCCGTGACAGATAGGAATGCAGCAAGAAGCCGCCGACGAATTCGAGCGCCAGCGGATAGAAGAAGAACCATTGCGTGACCCCCACCTCGGAGACGTTGTCCGGGTCGTAGAAACCGGTGGCAAGCCAGACCGCGTTGAGCGCCACGACCACGGTTGCCCAGGCGAACAGGAGCGGGCGCGCGCGGCGGCGGTTCCAGACCAGCAGAAACGCCGTACAGATGTAGAACAGCAATTCGAAGGACAGCGTCCAGGCGATCGGCAGGAGGTGATACGGCAGCAGGGTGGGCAAGAGCAGGAACGAGGAGAGCAACTGCTTTTCGGGACCGACCTCCCCGACGCGGATCCCGTACAGCAGGTACATCAGGAAGAACGGCCACCAGCCCGAATAGATCCGCAGGAAGCGGCGCGCCAGGAACACGGTCGCCGCGCGCGGCGTCGGCGGCAGGTGCTCGGTCGTCTTGGCCATGATGTAGCCGCTGATGACGAAGAACAGGTCCACGCCCGCATAGCCGGCCTGCGCGATGCCGGTCAGCCACGGAACGTTCAGGCCGGTCCCGAACATCAGGTTCAGGTGGAACGCGGCGACCCAGAGCGCGGCGAGAAAGCGCAGGGCCTGGATGTTCCCACCCCAAGTCGCATCCCGGTGCCCGGGGATTGCCCATCCGCCGTTGTGCATCATCGACCGATTATGGGTGCGGCCTGTCGAGGTCGGGTTGCCCGAACGAGCGCATTTAGAAGGACGCGTCTACACAGCGGCCGCGGACCGACCTAGAGTCGACCGGACACGGCGGATGTCCGCCTTGCGACCGCGAACCAGAAGGAGCCAGCATGTCCACCAGAACCAGGAACACAGAAACGGAAAACACGGGCGCCGGCCCCGCACCCGACTTCTCCAGCACGGTCAAGGAATCGGCGCAGCAGATCTGGCTGGCCGGGCTCGGCGCTTTCGCCAAGGCCCAGGAAGAAGGCAGCAAGGTCTTCGACTCCCTGGTCAAGGAAGGCGCCACGATGCAGCGCAAGACCCAGGCCGCGGCGGGCGACAAATTCAGCGAAGCCACCAGCCGCATGGCGTCGATGGCCACCGACATTTCTTCCCGGGCCAGCGGCCAGTGGGACAAGCTCGAGACGATCTTCGAAGACCGGGTCTCCAAGGCGCTCGGCAGGCTGGGCGTGCCGACGGCCAGGGACATCGAGGCGCTGAGCGCTCGCATCGACGAACTCAATCGCAACATCTCCAAGCTGGGCGCCAAGCCCGCAGCGCCCAAGCGCGCGCCGGAAAAGACCGCTCGCCAGGCAGCTGCAAAGCGCAAGCCGGCGCGCAAGTCGGCCTGAGGCCGGTCGGCGCAGGCCGCCGCGGCGGCGCCGAGCTTGCTGCGTTGCAGCACGGCTGTCATGACGCCGCGCCTAAACTGGGCTGATGGCAAGCCCCGCGATCCCGCCTCGTTCCTTGACCAGCCCGGCCTGAGGCATGGCGAAAAAAGCGCCCCGGCGAACCGCGCAACGGATCCTGGAGGTGAGCCTCGACCTGTTCAACCGTTTCGGCGAGCCGAACGTTTCGACGACCCTGATCTCGGCCGAGCTCAAGATCAGCCCCGGCAATCTCTACTACCACTATCCTGCCAAGGATGAACTGATCAACGCGCTGTTCGACCGCTACGAAGCGGGACTGAACGAACTGCTCGACGCCGGCGGCGACGTGGCCGACGTGGAAGACGCCTGGTTCTTCATGCACTCGCTGTTCGAGCTGATCTGGCAGCACCGCTTCCTTTACCGCGACCTGAACGACCTGCTGTCGAAGAACCGGCGGCTGGAAACGCATTTCCAGGCCGTCCTCAGGCGCAAGACCCGCGCGATCAAGGCCATGCTCGACGGCATGAGCCGCAGCGGCGCGATCACGATCGATTCGCGTGCGGTCGAAGCCACCGCCACCTGCATGGTCGTGGTGCTGACGTACTGGCTGAGTTACGAGTACGTGCGCGAGCCCCGCCGGGCGCTGGAAACGCAGGCGGCGCAACTGTCCTTGCTGCGCGGAGCACACCACGTCCTCAATCTGCTGCTACCCTATCTCGAACAGGGCCAGCGCGCGCACCTGCTCGGGCTTGTGGGGGCCTACAGCGGCGACGGCGACGGCTGAACCAGGAGAGGCTTCATGACCAAGTGGACCGCTTTCCCCCACCTGGGCGACTATCCGTTCGATGCGGCCTCGGTTCGCAGGGACTGGGCGCGATTGCACGCGGGCGATGCGGAACCGCTGCCGCGCGACGAGGCGGTGCTGGCGGCGTGGGTGCTGTTTCACAGCGGCGAGTTCCAGCAGGCGGCGCTCGCGGGGCTCAAGGCCGGCGGCGACGGCATCACCGTCGCCAACAAGGCGACCTGCATCTACGCGAACTACCTGGAGAAAAGGGAAAAGACCAAACTGGACCTGCTGCTGCAAGTGGCGCAGCGGGCCGAGGAACAGACGGCGACGGACGCCAAGAACCCCAATGCCTGGTACTGGCAGGCATATGCGCTTGGGCGCTACAGCCAGGGTATCAGCGTGGCGCGGGCGCTCGCCCAGGGCCTTGGCAGCAAGGTCAAGGAATCGCTGGAAAGAACGATCAAGCTGCAACCCAAGCACGCGGACGCGTACATCGCGCTCGGGGCCTTCCACGCGGAGGTGATCGACAAGGTCGGCACGCTGATCGGCGGCATGACCTACGGCGCCAAGATGGAGACCGGACTGCGGCTGTTCCACGACGGGCTCAAGCTGCATCCGGGTTCGGCCATCGGGATGATCGAGTGCGCCAACGGCCTGGTCATGCTGGAAGGCGACAAGCGCATGAAGGAAGCGACCAAGCTCTATGAACAGGCGGCACAGAGCAAGCCGATGGACGCCAAGGAAAGGCTGGAGGTCGACATGGCCAGGGCCGAACTGGAGGACTGAGCCTTCTCCGAACGATTCGGGCACAGCGTCGGGCAACACGCCTACACGGAAGAGCCTCGCGGGACGGCACACTCCGGCCCCATGAACATTTTCGAAGCACTGCGCGTCAGCCATGAAACCCAGCGGGCCCTGTACACCCGTCTGCTCGCCACCGAGGGGGACAAGCCGATGCGGCAGCACGTGTTCACCGAACTGAAGCGGGAACTGCTCGCGCACGAGACGGCGGAGGAGCGCTGCTTCTACGTCCCGCTGTTCGCCCACGACGCCACGGTCGATGCCTCCCGCCACGCCATCGCCGAACACCACCAGATGGACGAGATGGTGGAGGACATGGAGGGGATGGAGCCCGAGTCCCAGGCATGGATGGAAGCCGCCAAGAAGCTCGCCGACAAGATCGAGCACCACCTGACCGAAGAAGAGCGCAAGTTCTTCCAGGAGGCGGGCAAGGTCCTCACCGAGGAGCAGAAGATCTCGCTGGCCAAGGACTACGAAGCGCAATTCCTGACGCTGCGCATCAAGGACGAATGAGCACAGCGCTTAAGATCGCCAGCTTTTGCCGCGGCGCGCCCGCGCATCCAGCAACATCTTCCGGAGCATTCCATGGCTGACCTGCAAGCCCGTTTCGACGCCGCCGTCGCCAGCTCGAAGAGCCTGTCCGAGCGGCCCGACAACACGACGCTGCTGAAGCTCTACGGCCTGTACAAGCAGGCCACGGCCGGCGACGTCGCCGACAAGAAGCCGGGCTTCGGCGACATGGTGGGCCGCGCCAAGTGGGACGCGTGGAACGCGCTGAAGGGCACGTCCAGCGACGACGCGAAGCAGCAGTACGCCGACCTGATCGAGTCCCTCAGCTGAGCGGGGCCGGCGGCGGGTGCAGGTCGGTGATGCGGCCGGCCTTGGCGACCTGGCCCGGCACCTCGTGGCCGACGATCGCCGGCATCTGCCGGGCCAGTGCGAGCAGCTTGTCCAGGTCCATCCCCGTGTCATAACCCATCGCGTCGAGCATGTGGATCGCATCCTCGCTGCTGATGTTGCCGCTGGCGCCCGGCGCGTAAGGACAGCCGCCCAGCCCGCCGAGCGAGCCGTCGAAGCGGTCGATGCCGCCCTGCACCGCGGCCAGCACATTGGCCAGGCCCATGCCGCGCGTGTTGTGGAAGTGCAGCGTGAGTTGCAGGCCCGCGAAGCGCTCGCGCATCGCACGGACCATCTGCTGCACTTGCGCCGGATGCGCCATGCCGGTGGTGTCGCAGATGGTGAGGCCCCGCACGCCCAGGTCGGCGAAGCGGCCGGCCCAGCGCAGCACCTCGTCCTGCGGCACCTCGCCTTCCATCGGGCAGCCGAAGCAGGTCGACAGCGACACGTTGACCGGCGCCTTGCCTGCAGCCAGCGCGATGACGTCGCGCAGGCCCGCGAAGCTGCGCTCGCGCGGCATGCGCAGGTTGGCCAGGTTGTGCGTCTCCGACGTGGACATCACGATGTTCAGCTCGTCGGCCTTCGACTCGAGCGCGCGCTCGGCGCCGCGCACGTTGGGCACCAGCACCGTGTACTCCACGCCCGCCACGCGCCGGATGCGGCCCATCACCTCCTCGGCGTCGCGCAGCATCGGGATGGCCTTGGGCGAGGTGAAAGACGTCACCTCGATCTTGGCGAAGCCGCAGTCCGACAGGGCATCGACCAGCGCCACCTTGTCGTCGGTGGGCACGAAGCCGGGCTCGATCTGGAAACCGTCGCGGGTGGCGACCTCGTTGAAGAAGATCCTGCTCATGGCTAGCTCCCGGCGATCACGCCGCGTTGTTTCAGCGCTGCGATCTGCGCATCGGTGAGACCGACCTCGCGCAGCACGGCATCGGTATCCTGGCCGAGCGCGGGCGCGTTGCGGCGGTGGCCGCCGGGCGTGAGCGACAGCTTGGGCACGATGCCGGGCACGGCCATCGTGCTGCCGTCGTCCAGCGTCACCTGCTCCAGCATGCCGCGGGCTGCGTAGTGCGGGTCGGCGGCGATGTCGGCGACGGTGTAGATGCGCCCGGCCGGCACCTTGGCTTCGTCCAGCGCCGCCAGCACGTTGGTCACGGTGCGGGTCCTGGTCCACTCGCCGATGGCGGCGTCGTGTTCGTGCACGCGGGCGTCACGGCCCGCGTTGT
>JAQGNJ010000314.1 GCA_028291885.1 Ramlibacter sp. | reverse complement strand
CGCAATCGACACTCGAAGCCTTTGCGGCGGGCAACAAGCTGGCGCACCTGGTGCTGGTGCCCAACCCCGATCACAACCCCAAGGGCGACTTCGGCCTGCGTGACGGCCTGGCCCTGAACGGCGGCGAACTGCGCCACACCTATTCGACCATCGGCCTGTACCGCCGCGCCTTTTTCGACTCGCTGCCGGCGGGCAACCCGCAAGGGCTCAAAGTCCCGCTGGCCCCCATGCTGCGGCAGGCGATGGACAATGGCCTGGTCAGCGCGCAGCTCCACACCGGGCCCTGGACCGACGTCGGCACGCCGCAGCGGCTGGCCCAATTGAACACACCATGAGCACCTCACCCTATGCCGACCGCCGCGCCCGCGTGGCCGCCCAGATCGGTGCCGACGGCATCGCGCTGATCCCGACGGCGCTCGAGCGCCCGCGCAACCGCGACAGCGACTTTCTGTTCCGGCATGACAGCTACTTCTATTACCTGACCGGCTTCACCGAACCGAATGCGTGGCTGGTGATCACCGGCGACGGCAAGAGCACGCTGTTCTGCGCCCCCAAGGACCTGGAACGCGAGATCTGGGACGGCTACCGGCTCGGCCCCGATGCGGCGCCGGATGCGCTGGGCGTGCAGGCTGCGTTCTCGATGGACGAACTGGACAAGCGGCTGCCCCGCCTGATGGAGAACCGCGACGCGGTCTGGTACCCGTTCGCCATCCACGCCGGCTTGGAAGCGCGCGTGGGCGGCTGGCTCAACCAGGTGCGGGCGCGGGTGCGGTACGGCGCCCTGTGTCCCGAGCAGCAGCGTGACCTGTGTTCCGTGCTGGACGAAATGCGGCTGGTCAAGGACGCGCACGAGCAGGACATCATGCGGCGCGCCGCGCGCATCAGCGCCGGCGCCCACGTGCGGGCGATGCAGTACTCGGCGCGCCAGTTGCGCGCCGGCCAGGACGTGCGCGAGTACCACCTCGACGCCGAACTGCTGCACGAGTTCCGCCTCGGCGGCTCGCAGTACCCGGCCTACAGCTCCATCGTCGCGGCCGGGGCCAACGCCTGCGTGCTGCATTACCGGGCCGACGTGGCGCCGGTGCGCGCCGGCGAACTGGTGCTGATCGACGCCGGCTGCGAGCTCGATGGCTACGCCAGCGACATCACGCGCACCTTCCCGGCCGACGGCAAATTCAGCGGTCCGCAGCGCGAGCTGTACGAGCTGGTGCTCGCCAGCCAGCAGGCGGCCGTCGATGCGACGAAAGCCGGCGCGCGCTTCACCGATCCGCACGACGCGACGGTCAAGGTGCTGGCGCAGGGCATGCTCGACGTCGGCCTGCTCGATCGCGACAAGGTCGGCACCGCGCAGGACGTGATCGACAACCGCAGCTACTTCCAGTTCTACATGCACCGCACGGGCCACTGGCTGGGCATGGACGTGCACGACTGCGGCAGCTATGTCGAACCGTCGCAGCTGGGCGAAGTGAGCGAGCGCAAGGATCCGCTCTCGGGCGAGGTGATCAAGAACCGGCCGAGCCGCGTTCTCCGACCCGGCATGGTGCTGACCATCGAGCCGGGCCTGTACGTGCGGCCCGCCGAGGGCGTGCCCGAGAAGTTCCACAACATCGGCATCCGGATCGAGGACGACGCCATCGTCACCGAGACCGGCTGCGAGCTGATCTCGCGCGGCGTGCCGGTCCAGGCCGACGAGATCGAAGCGCTGATGCGCGGGTGAGGCGATGCCGCAGCGGCCCGGGTTGCGCGACGGCGTCCTGGACCGCGACGGTCCCGCCGGCCCCGACCGGCGGCTGCGCGGCCTGCGCCGCCTGTGAAGCCGCTCCGCCCTGCAGGCCTTCCTGCAGGTTCTTGGCCAGCACCTGGCCCATCGCGATGCCGGCGATGCCGCCACCGCTGCCCGAGGCGGCACCCTTGGCCATCTCGGGGATGGCCTGCGCGGTCTGGTATTGCATGAACCTGCCCATGTCGTTGCCGACCATGCCCATGCCGATGCGCTGGTCCAGGAGCTTTTGCAGCTCCTCGGGCAGCGACAGGTTCTGCACCGTCATGCCTTCGAGCTTCAGGCCGATCGCCGCGAAGGCCGGGTCCAGCTCGGTCGAGAGCGCGCGGGCAAACTCGGTCTGGTTCGTCGCCAGGTCCAGGAAGGGGATGCCGCTGCTGGCGATCGCATCCGAGATGTGCTGCAGGATCATCCCGCGCAGCTGGCCGTCCAGCTCGGCAACCGTGTAGACGTCGCGGGTGCCGGAGAGCTGGGTGTGGAACAGCTTGGGATCGGCGACGCGGTAGCTGTAGTTGCCGAAGGCGGGCAGCCGGACGGCGCCGAAGTCCTTGTCGCGGATGGTGATCGGCTGCGGCGTGCCCCAGCGCTGGTCGACCTGCTGGCGCGTGCTGAAGAAATAGACGTCGCTCTTGAAGGGCGACTCGAAGAGCCGTCGCCATCCTCCGTCCACTGGATGACGTCGATGAACTGTTTGCGGATGAAATCCATCAGCGCCATGGCCCGCTCCTCGTGGGTGGAATGGCGGCGGATGATACTGCCGCGCCTGGATAGAGACTATCAATCGTTTAGCCATAAGCAATTGGCCCAAGCTATAGATCGACCCTATCATTCCTCCTGTGCCGATTGACTCCCTCGATTCGGCGTTCCACAGGAGAAAACAGATGTCCACCAAGCAACGTCCCGAGATCAAGACCCTCGCCAACCTGGAAGCCGCCTTTGCCGGCGAATCCATGGCCCATATCAAGTACCGTTACTTCGCCAAGCTGGCCCGCGAGGCCGGCGACGAGGAAACGGCCCGCACTTTCGAGGAGACGGCAAACCAGGAAGTGGCGCACGCCTTCGGCCACCTGGACCTGCTGTATCCGAAAGCCGACATGAGCCCCGCCAAGGCGCTGCAGATCGCCATCGACGGCGAGACCTACGAGTACACCGAGATGTACCCGGGCTTTCGCAAGACCGCCGAAGAAGAAGGCAACGCCGCGGCCGTGGCCGAGATGAACGAGCAGATCGAGGAATCGAAGGTCCACGCCGCGCAATTCCGCGCCACCCTGGAAAAGGCGCAGAAGCGCTTCGCCGCCTTGGCCCGTGTCGAAGAGCGCCACGCCGCCCACTACCAGGCCCAGCTCGACAAGCTGGTCGCCACCGCCTGAACACCGACAACCGAACCGTTACCGAAAGCTTGAACACCATGAAAACCTATCTCTGCATCGTTTGCGGCTTTGTCTACGACGAGGCCGCCGGCCGGCCGGAAGACGGCATTGCAGCCGGCACCCGCTGGGCCGACGTGCCCGACAGCTGGGCCTGCCCGGATTGCGGCGTCGCCAAGGCCGATTTCGAAGTCGTCGAGATCTGATCCGACAGGAAAACCACGCATCCAGGAGTTCCACCATGGCCAAGATCGCACGAGCCAACCTGCCCACCCTGAAGAAAACCGCCAGCTATTACGTGGTCCACGTGATCGTGGCCTCGCTGGTGGCCTACGCGGTCACCGGCAACCTGATGATCGCGATCACCCTGAGCCTGCTGGAGCCCACCGTCCAGGCCGTCGCCTTCTTCTGCCACGAGAAGGTCTGGGAGCGCCTGGGCAAGCGCCGGGCCGCCGCCGAAGCAACCGGCGCAACTCCCGCAGCGGCAGGGGCATGAGCATGGCCGCCGATCCTGTCCTCATCCTCGGCAGCGGCCTGGCCGGCTGGGCGGTCGCACGCGAACTGCGCAAGCTGGACCCCGCGGCCTCGCTGATGATGATCACCGGCGACTCCGGCGACTTCTACGCCAAGCCCTCGCTGTCCAACGCCTTTGCCCAGGGCAGGCTGCCTGCCCAGCTGGTGGGCACGCCCGCCGCGGAGATGACGCGCTCGCTCGGCGTCGCCCTGCTGTCACGCACGACGGTCGAATCGATCGACCGCTCGGCCAAGGCCGTGGTCACCGGCAGCGGCCGGCTCCACTACTCGCGGCTGGTGCTCGCAACCGGCGCCCGGCCGGTGCGCCTGCCGCTGGCGGGCGATGGCGCGGCGGCCGTTCGCAGCGTGAATTCGCTGGAGGACTTCAGCGCCTTCCACGCGCAGCTGCGGCCCGGATCGCATGTCGCGATCATGGGCGCCGGCCTGATCGGATGCGAGTTCGCCAACGACCTCGCGAGCGCCGGCTTCGGCGTCAGCGTCATCGACCCGTCATCCCGGCCGCTCGCCGCGCTGCTGCCGCAAGCCGCGGGGGAAGCTCTGCGGCAGGCCTTGCACGCGCTGGGTGCGAAGTGGCATCTCGGCACCGCGGTGCAGGCCGTCCACAGGGATGGCGACCGGCTGCAACTGGACCTGGCGAACGGCGAGCGCGTCACGGCCGATGCGGTGCTCAGCGCGGTCGGGCTGCGTGCCGACATCGCGCTCGCGCAAGCCGCCGGCCTGGCCTGCGACCGGGGCATCGTCGTCGACGCGACGCTCGCCACCAGCGACCCCGACATCTTCGCGCTGGGCGACTGCGCGCAGTACGCCAGCGGACTGTGGGCCCAAGGCCCGGTCAGCGGCGGCCGCACCCTGCCGTTCGTGCTGCCGATCATGAGCGCCGCCAAGGTTCTGGCCGCGCGGCTTGCCGGCCAGCCCGGCACGCTGCGCTTCCCGCTGATGCCCGTGGCGGTCAAGACGCCGGCCCTGCCGCTGGTCGTCGCCTCGCCGCCTCACGGCAGCCCCGGGCAGTGGCACGGGCGGGAAGAGGGGCTCTGGCACTTCATGGACGACGGGGGCCTGGCGCGCGGCTTCGTGCTGGCCGGAAAGCAGACTTCCAGGCGTGCCGAACTGGCCAGGCGGTTCGCGATTTAGCCCCGTTTCCTGCACGGCTCCCCTGACCGGCAGGGGCCGGGAGCGGGACTACAATCCTCTCCCTTTCAAGCCGACGGCGCGTCTTTGCGATGGCGTAAGCTGTCCCCAAGGAGACGAACCATGGCAGACAACCAGCAGGCAACCGAGCTCGAAAAGCGCACAGAACTGCGCCGCTCCGCCCTCGAATACCACGAGTTCCCGATCCCGGGAAAGATCTCGATCCAGGCCACCAAGCAGCTGGTCAACCAGCACGACCTGTCGCTGGCCTACACGCCGGGCGTCGCGGCGCCCTGCGAGGAGATCGTCAAGGACCCGAACAACGCCTTCAAGTACACGGCGCGCGGCAACCTCGTGGCCGTGATCACCAACGGCACGGCCGTCCTGGGCCTGGGCGACATCGGCCCGCTGGCGTCCAAGCCGGTGATGGAAGGCAAGGCCGTCCTGTTCAAGAAGTTCGCCGGCATCGATGTGTTCGACATCGAGATCAACGAAAAGCACGACCTCGACAAGCTGGTCGACATCATCGCTTCGCTCGAGCCGACCTTCGGCGGCATCAACCTGGAAGACATCAAGGCGCCCGACTGCTTCTACGTCGAGCGCAAGCTGCGCGAGCGGATGAACATCCCCGTGTTCCACGACGACCAGCACGGCACGGCGATCACGGTCGCAGCGGCCATCCTCAACGGCCTGAAGGTCGCCGGCAAGGACATCAAGAACGTCAAGCTGGTGACGTCCGGCGCGGGCGCCGCCGCGCTGGCCTGCCTGAACCTCCTGCTGAAACTGGGCCTGCCGCGCGAGAACATCTACGCCACCGACCTGGCCGGCGTCGTCTACGAGGGCCGCAAGGAGCTGATGGACGAGGACAAGATCCAGTTCGCCCAGAAGACCCAGGCCCGAACGCTCTCGGAGATCATCGAGGGCGCCGACATCTTCCTGGGCCTGTCGGCCGGCGGCGTGCTCAAGCCGGACATGGTCCGCAAGATGGGGCCCAGGCCGATCATCATGGCCCTGGCCAACCCGAATCCGGAGATCACGCCGGACGACGCGAAGTCCGTGCGCGACGACGTGATCATGGCGACCGGGCGCACCGATTACCCGAACCAGGTCAACAACGTCCTGTGCTTCCCCTACATCTTCCGCGGCGCGCTCGACTCGGGCGCGACGACCATCACGGACGAGATGGAGATCGCCGCGGTGTACGCGATCGCCGACCTGGCGCAAGCCGAGCAGAGCGAAGTGGTCGCCGCCGCCTACGCCGGCCAGCAGCTGGCTTTCGGCCCCGAATACCTGATCCCCAAGCCTTTCGATCCGCGGCTGATGATGAAGATCGCCCCGGCGGTCGCCCAGGCGGCGGCCGACAGCGGCGTCGCGCTGCGCCCGGTCAAGGACATGGACGCCTATCGCGAGAAGCTGCAGAGCTTCGTCTATGCCTCGGGCACGACGATGAAGCCGATCTTCCAGATGGCCAAGCTGGCCGAGAAGAAGCGGGTGGCCTATTGCGAGGGCGAGGAAGAGCGGGTTCTGCGGGCGGCGCAGATCGTCGTCGACGAAGGCATCGCGCGGCCGACGCTGATCGGCAGGCCGGCGATCATCGCGCAGCGGATCGAGAAGTTCGGCCTGCGGCTCAAGGAAGGGCTGGACTACGACATCGTCAACGTCGAGCAGGACCACCGCTACCGGGATTTCTGGCAGACCTACCACCGCATGACCGAGCGCAAGGGCGTGACGGTCCAGATGGCCAAGATCGAGATGCGGCGGCGGCTGTCGCTGATCGGCTCGATGCTGCTCTACAAGGGCGAAGTCGACGGCATGATCGTCGGCACCTGGGGCAACACCCATATGCACCTGCAGTACATCGACCAGGTGATCGGCCGCCGCGAAGGTGTCTGCACCTACGCGGCGATGAACGGCCTGCTGCTGCCGAACCGGCAGGTGTTCCTGGTCGACACCCACGTCAACTACGACCCGACAGCGGTCCAGCTGGCGGAGATCACGGTGATGGCAGCCGAGGAAATGATGCGCGTCGGCCTCAAGCCCAAGGCCGCCCTGCTCAGCCATTCGAACTTCGGCAGCAGCAACCAGCCCAGCGCCGTGAAGATGCGCGAGACCCTGGAACTGCTGCGGCAGCAGGCGCCCTGGCTGGAAGTGGACGGCGAAATGCACGGCGACCTGGCCCTGGACGGCGCCGCCCGCGACCTGATCATGCCGCACAGCACCCTGGCGGGCGACGCCAACCTGCTGGTCCTGCCGAACATCGACGCCGCCAATATTTCCTACAACCTGCTCAAGACCGCGGCCGGTGGCAACATCGCCATCGGCCCGGTGCTGCTGGGCGCCGCCAAACCGGTCCACATCCTCACCGCAAGCACCACCGTTCGCCGGATCGTCAACATGACGGCGCTCACCGTGGCCGACGCCAACGCAACGCGGTAAGGCAAAAACGGACAGCAGGCGCTTACTCGCTTGCTGCCGGGGCGGGCTGCAAAGGCCCCTCCGGCTGCCCAATTTTTGTGCATCCGCTTGCGTTTTCGTGGCAGATACGTCACACTAGCGCTCTTGAATTTCCGGGTTTACCCGAGGACCTGATGGGTCCCAGGGCCGGAATGGCGTCTCCCCGAAGGTCACCCCCAAGAAGGTCCGTTCATGTCGCGCGTCGCGGCTCTCAAGCTTGCACTCACCAGCTTCTTGGTTGCTGCTTCGCTCACCGGCGCGGCACTGGTCCAGGCCAGGCAGTCCCCTCAGGACGGAATCGCCGAAAGCAGATCAGCCGTCATTTTTGTCGCTGAGCTGCCGAAGCAAGGGCAGGTGACTTACGAACTGATCCGCGCAGGCGGACCTTTTCCCTTCGACAAGGACGGCAAGGTGTTCGGCAACCGGGAGCGTCAGCTGCCGGCCCGCCACCGCGGTTTCTACCGCGAGTACACCGTGCCGACGCCAGGATCACGCGACCGGGGAGCCCGGCGCATCGTGTGCGGAGGCCCGGCCCGGGTGCCGCATGCCTGTTACTACACCGCTGACCATTACCTGAGTTTTCGCAAGATCGTGGAGCAAGCCCAATGAAGCGGGACCTGTTTTTGACTATGGAAAGAGACGCGGAGATGGATACACCACTTCGTAAGGAAAGCGGCGACGCGCCCCTCAAGGGCGTTCGCAGCAACATCGTGCAGTCGATCCGGGCCTTCCGGGTCCAGGACCTGCAGGATGCCGCCATCGCGCTGGGCCAGCATTTCCTGTACGCCAACCTCGCCCCGGCGCAGAGCAAGCAGGACGTGCTGGACCTGATCGCCCAGCAGTTCACCTTCCCGGCCAATTTCGGGAAGAACTTCGACGCGCTGTACGACTGCATGACGGACCCATTGCATAAATCGGGCCCGCAGCCCGGTTTCATCGTGGTGCTGGAGCAGATCCCGGCCAACGGCAAGTTCGACAAGGAGGCGCGCGAACAGCTGCTGGACATCTTCCGCGACACGGCGGATTACTGGGCCGACCGGAAGATACCGTTCCGCTGTTTCTATTCTTTTCTGTAGCCCGTTCTGCACACACCAGCCAAGCAGAACGGGCGAACGAGGCTCAAGGCACCGAAGCAGCGGCTCCCGCCGCACCGGTGACCGACAACGGCGAAGTCATGCCCACCGACAAGTTGGTGGACGTTTCGCCCCTGGCGCTGCGGATGAGCAGCCCCTTCAACGCGGGTTATTGGCTCGCAGCGGCCTGATCGCCGCCTGAAGAAAAAAGCCCGTCGTTCGCGACGGGCTTTTTGTTTCCGCGACCTGAAACGCAGCCCTCACCCGGAAGAGTAGGCAAGGCCCCAGGCTTCCCGGACGCCTTCTTCTTCCTGATGGATGGTCCCGGTTTGCGGCTTCAGGCCGCCGAAACCGCCTGCGCCACCGCGAGATATTCGTCCACCGGCACTTCCTCCGCCCGGCGCTGGATGTCGAACTGGCCGGCGAAGTTCTTTTGCTCCAGCCACTTGCCCAGCGTGTGGCGCAGGATCTTGCGCCGCTGGCTGAAGGCGACCTGCACCAGCTCGGACAGCAGCGCCTCATCCACGGCGGCCGGCGCGGCGCGCGGCACCATGCGCACGACGGCGCTGTCCACGCGCGGCGGCGGGTCGAACGACTCGGGCGGCACGAACAGCACGTTCTCCATCTCGTAGCGCCACTGCAGCATCACGGACAGGCGGCCGTAGTCGCTGGTGGAGGGTTGCGCGACCATCCGGTCGATCACTTCCTTCTGCAGCATGAAATGCTGGTCCTGCACGCTGCCGACGAAGCCGAGCAGGTGGAACAGGATCGGCGTCGAGATGTTGTAGGGCAGGTTGCCGACGACACGCACTTTCGGCACGCCCATCGATGCCGCAAGCCCGGCGAAATCGACCTTGAGGACGTCGGATTCGACAACCTCGAGCTGGCCGTGGCCGCGCAGCCGCGCGGCCAGGTCGCGGTCGAGCTCGATCACCGTGAGCCGGCCGAGGCGCTCCACCAGGGGCTGGGTCAGCGCGGCAAGGCCGGGACCGATTTCCACCATCGCCTCGCCGGGCCGCGGATCGATCGCCCGCACGATCGCGTCGACGATACCGGCGTCGGCCAGGAAGTGCTGGCCGAAGCGCTTGCGGGGGATGTGCTTCAAGGCTTAGAGCGGCGGTTCGCGGTATTCGACGTAGGCGCGGCCGCGGACGTCCTGCGCCCAGCTCGCGTAGGCCTCGTCGAGCTTCTTTTCCCGCACCACGTTGCGGGCGAGGTCGCGCTGCTCGCGCTGGCTGAGCGCCGCCTCGCGCCGCTCCAGCAGCTGGATCAGGTGGACGCCGAAGCGCGAGACCAGCGGCTCGGACACCTGGCCGGGCGACAGGGCATTGAGCGTGTCCTCGAACTCGGGCACGAACAGGCCAGGATTGGCCCAGCCCAGGTCGCCGCCGTTGCGGGCGCTGGCGTCCTGCGAATTCTCGCGGGCCAGCTGGGCGAAGTCGCCCTGGCCGGCCTCGATCCGCTTCTTGAAATCGGCAAGCTTCGCCCGCGCGGCCGCCTCGCTCAGCTGCGCGCTGGGCCGCAGCAGGATGTGGCGCGCATGGTTCTGGACCACGTTGGCTCCCGGCAATCCGCCCTGCCGCTTCTCGACGACCTTGACGATGTGGAAGCCCGCCCCGGAGCGCACCACCTTGCTCACGCCGCCCTCGCGCAGCGACTGCGTCGCCTCCACGAACAGGGGCGGATAGCGGTCCGCGGTGCGCAGGCCGACGATGCCGCCGGTCGTCGCCGCACCGGGAGCTTCCGAAAACTCCCGGACCAGCTTGGTGAAATCCTCGCCGGCCGCGGCCCGCTGTTGCACCAGCTGCGCCTTGGCCTGCAGGGCCGCGACCTGCTGGTCGGTGGCGCCATCGGGCACGGCGACGAGGATGTGGGCCAGGTTGATCTCCAGCTCCGACGCGGCGTTGGAGCCTTGCTGCTCGCGGATGTACTGGTCGACGTCGAGGTCGGTCACCCGGACCTTCGATTCGAGTTCGCGATCGCGCAGCCGCGTCAGCAGCAGCTGGTTGCGCAGGTCTTCGCGAAACTGCGAGGGATCGACGCCGTCGGCGGCCAGCCGGCGCCGCAGTTCGGCCACGTCGACCTGGTTCTGGCGGGCGACGTTCTGCTCGGCCTGGTCGACCGTCGCGTCGTCGATCCGCACGCCGGTTTCGCGGGCCAGCTGCAACTGCGCCTTTTCGCTGATCAGGCGCTCGAGCACCTGGCGCGCCAGCTCGGGCCGCGGCGGCAGCGACGCGCCCTGCTGGGCCAGCTGCTGCTCGAAACGGACCATGCGCGAACGCACCTCGTTGTTGGTGATCGGTTCGGAGTTGACGACCGCGACGATGTAGTCGGCCGAGCGCGGCGTGTTGTCGTTGGCGCGCGCCGCGGGCCGGCTGGCGCCCAGCTGCGGCGACACCCGCAGCCCCTGGCCGTGCGCGGCCGGCACGAGGGCCACGGCCTGCACCGCGAAGGCCAGGCCCAGGACGAAGGCGCGTTGTTTGATCATGCTGTGCCTGGAATCAATCGTAGTTGCTGAAGCGGCTGGGGGAAGTGACCTGCTCGCGCAGGTACTGGTAGCGGGGGATGTTCTGCCTGAGCGACTGCAGTGCGTTCGACCCCAGCCGGGTGAAGCCGACGAATTCGAGCTGGAACAGGATCCGCTTGTTGGCCGACGAGGTGCTGCTTTGCAGCCGCTCGACCACCACACGCCCCAGCCAGCAGCCGGCATCGTACTCCAGCCCGACCACGGCATCGACCAGCTTGCCGTCCTTGAGGCTGAAGTTCAGGCGGCCGACGCTGTACCAGCGGCCTTCTCCTTCGCCCATGCCCGGCCCGAGGTTCTGGCCCTTGTCGCCCCACAGGTCGTTGAGCGGCCACTGCCAGCCGACGTCGATCTGCTCGCTCGAGCCGCGCTGCAGCCGGTAGGCGGCGCTGACGACGCGGTAGTTGCCCGGGCTGTAGCGCGCGCCGATCGTGGAGCGGATCGACTGGCGGGTCTTCGGGTTGTATTGGACCGTGGCGTCCGTGCTCCACTCCGGCACCCAGTTGACGGACGCGCCGAACAGGACGTCGGAGAGGCGCTCGCTCACCGGCGCGCCGCCGGGCAGCGTCACGCGCTGGTCCTTGAACCGCAGGCGCTGGGCGACGCCGAAGCGGGCCGCCTCGGCGCCGGTGTCCGGATCGAGCAGGCGCGTGGTGGCGCCCAGCGTCAGCAGGTTGTTGTCGGAGATCCGGTCGTTGCCGCCGAACGCGTTCTCGGTATAGATGGTCGCGAAGTTGAAGTCGGTCTGGGCCGAGTCGTAGTTCGGCAGGAAATTCTGGTTGCGAAACGGCGTGTAGACATAGAACGCCCGCGGCTCCAGCGTCTGGCGGAAGGCGCGGCCGAAGAAACCGGCGTCGCGCTCGAACACCAGGCCGCTGTCCAGGCTGAAGGTCGGCACGACGCGGTCCCAGGTGGTCAGGCCGTTGGCGAGCGGCGCGTCGAACTGGTAATTGGTCGCGTGCAGCTGCAGCTTGGGCGTGACGAACCAGCCCGGCGACTGCCAGGGCCGGCTGACCTGCGCCAGCGTGAAGCTGCGCTTGGCATTGGGCTGGCCGGTCAGGACGGGGTTCGAGCGGAACTGCGTGTAGTCGGCGTCGACCGACGCTTCCAGCCCGAGGGCCAGGTTGCTGCGCGCGTAGCGGGCCAGCACCTGCGGCAGCCGGTCGTACGGCGGCACGATCGGCGAGCTCACGTCCTGCAGCGTCTGCCAGTTCAGGGCCCGCGCCGTCAGCGACAGGTTGCCGCGGCTCCAGGACAGCGATCCTTCGCTGGCCAGCAGGCGCTGCGTCAGCGAGATGCCCGAGCGGGAGAAGTCGCGCCAGTAGTTGTCGTCGCTGACGCGGTTCAGGTTCAGGTTCAGGCCGATCCCGCCGATGCCGGCCAAGGGCGTGAAGCTGCCGCTGTGGGTGAAGGCATAGCCCCAGCGCTGGTGGTCGCGCAGCGTGTCCGTGGGCATGTAGTTGGCCCGCAGCTTGCCCTCGTAATCGCGCTCGAGATAGCGGAACTCGCCGCCCAGGTCGACGCCGCGCTTGGACATCAGGGACGGGAAGAAGGTGGCGTCCCGGTTCGGCGCGATGTTCCAGTAATAGGGCAGGACCAGCTCGGCCCCGTTCAGGCTGTCCAGGCCGACGGTCGGCGGCAGGACGCCGGACTTGCGCTTGTCCGAGAGCGGGAAGCTCAGCTCCGGGACCGCCAGGATCGGCACGTCCATGAAGCGCAGGACGCCGCCGCTGGCGTGGCCGGTCTCTTCCTCGTTGTCGATCCGGATGCTGGCCGCGCGAATGATCCAGTCCGGCATCCAGCTGGGACCGGGCCGGCGCTGGCAGGTCGTGTAGGTGGCGTTGCGGATGATCGCGCGCTTGTCGTCGATGAAGTCGACCCGCTCGGCCTCGCCGTAGGCGCCGTTCTTCAGGAAGTGGTAGCGCGGCGCCAGGAAGAAGCCTTCGAAGGCATCGACCTTGAGTTCCAGCAGCGGGCCTTCATAGGTGTTGCCGGCGCGGTTGATATGGACGTTGCCGCGCGCCTTGGCCAGGTCGTCCGGCTGGTAGTACTCCAGCCGGTCGGCGCGGATCGTCATGTCGCCACGGCGCAGCTCCGCATTGCCCTCGAGGATCGTGTCCAGGTCGGTGCGGCCGGACGCGCGCTCGCCCGACAGGAATGTCGGCAGCTGCTGGCGCACCGGCTCGGGAATGTCCTCGCGCAGCTGCAGGCTGGGTTTGAGGACGGGCTGGCCGACCTCGGCGCCTGCCGGGGGCGCTAGCGCCTGGGCATGCACGGGGGCATGCAGGATGGCGAACGCCACCAGCGCCACCGGTGTCAGTGCAAAGCGCGGCCGAAACGGCTTCCTCTTGGGGTCGTGCATCGTGAATGGATGGCGCCTGCCGCTGCGGCAGGACTGGATTTGTAGAATGGATTATCCATGAGCAATCCCCTCCATTTCACTGCCGCGCTCGCCAGCGCTCCACCCGCCGTCCCCTGGCCGGATCCCGCCAGGGAGGCCGCCTTCCGCGGCTGGCTCGATCGTGTCGGCCCCCACCAGGGCCTCAGGCCCGCGAGCCTTCGCCTGGCCTCGGCCGACGCCAGCTTTCGCCGCTACCTGCGCATCGACTCCGAAACCGGCAGCCGCATCATCATGGATGCGCCGCCTGACAAGGAGGATTGCGAGGCCTTCGTGAAGGTCGCCGGCCTGATGGCGCAGGCCGGACTGAACGTCCCGCAGGTGCTGGACTGGGACCGTGCCGGCGGCTTCATGCTGCTGCAGGACCTGGGCACGCAGACCATGATCGAGGTGGTCGAACCCAGCATCCCCGAAGCCAACCAGGGCCTGTACATGCGGGCGGTCGACGCGCTGGTCGCCTGGCAGGCGGCATCGCGGCCCGGCGTGCTGCCGGCGTACGACGAGGCCTTGCTCAAAAGCGAACTGGAGCTGTTCCCGCAGTGGTACCTGGAGCGGCACCGCGGCGTCGCCGTCGAAGGCAGCGTGCGCGAAACGCTGGACCGCTGCTTCGAGCTGATCGTCCAGCGCAATCTGGCGTCGCCCCAGGTCTACGTCCACCGCGACTTCATGCCGCGCAACCTGATGATGCCGGCCGACCCGGCAGAGCGACGGCTCGGCGTGCTGGATTTCCAGGACGCGGTCTACGGCCCGATCACCTACGACATCGCGAGCCTGATGCGCGACGCGTTCCTGAGCTGGGACGAGGAGTTCGTCCTGGATATCACCGTGCGTTACTGGCAGAAAGCACAGAAGGCGGGCTTGCCGGTGGACAGCGACTTCGGCGACTTCTACAAGGCGGTCGAGTGGATGGGGCTGCAGCGCCACCTGAAGGTCGCGGGCATCTTCGCGCGGCTGACACTGCGCGACGGCAAGCCCCGCTACCTGGCGGACACGCCGCGCTTCATCGCCTACATCCGCGCCACCGCCAGCCGCTATCGCGAGCTGGGGCCGCTGCTGCGGCTGGTCGACGAAGTCGAGGGCACGGAGCAGACCGCGGCCTTCGTCTTCGGCCGCACCTGAGCCGATCGCGCCGATGCCACGCTTTTATTCTCCCGTGCCGCTTGCCGGCGGCATGGCGCTGGACCTGCCGGCTTCCGCTGCGCGCCATGTGCAGGTGCTGCGCATGCAGCCGGGTGAAACCGTCACCTTGTTCAACGGCGAAGGCGGCGAGTTCGATGCCGTGATCGAACGCATGGGCCGCAGCGACGTCGCCGTGACCGTCGGCGAGCATCGCGCGGTGGAGCGGGAAGCCGCCAGGCCGGTGCACCTCGTGGTCGGCATGCCGGCCAACGAGCGCATGGACTGGCTGGTGGAAAAGGCGGCGGAGCTCGGCGCCGCCAGCATCCAGCCGCTGCTGGCGCAACGCAGCGTGCTCCGGCTGCAAGGCGAACGCGCGGACAAGAAGCAGGCGCACTGGCAAGGGATCGCGATCGCCGCCTGCGAGCAGAGCGGCCGCAACCGCGTGCCGCCCGTCCATGCGATCGCCGGTTTCGCGCAATGGGCAGCGGCGATCGGGCCGGCCGCAGGCGCGGGCGAATCGCGGCTGCTGCTGTCCCTGGCGGCGCAGGCGCCGCCGTTGCGGCAGGCGGCCGGACCCGGGGGCGAGGTGCTGCTGTTGTCCGGGCCAGAGGGCGGGCTGACGCCGCAGGAAGAAGAACTGGCCGCCGGCATCGGCTTCATGCGCGCGAGTCTCGGACCCCGCGTCCTGCGCTCCGAAACTGCGCCGCTCGCGGCGCTGGCTGCTCTCACGCTGGCCGGATAAACCGCAACCCCGGGCTTGCAGCCGCCGGCCACGTCACCTTCATCGCGGGTGCGGCGCTCGTCTGGCCGGGAGTGGGAAACGCGCGTCCAGCCACTGCGCGAGGACCTCGTAGACCGGCTCGGCGTCGAGCTCGTGAAAGAGCTCGTGGTACAGGCCGTCGAAGCATTTCGCGGTCACGACCTCGCGCGGCGCCTTGTCGGCGAAGGCGCGGCTGCCGGCAGCGTTGACCAGGCGGTCGTCGCCGGCGTACATCAGGAGCGTGGGCACCTTCCATGCGGGCGCGCTCGCCAGCGTCGCCCTGCCCGCGTCGGCGATGAAGCGGCCCAGCCGCGGCGAGATCCGGTCGTGCACCAGCGGATCGCGCCGGTACGCCTCGACAATCCCGGGGTCGTGCGAGATGAAGGCGCTGTCCAGTCCGTTGCCCACCGTCAGGTGCGGCGCAAAGCGCGGCAAGATGCCCAGCAACAGTTTCTGCAGCGGGTTCAGGCCGGCGTCTAGCGCCGGTGACGAGAGCACCAGACCCTGGACGCGGCGCAGGGTGAGCGACACGAAGCGGGCCGTGACCAGGCCGCCCATGCTGTGCCCCAGCAGGATCAGCGGCGTGCCGGGCGCCATCCGCAGCCGCGTGCTGTCGACGATGTCGATCAGGTCCTCGAGCAGCCGCGTCGACGTCGGCAGCGTGCCGCGCGGGCCGGACGATTCGCCGTGCCCGTACTGGTCGTAGCTGCGCGTCGCGAAGCCCCAGCCGTTCAGCCGCCTCGCCAGCGCGTCGTGGCGGCCGGCGTGTTCGCCCAGGCCATGGACCACGATCACGACGCCGCGCGGCGCGACGTCGTCCGGCAAGGGCCAGTCCTGCAAGGCGATGTTCTGGCCGTCGCCGGCGGTGTAAGTGGAAAGCGTCGATTCGATTTGAGCGGAAACCATGGGGCCTGATGATCGACGGCCGCATGCGGCCGCGCAATGCTGCGCGGACCGGCGGCGAGCCTGGCTGGACCAGCGCGAGGCACTCGCGTGCCCGCTACGGCGAACGTGAAGAAAGTGGCAAGCAGCGCCGCGCGAGAACGCGGCGCCGAACGGCTGGCGTTTCAGGGCAGCTGCGCGATGACCTCCGCGACTGCCGCCGTGAGCTTCTTCGCGTAAGGCACGTGCAGGAATTCATTCGGCCCGTGCGCGTTGCTCCTGGGCCCGAGCACGCCGCAGACCATCATCTGGGCTTTCGGGAAACCTTCGCTCAGCATGTTCATCAGCGGGATCGTGCCGCCCTGCCCGATGTAGCCGCACGAGGTGCCGAAGTGGGCCCGCGAGGCGCGATCGAGCGCCTGCTCGAACCACGGCGCCGTGTCCGGCGCATTCCAGCCGGTCGCGCCGCCGCCGTTTTCGAAGGTCACCTTCGCCTGGTAGGGCGCGTTGTCCTCCAGCAGCGTCTTGAGCTCCTGCACCGCCTGCGCCGCGTCGATCAGCGGCGGCAGCCGCAGCGACAGCTTGAACGCCGTGTAGGGACGCAGCACGTTGCCCGCGTCCCTCAGCGCCGGAAAGCCCTCGGCGCCGGTCACGGACAGCGTCGGCGACCAGGTGCGATTGAGCAGCGCCTGCAGCGGATCGGTGGTGGTCGGCAGCGCGAACATGGTGGAGCCGCCGCAGTCGTAGTGGGCCCAGGGGAAGCGCTTGTAGACCTCCTCGCCCAGGATGGCCGCGGTCGCCTTGGCCTGCTCCAGCCGCTCGGCCGGCACCTCGCAATGGAAGCTTTGCGGCAGCAGGCGGCCGGTCTTGCTGTCCTCCAGCCGGTCCAGCACCTGGCGCATGATGCGAAAGCTCGATGGCACCAGGCCGGAGGCGTCGCCGGAGTGCACGCCCTCGGTCAGGATCTCCACCTTCAGGGTGCCGCCGGCCATGCCGCGCAGCGACGTGGTGAGCCAGAGCTGGTCGTAGTTGCCGGCGCCGGAATCCAGGCAGATCACCAGCGAGACGTCGCCCAGGCGCGGCCGCAATGCATCGACGTAGGGCAGCAGGTCGTAGGAGCCCGATTCCTCGCAGGTCTCGATCAGGCCGACGATGCGCGGATGCGGCGCCTTCTGCGCCTTGAGCGCCTGCACAGCGGCGATGCTGGCATAGACCGCGTAGCCGTCGTCGGCGCCGCCGCGGCCATAGAGCTTGCCGTCCTCGTACTTGGGCGTCCAGGGGCCGAGGTCGCTGCGCCAGCCGGTGAATTCCGGCTGCTTGTCCAGGTGGCCGTACATCAGCACGGTCTGGCTCGATTGCGGTCTGGTCGCGGCGATCTCGAAGAACAGCACCGGCGTGCGCCCGGGCAGCCGCACGATCTCCAGCGTCAGGCCTTGCACCTTCTGCGCTTGCACCCAGCTGGCCGCGTTGCGCACGACGGTCTCGATGTGGCCGTGCTCGACCCACTCCTTGTCGAAGCCGGGCGACTTGGCGGGAATGCGGATGTAGTCGGTGATCTGGCCGACGATGTCGCTGTCCCATTGCGCGCTGGCGTGGGCCAGTGCGGCGGCGGCGTCGAGCACGCCCGCGGGCATTTCCTGCTGGATCGGTTTGTTCATGGCGTCTCCTGTGGGTCTGGCCGGAACTTTACGCCTCCGGCCGGGGCGGGGCCGGCCGGGCTAGGATTGGCACCACCCGGGCGTCGGCTGTTGCCGCAACGCGCCGCTGAAAGGAAACGACATGCAAGAAGATCGGAAGATCCGCGTCGGTGTCGGCGGCTGGACCTACGAGCCCTGGCGCGACAATTTCTACCCGAAAGGCCTGCCCCACGCCAAGGAGCTGGACTACGCCAGCCGCAAGCTCACGGCCATCGAGGTCAACGGCACCTACTACAGCACCTTCAAGCCGCCCACCTTCGCCAGGTGGCGCGACGAGACGCCCGACGACTTCGTGTTCTCGCTCAAGGCCAACCGCTTCGCGACCAACCGCAAGCAGCTGGCCACGGCCGGCGAATCGATCGAACGCTTCGTCGGCAGCGGCATCGTCGAACTGGGCGCCAAGCTCGGGCCGATCGTCTGGCAATTCATGCCGACCAAGGTGTTCGACGCCGGGGATTTCGAGGGCTTTCTCTCACTGCTGCCCAAGGCGGTGGACGGCCATCCGCTGCGCCACGTGCTGGACGTGCGCCACGAGAGCTTCGACACGCCGGAGTACCTGGCGCTCGCCCGCAAGTACGGCTGCGTGACCGTGCACACCGACTCGGAGAAATTCCCGGCCATCGCCGATGCGAAGGCGCCGTTCGCTTACCTGCGGCTGATGCGAAGCGAGTCGGCCCAGCCCACCGGCTACCCTCCGGCGCAGCTGGACCAATGGGCCCAAGGCGCACGCGCATGGGCCGGCGGCGAGTCGGGCCGCGAGGTGTTCGTCTACTTCATCAACGGCGCGAAAGAACGGGCGCCGGCCGCGGCGATGGCCCTGCTGGAACGGCTCAGCGCGGCGTGAGCCCTTGCCTTCGCGGGTAGGAGCGGGATTACAACTTGTTTCGGCCTCAGCGGTCAGTGGCGGCTAGCGGGCTGTAGCCAAATCTCCCCTGTGCAGTCGAACAACAAGGGAGTGACGCCATGGCTTATGTATTCGAAACGCTTCCGGCGCAACGCAGTCGCATCGACATGAGCAACCCGTCGGAAGTGATCTACTGGAGCAAGATCTTCGGTTGCAGCGAGCAGCAGCTGCGACAGGCCGTGGCCAAGGTCGGGGAGTCGTCGGCGATGGTGGAACAGCTGCTCGACGGCCAGGACATCCTGTCGCTGTGACGCCGCTGGCGCCGCCGTCGCATCAAAGCTCGTAGTGCACCGGGGTTTCGCTGAGCACCGACAGGTCCAGCGGGCGCACGGTTCCCATCCAGATCGCGCGGTCGCGGTGATCCACCAGGTCGTTGCCGGTCAGGGGATGGACGAACACCACCAGGCCTTCGCGATTCATCATCAGCCACGGCACGACCTGCGCGAACACCTCCGCGCGAAAGGCCAGCTGGCAGCTCCAGTCCGGATGCGGACCCACCGGCTTTTCATGGACGCGGCCCATCTTCAAGGGAAACTGCGCCGCGGCGCGTTCGCACAGGGCGCGGGCCCGCGCAACGCTGGAGGCATCGAAGTACACATGGGCGTGGTAGCCCTGGATCGCCGGTGTCATGCGCTCTCCTGCTTTTTCCAGTCCCGCAGCCAGCCCAGGCCCGCCGACGTTCCGCCCGGCTGCGAGCCGCGCGCCGGCCTGTATTCGCAACCGACCCAGCCCTGCCAGCCGCAGCTTGCCGCCACCTCGTCGATGACGCCGAACAGGTAGGGGTAATTCAGTTCGCCGACATCGGGTTCGTGCCGCTGCGGAACGCCGGCGATCTGCAAGTGACCGACCCGGCCCGTCGGCAGGTACTCGCGGATCTTCATCGCCACGTCGCCTTCGACGATCTGGCAGTGGTACAGGTCGAACTGCACCTTGACGTTGGGCGCGCCGATCTCCGCGACCAGCCGGTGCGCGTCGTCCTGTCGGTTCAGGAAGAAGCCGGGGATGTCGCGCGTGTTGATCGGTTCCATCAGCAGGTCGACGCCCTGCCTGGCCGCAAGCGAAGCGGCTTGCCGCAGGTTGGCGACATAGGTGGCGCGCAGCGCTTCGCGCGTGCTGCCCGCGGGCACCAGGCCGGCCATGACGTGGATGCGCGGGCATTCCAGCGCCTGGGCGTAGGCCAGCGCCTGCCCGATCGCCTCGTGGAAATCCGCTTCGCGTCCCGGAAGGCAGGCCAGGCCCCGTTCGCCGGCGTCCCAGTTGCCCGGCGCCGCGTTGAACAGCACCTGCCGCAAGCCGTTGGCCTGGAGCCGCGCCGCGATCTCGCGCGCTTCCCACGCATAGGGGAAGAGGTACTCCACTGCCTCGAAGCCGTCCTTCGCGGCGGCCTCGAAGCGGTCCAGGAAGTCCAGCTCCGGGTAGAGCATCGACAGGTTGGCGGCGAAGCGCGGCATGGTGTTGCTTCTTTCAGCGCAGCGGCAGCTTGACCGCGCCCGGGTTCTCGCGGATGTAGTCGCGGACGACGGTCTCGAAGTCCCTGTCCGGCTGCAGGCCCAGCGCGTTGGCGCGTGCCGACGCCACGTTGCCCGGCCAGGTCCTGACCAGCTTCTGGATCGCCGGGTCCGGCGTCCAGTCCAGCAGCGCCGTGGCGGCCTTGCCGGCGACCCGCTCGAGCGCGTCCGCCATTTCGCCGACGGTGGTGTGCAGCGACGGCAGGTTCATCGCGGTGAGCGGTCCCCATTCCCGGTCCGTCGCCTCGGCCGCCCGGATGATGCCGTCCACCGTCGTGGCCGGCGACGCCAGCGCCACCGGCGTTTCGCGCGGCACGGGACAGGCGGCCTTGAGGCCGGCCAGCGGCTCGCGGATCATTCCGCTGAAGAAGCCCGAGGCTGCGCCGTTCGGTTTGCCCGGCCGCACGCTCACCGTCATCAGCCGCACACTGCGGCCGCGGATGAAGCCCTTGCGCGCATAGTCCGCAACCAGCTGCTCGCCGATGAATTTCTGGATGCCGTAGCTGTTCTGCGGCGTCGGCAGGGTGGTGTCGGTGATGACCGGCGGCAGCGGCTGCTCGGGCGTGGTGCCGAACACCGCCAGCGAACTGGCGAATACGAAGACCGGGGCCGTGCCGGCTGCGCGGCAGGCGTCGAGCAGGGCGCGCGTGGTGTCGAGGTT
>JAQGNJ010000308.1 GCA_028291885.1 Ramlibacter sp. | reverse complement strand
ACTGGCTCAAGACCAACCTGGCCAAGTTCTCGCGGATGCTGCAAGGCCAGAAGGACCTGGTGGCCGTGGGTCACCTGATCCTGTCCGAACTGGCGCCCGTGGTGGGCGCGCAGCAGGCCGAGTTCTATGTGCTGCGCTACACGCATGAACAGCCCAAGCTGCGCCTGATGGCCAGCTACGCCTCGGACGGCCATGGCTCCTACGGCAAGGAAGTCGACCTGGGCCAGGGCCTGGTCGGACAGTGCGCGTACGACAAGAAGAAGATCCTGCTGACGTCGTCGATCCCGGACAGCCTGCGGATCTCGTCGGGCCTCACGGAGGTGGCGCCGCTGAACGTGCTGGTGCTGCCGATCATCTTCGAAGGCCAGGTGCGGGGCGTGGTGGAACTTGCTTCGGTGGAGCGCTTCAACCCGACCCACCAGGCATTCCTCGACCAGCTGACGGAATCGATCGGTATCGTGATCAACACGATCGAGGCCAACATGCGCACGGAAGACCTGCTGACCCAGTCGCAGTCGCTGGCGCAGGAGCTCCAGAGCCGGCAGCAGGAACTGCAGCAGACCAACGAGGAACTGCAGGAAAAAGCCCGGCTGCTGGTGCACCAGAACCACGAGGTGGAACGCAAGAACCAGGAAGTGGAACAGGCCCGCCAGGCGCTGGAAGAAAAAGCCAAGCAGCTCGCGCTGACGTCCAAGTACAAGTCCGAGTTCCTGGCCAACATGTCGCACGAGCTGCGCACGCCGCTGAACTCGCTGCTGATCCTGTCGGACCAGCTTTGCAAGAACCCGGACGGCAACCTGACCACCAAGCAGGTGGAATTCGCCAAGACGATCCATTCGTCGGGCAACGACCTGCTGATGCTGATCAACGACATCCTGGACCTGTCCAAGATCGAGTCCGGCACCGTGGTCGTCGACATCAACGAACTGCGCCTCTCGGACCTGCAGCTCTATGTGGAGCGCACGTTCCGCCACGTCGCGGAAGCCAAGACCGTGGATTTCATGATCCACACCGGCTTGCAACTCCCGACCTCCATGGTGACGGACGTGAAGCGCCTGCAGCAGATCCTGAAGAACCTGCTGTCGAACGCCTTCAAGTTCACGCACCAGGGCCACGTCACGTTGACCATCGAAGAAGCCTTCACCGGCTGGAGCCCGGACAACGAGGAGCTGAACCGCAGCCAGCAGGTGATCGCCTTCGCCGTGTCGGACACCGGTATCGGCATCTCGGGCGACAAGCAGCAGATCATCTTCGAGGCCTTCCAGCAGGCCGACGGCTCCACCAGCCGCAAATACGGCGGCACCGGCCTGGGCCTCGCGATCAGCCGCGAGCTGTCCAAGCTGCTGGGCGGCGAGATCCGCCTGTCCAGTGCGCCAGGCCAGGGCAGCACCTTCACGCTGTACCTGCCGCTGGTGTATTCGTCGGCACGCACGACGCGTCGCGCGGCCGGTTACAGCGAGTCGACCCGGGGCGATCTCACCGTGCCGGGCATCAAGCGAACCCCGCCGGTCCAGCCGCCGGTGGAGGACGCGGTGGTCGTCTCCGAAGAGAACGCGCCGGCGCTCAACGAAGCCGACGACGACCGCGACAGCATCGTCCAGGGCGACCTGGTGCTGCTGATCGTCGAGAACGACATGGCGTTCGCGCGCTTCCTGCTCGATGCGGCGCGGGCCAAGGGCTTCAAGGGCCTGGTGACCTCGATGGGCGCTGGCGCGCTGACCCTGGCCAACCAGTACAAGCCGTCCGCCGTCACGCTGGACATGTACCTGCCGGACATGGATGGCTGGCGCGTGCTCGACCGGATGAAGCAGGACCTGGGCGCCCGCCACATCCCGGTCTGCGTGATCTCGACCGACGATTCCAAGGAGCGGGCCTTCAAGTCCGGCGCCATGGCCTTCGTCGAGAAGCCGATCCGCTCCAAGGAGGTGCTCGATGAGATGCTCGACAAGCTGCGCACCTACGTCGGCCGGCCGCAGCGCAGCGTGCTGGTCGCGCTCAAGGACCTCACCGCGCGCAAGGAGCTCACCGCGCAGATCGAGGACGAGCAGATCAACGCGGTCGTGGTCCGCAGCACGGACAAATTCATGCAGGCCCTGGAGGAAGACCAGTTCGACTGCGTCGTGATCGAGGACGGCTTCGGCAACCTCAATCCGAACGACTGCAAGCGCGCGCTGGAAGGCCAGTCCACCATCGGGCCGCTGCCGCTGCTGGTGTTCCGCGGCGCCGGCGCGCCGGAAGGCCGCACGCCCTGGACGTCGGACGACGCCGTGACGGTGCAGGAGGCACACACCGTTCCCAAGCTGTTCGACCAGACCCTGATGGCGCTGCACCACAACCTGGCGCGGCTGCCCGAGGCCAAGCGGTCGATGCTCGACGAGATCCACCAGACCAGCAAGCCGCTCACCGGCAAGCGCGTGCTGATCGTCGACGACGACATGCGCAACATCTTCGCCCTGGCCACGGTGCTGGAAGAGCACGGCATGGACATCGTGTGGTCCGACAACGGGCGTGACGCGATCAGCCGGGTGGCCAGCGATCCGCAGATCAAGGTCGTGCTGATGGACATCATGATGCCGGAGATGGACGGCATGGCCACCATGAAGGAGATCCGCAAGCTGCCGCAGGGCAAGAACCTGCCGATGGTGGCGGTGACCGCCAAGGCGATGAAGGGCGACCGCGAGAAGTGCATCGAAGCGGGCGCCTGGGACTACCTGTCCAAGCCCGTGAATACGCAGGACCTGCTGTCGGTCCTGCGCGCATGGCTGCACCAGTGATCACCGGGCCGGCACCGTTGGCGGGGGCGGGGGCGGGAGCGCAGGAGAAAGTCAACATCCTCGTGGTGGACGACCTGCCCGAAAAGCACGTCGTCTTCCGCACCATCCTCGACGAGCTGGAGCAGAACATCGTCAGCGCGCGGTCCGGGCAGGAGGCCCTGCGCTATATCCTCGAGATGGAGTTCGCGGTCATCCTGCTGGACGTCAACATGCCGGACATCGACGGCCTCGAGACGGCCAGCCTGATCCGGCAGTACCGCAAGTCGGCGCAGACGCCGATCGTCTTCATCACCGCCTACGTCGACGAGATCCAGGCCTCGCGCGGCTACGCACTGGGCGCAGTGGACTACATCCCCTCGCCGGTGGTGCCGGAGGTGCTGCGCTCCAAGGTGCGGGTGTTCGTCGAGCTGTTCCGCATGAACCGGCAGCTCAAGGAGCAGGCGGCAGAGCGCGAGGCCCTGGCCCGGTCGGAGGCCGCCCGGGCTGCCGCGGAGGACGCCATCCATCGCGCCGATTACCTGGCGCAGGCCGGCCAGATGCTGTCGCGGTCGCTCCATCTCGAAGACACGATCAAGGCCCTGTTCGAGGTTGCCGTGCCCTTCCTCGGCGAGTGCGCCGTGCTGGCGCTGGCAGGCGCCGAAGGCGAGATCAAGCGCATCGAGAGCTGGCCGGCACAGCCGCCGGATGCGGCCGCCGACAAGTTGCTGGAGGACTGCTTCCGGATCGCGCTGCAGGACCGGCGGTTCGAACTGCGGCCGCACGGGGACCACGCCGCCGCCATCTGCCCGCTGCTGGCCGGCGACCGCGTGCTCGGTGCGCTGGTGCTGATCGGCGCGCCGGCGCATTACGACTCCGCCCGGCTCGCGCTGATCAAGGAGATCGTCAGCCGCGCCTCGATCGCGATGGAAAACGCGCGGCTGTACAACGCGGTGCAGGAAGCGGACCGGCGCAAGAACGAGTTCCTGGCGATGCTGGCGCATGAACTGCGCAATCCGCTGGCGCCGATCCGCAACGCCGTCCACATCATGCAGGGCTCCGACGTCGTGCCTTCGACGATGAACTGGGCGCGCGACGTGATCGGACGCCAGGCCGACCACATGGCGCGGCTGATCGACGACCTGCTGGACGTGTCGCGCATCGTGCAGGGCAAGGTGGTGGTCCAGCCGGAGCGGCTGCTGCTCTCCACGCTGGTGGAGCGCGCCGTCGAAGCCACCGGGCCGCGGATCGCGGCGGCGGACCAGACCCTGGGCGTCGAGCTGCCGGAGCAGGAGTTCGCCCTCGACGGCGACCTGGTGCGGCTGTCGCAGGTGCTGTCCAACCTGATCAACAACGCGTCGAAATTCTCGGGCGCCGGCACCCGGATCCTGCTCAAGGCGGCGTTTGCCGACGGCAAGCTGCGCCTGTCGGTGTGCGACGAAGGCGCGGGCATCGACCCGGCTTTCCTGCCCCACATCTTCGAGCTGTTCGTCCAGGGCGACCAGACCCTGGACCGCTCGCAGGGCGGCCTTGGCATCGGCCTGACCCTGGTCAAGCACCTGGTCGAGTTGCACGGCGGCCGCGTGAGCGCCAGCAGCGCCGGGGCCGGAATGGGCACGGAGGTGTCGGTCTGGCTGCCGGCGCAGGCGGTGGCGGCCACGCCCAAGGCGCCGGCCCCGGCGCCCCGCAAAGCCGCGCCCAAGGCGAAGGCGAGGGCGCGCATCCTGGTGGTCGACGACCTGGCGGCGTCGGCCGAAACCCTGATGACCTTGCTGGAGATGGAAGGCTTTGAAGTGCGGATCGCCGGCGAGGGCGCGACTGCGCTGCGGATCGCGGAAGAATTCCATCCGGACGTCGTGCTGCTGGACATCGGCTTGCCGGGAATGAACGGCTTCGAGGTGGCGAACCGGCTTCGCTGCCTGCCCGCATGCTGCGAGGCGCTGCTGATCGCGCTGACCGGCTACGGCGAGGCGGAGAGCCGGTCGCGGTCGGCGCAGGCCGGCTTCGACTTCCACATGGTCAAGCCCGCCGACGTGAGCCTGCTGCTCTCGATGCTGGCCGACCCCCAGCAGGCGCGCAAGAGCCACGCGCGCACGCACTGAGGCCGGGTGGGTTCCCGTGCGATGCAGCCGCCCCCCTTCCACATCCTGCGAAGCGGGGAAGGGCGGCCCGCTGGGGCCCCTGCGGCCCAACCGCAGTCCGGTGAATTGCAATAGCATGTGAGCCACGGCAGCCGCCGCTTGCCCCTGATGGAAATCATGGCCCAAATCGCGCCTCCTGTGCCACCGGATGAAGCCGAGCGCCTCGCCGACCTCGAGGACCTGGCCATCCTGGACACCGAGCCGGAGAAGGAATTCGACCGGCTGGTGCAGCTGGCAACCACCATCTGCCAGGCGCCGATCGGCGCGATCACCTTCATCGACAGCCATCGCCAGTGGTTCAAGTCGCGCATCGGGGTGGAGGTGGCCGCGACGCCGCGCGACCTGGCGTTCTGCGCGTACACCATCGCCGACTCGGAGCGCCTGCTCGAAGTGCAGGACGCCGAAACCGATCCGCGTTTCGTCACCAACCTGTTCGGGCCCGACTTCCCGCCGGTGCGCTTCTACGCCGGCTATCCGCTGCAGACACGGGAAGGCAGCGCGGTCGGAACCTTGAGCGTGATGGACGTCGTGCCGCGCGCCCTGACCGCCACCCAGCGCGAGGCGCTCGCCAAGCTGGCCCACACGGTGAGCACCCATCTGACCATGCGGCGCGAGTTGCGTGTGGCCACCCAGTCCGACCGGCTGACCGGCCTGCCCAACTGGTTCCACTTCGAATCGCAGTTCGACCGCTGCAAGGCCAGTCGCAGCGTGCTCGTCCTGGTCCGGCTCAAGACCGTCGGCCAGATCACCTCCGCCCATGGCTTTCGCAGCGCCGATGCGATGATCAAGCAGGCCGCGCAACGGCTGCGGTCCTGCCTGAAGGACGACGCTTTCGTGGGGCGCATCAAGCGCGGGCTGTTCGTCATGTATTTCCCCGGCCTCGACCCGGAAGACTTTCGCAAGACCACCGCCGCCACGCTGAACGCGACGCTTTGCGAGCCGTACAACATCGAAGCCCTCACGCTGGTGTGCCCGGTGCACCTGGGCGTGGCGGTGCACCCCGACGACGGCGCCAAGCTCGACGACCTGGTCACGGCCGCGGACGGCGCGCTGCAGGTCGCCATCGAGCGCGACGAGCCGTACGTCTTTTTCGACAAGGCCGTCGACAACCAGCTCAGCCGCCATTACCGGCTGGAGCCGCAGCTGCGGCGCGGCCTGCGGCAGAACGAGTTCGTCAACTACTACCAGCCCAAGGTCGACCTGGCCACCGGCGCCATCGTCGGCGTCGAGGCCCTGATCCGCTGGATCCACCCGGAACGCGGCCTGGTGTCGCCGATGGAGTTCGTCCCGGCGCTCGAATTGACGGGGCTGATCGCCGAAGCCGGCGGGCAGGTGATCCAGCGCGCCATCTCCGACTGGTGGAAATGGCGGGCCGCCGGCCTGGATGCGCCGCGCATCGCGGTCAACGTCGCCGCCGAACAGCTGCGGGGCAACAAC
This sequence comes from Ramlibacter sp., assembly GCA_028291885.1. Taxonomy (GTDB): domain Bacteria; phylum Pseudomonadota; class Gammaproteobacteria; order Burkholderiales; family Burkholderiaceae_C; genus Ramlibacter. Next base: position 5,613 of record JAQGNJ010000308.1, on the reverse strand, counting down.
TTCGTGTCCGGCCTGCAGTCGGCTCTCGCGGCGGTCGACGGGAACCCAGCGGCGCTGTCGATCGAGGTGACGGAAAGCATCCTGATCACGAACATGGAGCGCGCCATCGAGATTTTGTCGGAGGTGCGGTCGCTGGGCATTCCGGTGGCGATCGACGACTTCGGCACCGGCTACTCCTCGCTGGCCTACCTGGTGACGCTTCCGATCGACGAGCTCAAGGTGGACCAGGCCTTCATCCGCAAGATCACGACCGATCCGGCCTACCTGGGCATCGTGGAAACCTGCATCACGCTGGCGCACAGCCTGAAGCTGAAGGTGGTGGCCGAAGGCGTGGAGACGCAGGAACAGGCCAGGCTGCTGCGCGAGCTGGAATGCGACCAGGCCCAGGGCTACCTGTACAGCAAGCCGGTCCCGGCCGATGAACTCGCGCGCATGTTGCCGCTGCTGGCGCGTCCTGCCGTTTCAGCGGTGCCGGCGGCAGGGCTCGTGCTCGGCCCGGCCGCAACGCGCCCCGTCAAATCCTGAACCTCGGCTGCCGCCGCAAAAGAAAAAAGCACAAGCGGCCGGCTGGCTGCTTGTGCTTTCTGTATCTGGCGGAGCAGGCGGGATTCGAACCCGCGGAGGGCTATTAACCCTCACACGCTTTCCAGGCGTGCGACTTAAACCGCTCATCCACCGCTCCGGAGCCCCCGATTGTAGCAGCGCGCCGATGCGGTCTCGCCGCCGACGGATCTGTCTGGCTAGCCAGCCGATGCAGGGTCTTCGGAACCCAGGACCAGTTGCTCCCCGAGCCAGTCGAGGAGCTCGCGCGACCGGCTCCGCAGGTCGAGCACTTGCGCGTAGATGACCTCCGGCCTGGGCCCCTGCCTGCCGCCAGGGTTCAGGTGCGCTGCAAGCAGCTCCTGTTCCGCCCTGTGCAGGTCCTGGTCCACCCGTTCCAGTTCTTCGTACCTTGCGGCCAGGCCTTCAGACATATCGGACATCTGCGTTGCGTCCGGCTAGTCGTGCTTGCCGGGCGCATGCAGGGGGCCGGGGCGCGACTTCAGGCCGCGGGGAAGATGGTCCTCGAACATCTCGGTCAGCGTATCGATCTTCTCGCGCGCCACGGCTTCGCCATGGCCGCCGGCAAGCACCGCCATCACGTCGCCGCGCAGGTACCACAAGGCCTGCACGTCGACGGCGTAGCGCACGCGGCGCGTCACGACCGGGGAGGCGGCTCCGGGCGAGTCCGCCAGCAGCAGGAGCATCGCTTCGCGGATGTTCTCCACGCTGTATTCCAGGACCGTGGTCTCCGGCTCGGGGGGATGGACCCGCGCCAGGAGGGCGTACAAGCTGCCTCTGAGATTCGGCTTGAACCAACGCATACCTGCCTCTGTTCTTGTCGGTGAGTGAAGGATCCCAAGGTGCGCCTTAGCGCCCCTTGTCCGCGGAGATGTCGACGATTTCGGTGATCGGCTGCAGCGCGATCCGCCTGGGCGGCTCGCCCGCGGCGTCCCTGGCCTGGCTCGCCGGCCGATGGACGTCCGCGAAAATCGAGGGAACGAAGACGTGCCGCCCGTCGCCGGTCTTGCGGTGCACGCCGTACTTCAGCCGCTGGCGTTCCTCGGGGGACAGCTTGCCCAGCAGGTTCTTGGTGGCCCAGATCGCACCGAAGCGGGAAAAATCCGAGATTCGCGCGGCCTGGTTGATGGTTTCGGCGAACGCGGTGAAACCGACGGTGCTGTCCGACCGGAAGCTGCCGAGCCATTCCTGGCCCTCGTCGATCCCCACGTTCATGTACAGCTCCGTGGGCCAGCCCTTTCGCAGCTGCCACTCCTTGCTCACGCGCCGCATCGCCTCTCGCGTTTCCTGGGCCGCGGCCAGGGCGTTCCACAGGTAGCTGCCGGCCGGCAGCGGAAAGAAGTAGCAGACCATCCCGTCCGCCGGATGTTTTCCATGGGTGCCCGCGTGGCGCCTGAACACCGGGTCGACAGCCGACCAGATGTGGTTGATCAGCTCGAAATACTCTTCGGGAGGCAGTTCCGACCAGATGCTGCTCGAGTGCTGCAAGCCGGCCACGAGCACGGCCACGTCGGTCAGGACGGGCCGCGTGGCGCCGGTGTCGGCGGACGCGGCAGCCGGGACGGGAGACTCCTGCGCGGGCCGCTGGGGCGCCGCCGCTCGCGCTCCAACGCCGGACGCCGGATCGGCGGGGCGGGGCGGCTGTTCGGCCGTCCCGGCCGGCGCCTGCCTGGCGCCGAAGTGTTCGGCGATGCGGGTCATGCTCCAGCCGTCCTTCTTCAGGCGCTGGATCTCGGCGATGCGGCCGAGGATCTCATCCGGAAAGTAGCCGATGCGCGGCGCGCCCCCGTCCTGGGGCTCGGGCGGCAACACTTCGGGCTTGGGCACGATCCCCCAACCGATGTAGTTGTTGAGGGTCGCCCGGGAGATTCCCGTCTGTTCCAGTATCTCTTTGCTGTTGAGCAAGGCAGTCTCTGTTTGATCAGTCTAAATCATTATTCATTAGTATATGACTGTCAAGCTAGACAGAGTAATCAGCCATTTAGACAGACACGGTGGCGCAGAAAAGCGACACACCAGTGCTACCGGTGCATAGGGGGTGACGCGTCACGCCGCCATGGTTGGTGAACAGCGGGGCCGACGGGGTGAGCAGGAGCAAGCACGCCTGCTTGTGTGGAGCTGGTGACTGTCTAAGTATCTTTTAGACAGTCCACTACGTGGCTAGACAGACATGCGGCGAACCTTGCAGCGGAACGCCACCTGCGCGCGCCGGCGCGCACGCTTGCGTGCCCGCGCGCAGAGCTTCGAGGAGGTGCCGCGCGGAACGCGCAGCGGACGCCGGCTCGATCAGCCGGCGAAGAGAGGCCCGGGCTTCAGGGCGTTCTGGCGCCCTGGACCATGCGCATGGCCGATGCGATCAGTGCCGAGGTCTCGGTCATGTTGCTCGGCACGATCAGCGTCGTCTTCGCGTCGGCGGCCACCTTGCTGTAGGCATCGACGGCGCGCTCTGCCACCTTGAGCTGCACGGCCTGCTCGCCGCCGGGCTGGCGGATGGCGGCGGCGATCCGCTCGATCGCCAGCGCGGTCGCTTCCGCGACGGCCGTGATCGATGCCGCCTGGCCCTGGGCGTTGTTGATGATCGACTGCTTCTCGCCCTCGGAGCGGGCGATATAGGCCTCGCGCTCGCCGGTCGCGATGTTGATCTGCTCCTGGCGGCGGCCTTCGGAAGCGGCGATCAGCGCGCGCTTTTCGCGCTCCGCCGTGATCTGGGACTGCATGGCGTGCAGGATCTCCTTGGGCGGCGTCAGGTCCTTGATCTCGTAGCGCAGCACCTTGACGCCCCAGTTCAGCGCCGCTTCGTCGATCGCCTGCACCACCTGCGCGTTGATGATGTCCCGCTCCTCGAAGGTCTTGTCCAGCTCCAGCTTGCCGATCACGCTGCGCAGCGAGGTCTGGGCCAGCTGGGTGACGGCGACGATGTAGTTGGAGGAGCCGTAGCTGGCGCGCATCGGGTCGGTCACCTGGAAGTACAGGATGCCGTCCACCTGCAGCTGGGTGTTGTCGCGCGTGATGCAGACCTGGCTGGGGACGTCCAGCGGGATCTCCTTGAGGCTGTGCCGGTAGGCCACGCGGTCGACGAAGGGCACGAGGATGCTCAGGCCCGGCGTCAGGGTGGCGTGGTACTTGCCCAGCCGCTCCACCACCCAGGCGTGCTGCTGCGGCACGACCTTGAGGGAACGGACGATGAAGATCGCCGCGACGACGATCACGATGAGCGCGACATAGGAGGACATGGTCAGGTTTCCTGGAGTTGTTCGATGACGAGGCGGCTGCCGATGATTTCGCGGATCCGGTGCGGCCCTGCGACCGGGATGGCGCCAGGCGCGGGCACGGCCGTCCACTGCGCTCCGCGGTACTTCACCGTGGTCGTGCCGTCGGCGTTCCAGCGGATCACCTGCACGGTTTCGCCGATATCGAGGTTGACGTCGCGGTTCGCCTCGGCCGGGAGCTCCTTGGGGCGCCGCTGGCGCACGAGGTGCCAGCCGACGACGGCGCCGCCCCCGACGACCGCGGCCACGACCAGCTGCGCCGGCATCGAAAAGCCCAGGTGCGCCGCCAGCGCCGCCGCAACCAGGCCGATGGCAAGCATCAGCAGGTAGAAAGTTCCAGTCAGCAGTTCGACTGCGACTGCGCTGCCGGCGAGCAGCCACCAGATGGTCGATTCAGCCATGTCCCAGCCCCTTTGTTGTCGGGCTATTTTGAGTCAATTCGCCGACGGGCCGTGAAGGGCCTCCCGATTTGCATACACTTCGCGGCTGTTTTGCCATTTTTGGCCTTGGCCCGGAGGCCCACCCGCATGAAATTCCGTTTTCCCATCGTCATCATCGACGAAGACTTCCGCTCCGAGAACACCTCGGGCCTGGGCATCCGCGCGCTTGCGCACGCGATCGAGGCCGAGGGCTTCGAGGTGCTGGGCGTCACCGGCTACGGCGACCTGTCGCAGTTCGCGCAGCAGCAATCGCGCGCCAGCGCCTTCATCCTGTCGATCGACGACGAGGAATTCACCCCCGGACCGGACCTGGATCCGGCGGTGCTGAACCTGCGCAAGTTCATCGAGGAAGTGCGCCGCAAGAACCTCGAGGTGCCGATCTATGTGTATGGCGAGACCAAGACCTCGCGACACATCCCCAACGACATCCTGCGCGAGCTGCACGGCTTCATCCACATGTTCGAGGACACGCCGGAGTTCGTGGCCCGCCACATCATCCGGGAGGCCAAGAGCTACCTGGAAGGGGTGCAGCCGCCGTTCTTCAAGGCGCTGCTCGATTACGCCGAAGACGGTTCCTATTCCTGGCACTGCCCCGGCCACTCGGGCGGGGTCGCCTTCCTGAAAAGCCCGGTGGGCCAGATGTTCCACCAGTTCTTCGGCGAGAACATGCTGCGGGCCGACGTCTGCAACGCCGTGGAAGAACTGGGCCAGCTGCTGGACCACACCGGCCCGGTGGCGGCCAGCGAGCGCAACGCGGCGCGGATCTTCAACGCCGACCACTGCTTCTTCGTCACCAACGGCACCAGCACCAGCAACAAGATGGTCTGGCACCACACCGTGGCGCCGGACGACGTGGTGGTGGTCGACCGCAACTGCCACAAGTCGATCCTGCACGCGATCATCATGACCGGCTCGATCCCGGTGTTCATGAAGCCCACGCGCAACCACTTCGGCATCATCGGCCCGATCCCGCAAAGCGAGTTCGAGCCGGCGGCCATCCGCGAGAAGATCCGCAACAACCCGCTGCTCAAGCACGTCGACGCCGACACCGTCAAGCCCCGGGTGATGACGCTCACGCAGTCCACCTACGACGGCGTCATCTACAACACCGAGACCATCAAGAAGATGCTCGATGGCTACGTCGACACGCTGCACTTCGACGAGGCCTGGCTGCCGCACGCGGCCTTCCACCCGTTCTACGGCCCCTACCACTCCATGGGCAAGAACCGGGTGCGGCCCAAGGAGGCGCTGACCTTCGCCACCCAGTCGATCCACAAGCTGCTGGCGGGCATCAGCCAGGCCAGCCACGTGCTGGTGCAGGACGCCAACCAGACCAAGCTGGA
>JAQGNJ010000287.1 GCA_028291885.1 Ramlibacter sp. | reverse complement strand
TGGGCGCAGGCGCCGCACACCGGCCTGTCCGGCGAGATCCGGGTGCAGCCCGCCGGCACCGCCACCTGGACGCTGGAGGCCGACCTGCGCAACGCGCTTCCCGGGCCATGGGACGCGGGGCGGCTGCCGCTGGAGCAGGTGAAGGCGCAAGGCCAGTGGCGCGGCGGCATGGCGCTGGTGCGCAGCCTGCAGGCCGAGCTGGGCGGCGGCAGCTTGCAGGCCGAGGGCCAGTGGTCGGGCTCGGGCTGGGAGGCGGAAGGCAGCGTGCGCAACGTCGATCCCGCCGCGCTGCACGGCAAGCTCGCGGCCAATCCGCTGGGTGGGACGTTCCGGGCGCAGCAGGACGGCAAGGCCATCGCTTTCGACGTCGCTCTCGAATCCTCCGGCGCCGCACGGCCGGTTGCGCGTGCGCGCAACGCGCCACCGCCGCTCGCAGTGCGCGAGCTGACGGCCAAGGGCAGCTGGAACGACGGCCTGCTCAAGCTGCCGGCGCTGCGCCTGCGCACCGCCGACGGCTTGCTGCGCGGCTCGCTCACGGCGCGGCCGGCGGCGCGTTCGGGCAGCGGCAGCCTGCGGTTGCAGGCGCCGGGCCTGCAGGCGAGGGTGGATGGCGAGATCGCGCAAAGCCGCGGCGGCGGCACGCTGAACATCCAGGCCGCGAACCTGGCCCAGGCCCAGCGCTGGCTGCAAAGCTGGCCGTTCGCGCCCGCCGCGCTGGGCGCCTGGCGGGCCGACGGCCAGGCCGGGCTGCAGGCGAGCTGGCAGGGCGGCTGGAAGGATCCGGTGGTGCAGGCGGCCCTGACGGCGCCGATGCTGACGCTGCAGCCGGCATCTTCCGCGGACGCGCAGGCCGTGCCCTGGACCGTTCGCGACGCCAGCGCCACGGTCGACGGCCGCCTGCGCGATGCGGCACTCGCGCTACAGGCGCGCGCCGAGCAGGGCCAGCGCCGGATTTCGATAGCCCTGGCCGGCCGGGGCGGACTCTCCGGCAGCAACTGGGGCAGCCGGGTCGCGAAGCTGCAATTGACGGCGCAGGATCCCGCCATCGGCGCGGGCAGCTGGCGCCTGGACCTGCGCGATGCCGTCGACGCCCGCTGGAGTTCCGGTCGGCTCGAGGTCGGCGCCGGCCAGGCCGCGCTCACAGCCCCCACGCTGGCCGGCGGGGCAACGCCGTCGCAGGCCATGCTGGCCTGGGAGCCGGTGCGCTGGGGCGGCGGCGAATTGCAGACGGCAGGCCGCCTCAGCGGCTTGCCGATGGCCTGGCTGGAGCTGTTCGGCGGGCCGCAACTGGCCGGCTCCGCGTTCTCCGGCAACCTGGTGTTCGACGCGGCCTGGGATGCGCGCCTGGGCGCCGGCATGCGCGTGGACGCCAGCCTGGTTCGCAGTTCCGGAGAGATCACCGTGCTGGCCGACAACGCCGAGGGCGCGGCGACCCGGGTGGCGGCCGGCGTGCGCCAGGCGCGGCTGTCGCTGCAAGGGCGCGACGGCGCGCTGGCGCTGGCGCTGGACTGGGACAGCGAGCGGGCCGGGACGGCGCACGGCAGGCTGGAAACGCGGCTCGTGCGGGGCGGGCCGGCCGGCTGGCAATGGCCGCAGGACGCGCAGCTTGCCGGCCGCGTGCAGGCGCAGCTGCCGCGGCTGGCGGTCTGGTCCCTGCTGGCGCCGCCCGGATGGCGGTTGCGCGGCTCGCTGGACGCGGACATCACGGTCGGCGGGTCGCGAGCCGATCCGCAGCTGGGCGGCAGCCTGCGCGCCGACGAACTCGCGCTGCGGTCGGTCGTCGACGGCGTCGAGCTGCGCGACGGCCGGCTGCGGGCGCGGCTGCAGGGCCGGCAACTGGTCGTGGACGAATTCGTGCTCCATGGCGCGGGCCAGGGCGCAGCAGGCGGCAGCCTGGTCGCCAGCGGCGAGGGCCGCTGGGTGGACGGCGCGCCGCAGCTGCAGGCCACCGCGGAGCTGACCCGGCTGCACGCCAGCATCCGCAGCGACCGCGAACTCACCGTCTCGGGCAAGCTCGGCGCGACGATGACGCCCAAGGGCGGGACCATCCGCGGCAACCTGAAGATCGACCAGGCCCGCATCGTGATCCCGGAAGAAACCGCGCCCAAGCTCGGCGAAGACGTGGTCGTGCGCAACGCGCCCGGCGTGGCGGTCACGGCCGACCAGCGCGCGCGCAAGAAGCCGGAACCGGCGGCGCCGCCGACGCGTCCGCTGGATGTGCAGGTGCAGGTGGACCTCGGCCCCGCGTTCCGGCTCAGTGGCCGCGGGATCGACACCCGGCTGGCCGGCAGCCTGGCGCTGAGCGGGACCTCGCTGACCATGCCGCGGCTGGAAGGAACGATCCGCGCCGTCGACGGCGAATACCGCGCCTACGGCCAGCGGCTGGACATCGAGCGCGGCGTGCTGCGCTTCACCGGCGCGATCGACAATCCCGCGCTCGACATCCTTGCCATCCGGCCGCGGCTGGAACAGCGGGTGGGCGTGCTGGTCACCGGCACGGCGCAGGCGCCTTTCGTGCGCCTGTTTTCCGAGCCGGAACTGCCGGACGCCGAGAAGCTCGCCCTGCTCGTGGTGGGCCGGCCCACGGCCAGCGGCGGCGCCGAGGCCGCGCTGCTGCAGCAAGCAGCGGCGGCATTGCTGGCCAGCCGGCGCGGCGGCGCCAATTCCGGCGGGATCGCCGGGCGCTTCGGACTGGACGAACTCTCGGTGCGGCGCGACGACACGGCCGGGGCCGTCGTCACGCTGGGCAAGCGCTTCGCGCGCGATTTCTATGCGTCGTACGAGAGCAGCCTGGGCGGCGCCCTGGGCACCCTGAACATCTTCTACGACATCTCGCGCCGCCTGACCCTGCGCGCGCGCGCCGGCGAGCGCACGGCGGTCGACCTGATCTACACCTTCAGCTACGACTGAACAGGACAACTGGGCTTTGACGCGGGCGCCGGCAACTGGAAGAGATGCTCCGCACGCCGATCCCGCTGCCGGCATGACAGCACTGGCGCCCAAGGGCATCACTTCAAGGCCGGTGGTCGGGTTGGGGTGGGCGCAGGGCCATTCGCGGTCGCTACACCCTGCCCACCTCATTGATCTCATTTGATGCGGTGGCGGTGTTGTCCACGGGATGACGCCCGCGAGCGTGACCGGAGAACACCCCAGCCCGGCCGGCGGCCGTGCCAATCAAGTCCGCGAGAAGGAGAAGTATGGATCCCGGGTCGAGCCCGGGATGGCGGTGCGGGGGCTACTTGATCTCGAACACCAGGCAGGTCGTGGTTGCGTGCGCATAGAGCGTTCCGTCCGGACGGTAGAGCCGCGCTTGCGCGGTGGCGAGCTGGCGCCCGACGTGGATCACCTCGCCTTCGGCGCGCACCCGCGGCGCCTTGGCGCCGATGGCGCGCACCAGGTTCACGCCGAGCTCGGCCGTGGTGTAGGCGCGGCCCGCCGGCATCTTCGTGTGCACCGCGCAGCCCAGCGCCGAATCCAGCAGCGTCGCATACCAGCCGCCATGGATGCCGCCCATCGGATTGAGGTGGGCCGGGCCGGGCGTGCCCTGGAACAGCGCGCGGCCGTCGTCCACCTCCAGCAGCATGAAATCCAGGTCCTGGCGGTTCTCTTGCGTCGCCATCATGATTTCTTGCATATGCAACAGTTGTAGCTGCAATAGTTCGCATGGACACCGCTGCCAAGCCGCAGGGCTGCACCAACATGAAGCTGCGCCAGCTGGTGCGGCGCGTCGCGCAACACTACGACGCCGAGGTCGGCAAGAGCGGCCTGCGCGGCACGCAGTACTCGCTGCTGTCGCACGTCGCCAAGCTTGGGCCGATCCGCCCCGGCGACCTGGCGCGCGAGATGAAGATCGACGCGTCCACGCTGACGCGCAACCTCAAGCCCCTGATCGACGCCGGCTGGGTCACGCTCGACGCCGGCGCCGACGGCCGCAGCCGCCTCGTCAACGCGACGCCGGCCGGCCGCGACAAGCGCCAGGAGGCGCAGCGCCGCTGGCGCGTCGCGCAGGAAGGCATCAACCGGACGCTGGGCCTGCAGCGCGTGGTCGCGCTGCACGGGCTGATCGACGAATGCATGGAACTGCTGTCCCCCCTGTCCACCGGAGAAGACGGTGAATGACGCAACGATGACGCCGCGCCGCAGCGCGATGTGGCTGGTGCTGCTGGCCGCGGCCGGCACCTTCGCGCTCACCATGGGCACGCGCCAGACCATGGGCCTGTTCCTGTCGCCGCTGAACACGGCCACCGGGCTGGGCCTGGGCAGCATCAGCCTGGCCTTCGCGTTCGGCCAGCTCTGGTGGGGATTGACGCAGCCCTTCGCCGGCGCCATGGCGGACAAGGTCGGCGCTGGCCGCGTGCTGTTGGCCGGCGCGCTGCTGGTCGCGCTCGGCACTTTCATCACGCCGCTGATGACGACGACCTGGGGCCTGATCCTCGCCATCGGCGTGCTCTCCGCCGGCGGCGCGGGCATGGCGGGTCCGGCGGTGCTGATGGCGGCGACGACGCGGCTGATCCCGCCCGAGCGCCGCGGGCTCGCGGTCGGCATCGTCAACGCCGGCGGCTCCTTCGGCCAGTTCGTGATGGCGCCGATCGCGGCGGCGTTGATGGTCGGCATCGGCTGGGTCAGCGCAATGCAGGTGATGGGCCTGCTGGTGCTGCTCTGCCTGCCCGCGGCATTCCTGCTCAAAGGCAATTCGCTGCAGTCGGCGCCGGCCGGACAGAAAGTCGTCGGCACGCGCGAAGCGATCCGCGAGGTCGGTGTTCTGGGCCCAGGCCGTCGCGCTGGTGCTCTACGGGCTGATCAATGCGCTGGCGGTGGCGGGTGGCGCCTGGTTCGGTCCGCTGGGCCGGCCGCGCCGTCCGGGCTGGTGGGCAGCGGCGCCGGGTCAAGCCTGAGGAGCGGGCGGGGCCACCCGGATTTGCCACAGAATAGGCAGTTGCCCGACACCCTAGCTCCACAGGAACTCCCATGACCTATCCCAACACCCAACTGTTCATCGCCGGCCAGTGGCTGGACGCCGCGGACGGCCGCACGCTGGCCGTGCACAACCCGGCCACCGGCAAGGAGATCGGCCGCGTCGCCCACGCCGGCAAGGCCGACCTGGACAAGGCCCTGGAAGCCGCGCAGAAGGGCTTCGAGACCTGGCGCGACATGACGGCCGCCGACCGCAACAAGATCATGCGCAAGGCCGCCGGCCTGATGCGCGAGCGCGCCGCCGAAATCGCGCCGCTGCTGACGCAGGAGCAGGGCAAGCCCATCGCCGAGGCCAAGGGCGAGGCGCTGGCCGCCGCCGACATCATCGAGTGGTTCGCCGACGAAGGCATGCGCGTCTACGGCCGCATCGTGCCCTCGCGCTGGAACCTGGCCGTGCGCCAGATGGTGATCAAGGACCCGGTCGGCCCGGTCGCGGCCTTCACGCCCTGGAACTTCCCGATCAACCAGGTGGTGCGCAAGGTCGGCGCCGCGCTCGCCGCCGGCTGCTCGATGCTGGTCAAGGCGCCGGAAGAAACCCCGGCCGGTCCCGCAGCGCTGATCAAGGCATTTGCCGATGCCGGCCTGCCGCCCGGCGTGCTGGGTCTCGTCTACGGCAATCCGGCCGAGATCTCCAGCTACCTGATCCCCCATCCCACCATCCGCAAGATCACCTTCACCGGCTCGACCCCGGTGGGCAAGCAGCTGGCCGCGCTGGCCGGCCAGCACATGAAGCGCGTGACCATGGAACTGGGCGGCCACGCACCGGTGATCGTCTGCGAGGACGCCGACATCGCGCTGGCCGTCAAGTGCGCCGGGGCCGCGAAGTTCCGCAACGCCGGCCAGGTCTGCATCTCGCCGACCCGCTTCCTGGTGCACGAGAGCGTCAAGAACGACTTCGCCGCCGCGATGACCAAGTACGCGCAGGGCCTGAAGGTCGGCGACGGCCTGGCCGAGGGCACGCAGATGGGTCCGCTGGCCAATCCGCGCCGCCTGGCGGCGATGGCCGAGTTCCACGAGGACGCGGTGAAAAAGGGCGCGCAGGTGCTGGCCGGCGGCAAGCGCATCGGCGACTCGGGCAACTTCTGGGAGCCGACCGTGCTGGCCGACGTGTCGCTCGACGCCAAGATCTTCAACGACGAGCCCTTCGGCCCGGTCGCCGCGATCCGCAGCTTCACCAAGCTGGAAGACGCGATCGGCGAAGCCAACCGCCTGTCCTTCGGCCTGGCCGGCTACGGCTTCACCAGGTCGCTGAAGAACGCCGACCTGCTGTCGCGCAAGGTTGAGGTCGGGATGATGTGGATCAACATGCCGGCCATGCCCTCGGCCGAGATGCCCTTCGGCGGCATCAAGGATTCGGGCTATGGCTCGGAAGGCGGTCCGGAAGCGCTCGACGCCTACCTGAACGCGCGCGCCGTCGCCGTGATGAACGTCTGACCCAACGCGGACCAGGAACAGAACATGGCTCAAACCCCATCCAGGCCCGCCGTGGTCGACCCGTCGGACCTGAACATCGACCTGCTCAAGGAAACCGACGTCGGCTACTGGTGCGAGATCTTCGGCATCGACCCGTCGCAGCTGCGCGCCGCGGTTCAGGCCACCGGTCCGCGCGCCGTCGACGTCGCGCGTTACCTGCGCCGCAAGCACCAGGGCGGCGACCGGGCCTAGCGCTTGACCGCGTCGAGGACGGCGGGCAGGAAAGCCCGCCGCACCTCGGACGCGCCTCGCAGGCTGGGTTCGATCGTGTGCACGAACCACGACGGCTCGCCGGTGAGGAAATGCGCATGCAGGTCCACCAGCCGGCCGTGGCGCGCCGCCGCGGCGCGCAGCACGTCGTTGACGCGCCGGTGGTTGGCGCGGGCGATCCTGGCTTCCACGCCGAGGAAGTTGCGTTCGTCGTGGCCGAAGGTCGGGTCGTAGACCGTGCCGATCAGCACCGGCCGAAGCGGCAGCCGGCGCAGGAAAGCTTCGAGCCTGGCCTCGAACGCGGCTACGCCCCGGCCGCTGTCGCCAGCAAGTCCGCGCAGCAGGTCGTTGCCGCCGACCGTGAGCATCGCGATGCCTCGGCTTTGCGGACGCAAACCCCGGGCCTGCGCCTCGAGGCCGTCCACCGTCGCGCCGTCCACCGCGCGGTGGTCCAGCACGGCCGACCAGGGCCGCAGGTCCTGGCCGCGGAATTCGGGGAACAGCCGATCGTCGTTTTGCACCAGCAGCTGGCCGGGATGCACGCCATGCTCGTTGTAGCGGCCGCAATCCAGGATCGAATCGCCGAAGGTGTGCAGGACCGGCGCCGGCCCTGCTTGCGCGTTCGCCTCCGTGCCGAAGCGCGCCAGCAGGGCGGCGGGGAGCAGGAACAGGCGGCGCCGACCGCTGGAGGGGAAATCCATGGGTGCGAGTGTCCCCGGCAAGCCTGCGCCGCGATTGTCGGAAACCGCCGACGGCCGGCGTCGGCGCCTGCTGCGGATGGCTAGGGCCTGTTCACGCTATTTCCGGGGGCGCGAACGCGCCCAATCGGGTGTCAATCGAGGCGCCCGCCGCAGCCCGCATCGATATGCGGGCTAGGCGGGTAACGATGAG
>JAQGNJ010000077.1 GCA_028291885.1 Ramlibacter sp. | reverse complement strand
GGCCGCCAATTCTCCGCTGCCTTCATCGGACATCGCGCCCACCAGCGGGTTTGACGTGGTCAGCGGGTTCGCGCCCGGCAGCGCGGAAACGACCCGACTGATTTCCCAGGAACGGCGTCGCATCGCCCACGACCTGCATGACAACGTCGGCTCCCAGCTGGTCAACATCCTGGCGTCACTACGCGCGCCAGGAGCCGCAGATCAGTCGCTCAGCGTGGCGCTGGAACAATGCCTCCAGGATTTGAAAATGACGGTGGACGCGATCGATTCCGTTGACGACAACGTCCCCGAGGCGCTGGGTCGCGTCCGGCAGCGGGCCCAACCCGCCCTAGATGCGTTGGGAATCCAGATGACGTGGCGGGTCCAGATGTGCGACCAACTCGAGGCCGCCCGGGGACAGATCGCGGTGCAGATCCTGCGCATCGCCCAGGAGGCCCTGACCAACATCATCCGGCACTCCGGCGCCACGGCGGTGGAAATCGCATGCCGCTACGACAGGCCTTCCCGGGAGATCATCCTGGAAATCTACGACAACGGCCATGGAATTGCCCCGGGCGCACAGCACGGCCGGGCCGGCCGCGGCCTCAAGAACATGCGCCAGCGCGCCGCCGCCGTCCAGGGCCATCTGTTCATCTCCACCAAAGCCCGCAAGGGCACGCACCTGCGGCTGTCCGTACCTTTTGACATGCGCAGCCCGCCCCGGCAGCACGCCCAGATGTCAGGATGAAGCTGGACACACATCCTTGCCAAATATACGAATTGAAGTTTCAGCGGGCACTGCTGCGCAGCGCGACCTCATCATTTCCGTGGGTCAGCCCGCCTGGGGTGCGCTGGAGGAGCAGCGAGCCGGCCGGACGCCGGCCTACAGTAGCTAGCCAGTTCAGGGGATTGGCAACCTAGATGCGCACCCTGAAACTCGCCTGCAGCCCGTCCGGTGATTGCCGTCGTTGCATCCGCCAAGAACGGTGCGACGGATTCAGTTGCCGCCGCTCGGACGCGTTCGCCGCTTGCACACACGCAGGTGGAGACAGCTCCCGTCGCACCGGATGCGGTCGCGACCAAGCTTCTTTCCCTAGCCGCGACCGCCGCGAATGCCATGCCCGGCCACGCAGATTCCACCAGGGAGCCCTTCTTCACAGTCGGTGCAGCGACTGCACAGCTAGAACAGCGGCTGGACCACGCGCGGCTGCGCAGCCCCCCAGGATGGGGCCCGACTCGTGACCCAGGTGCGGGTCCTGCATGCGGCGGTGCGCCACCATGTGTAACCAGGCGCAGTTACCGTTCCCTCCCGGCGGGCGCGCGCTAGGGGTGGGCCTTAAGACTGCACCTCTTGCCATTTGGGGCCGTTCAGTCTGAACCTGCCGGACGCCACGGCGAAGGGCTGCGTGAGTTGCTTCTCAGCGCGCTGGTCAACCTGCTCCAGAACGCATTCAAGTTCGCCCGTCCGGGCACGGCGGTTTTGCTCAGCTCATGCCGACGAGACCAGTGAAGTGTTCATCGACGTGGAGGACCACTGCGGGGGACAGCCGCCAGATGCAGCGGCTGTCATCTTCAAGCCCTTCACAAGGCACCACGCGACAAGAGTGGCATGGGACCCGGACTGGCAATCGCGCGCGCCAACGTCGAGGCCGCGGGGCAGCCTGAGCGTGCGTGACGTACCTGGCAGCGGATGCGTATTCACCATCCGTCTCTCAGTCACCAATGGCGGGCCGGGCGAGGCGGGGCCGGAAGTCCATGCCGCTTCGATCGATGTGCCAACGCACCGCGGACCGGGCCGTTGCCCGCTGCGGTCCTGGCGCCCTGGGGCGCGGAACCCGGCGGCGGCGGCAGATCGCTGTGTTCCTGGTTCCCTTTCTGGCACACGGACCTGCTGCCTCAGCAGCCACTCCAGTGCGGCGTCCAGGCCCGAGTGCTCCAGGACTGCCGGCCGCAGGTCCAACGCCAGCCGTCGCGTGTGGTGGAGCGCGTGCTTGGCCCAGTCGCCATACTGTCTGCCCGGAGTCCCTTTCCACCGACTGGTTGTCCTCGCTCCAGCGCCAGGACGAGCGCGGCGCGGGCGCGGTGGCCGACCGCGCCCGCCCAGACGTTCCTACCACCACGCCAGTCTTGCTCCCCAACATTTTCCGGAAGCGCAGCTGGTGGCAACCGTTGTCACAGGAAGTACACACACGGTCGGCCCCGCGACGTGGCTTGAACTCAAGCTTTCCTTTTGTTGCATCTGAAACGGGTCGGCACTTCACCCGCATTCATCTAGCTCAACCTATTGCTCATCCGCGGCTTGCAGAGAGCTCACCCGTAAATGCTGGCCTCTGACGGGCGCAGCCCTTGCCCAGGTTAGCCATGAACTTCGTAGCCAGTTCGGGCTATTGCCTCAACATGCGGGCCGACATGAAATTGATCCTGGCACACGGGATGGAGGCTCCAGCAGAAACCACCCAGCGCCAGTCCAGGTCGGCCGTAGATTCGGTTGACTCCTTGTCAACATCAATAGGAACGAACATCATGAAGAGCTTTGCTTTCTTTGCACTCTCTGCCATCGCATCCGCTGCGATGGCGGTCCAGCCGACCTCGCCCGGCACTGTCACCGTCGGGCCGAGCGGGTCGTCCTTGCAGAATTCGTCCATCGGCGACACGACCCTGAGCAACCTCGCCAGTGGTCCCAGCACCGTTGCATACCAGAACCTGGCCAGCAACCAGGGTGGGACGGTGAGGATCAATGGTGTCTCGCAGCAGTTCCTGACCACCACCGGTCCCGGCACCCAGGTCAATAACAGGGCCAGCGGCCCGAGCAGCGTTGCGGTCCAGGATCTATCGTCGAATGCCGGTAACGTTTCGATCGGCTCCGGCGCGGCCTCGAGCCAGCGCACCACCCTCAGGGGTGGAACCATCGTGGACAACCTGGCCAGTGGCAACAGCAGCCAGGCGTTCCAGAACCTGTCGAGCAACAACGGCAATGTGAACGTTAATGGGGGCACCTCCTCGCAGACCACTGCCATGAACGGTTCAACTGCCAGGAACCTCGCATCGAACACCAACACCGTTGCTACCCAGAACTTCTCCAGCAACTACGGTGGCACCGGCACGGGCGTGCTGCTGAACGCGAATTCGACTCAATCGACGACCTTCGCAACCGGCACGGACGCACGGAACGAGGCGGCTGGAACGAGCAGCAAGGCGGTCCAAAACTTCGCCAGCAACTATCTCGACGTGACGATCAACGCACGTTCTTCGCAGACCGTGACTGCCTCGGGCAACACCGACTTCTCGAACACCGCCTTCGGGCCGAGCTCGGCGGCCGCCCAGAACGTCGCATCCAATTTCGACAACGTGACGATCAACGGGGCCTCGACCCAGAGCGCCGCGTTCTCGGGTTCGATCGTGAACAACCAGGCCAACGGCAGCTTCAGCCGCGCTGTGCAGAACATCTCGTCCAACTACGCGGCGAGCCCGGCGTTCTAAGCGGACCAAAGAGCCCTTCCCTTGCGCCAGCTTCACGGCTGGCGCAAGTTCTTGAAGATTCGTAGGAGAGACGACTATGCGCGCCACCACCGTTCTGTTTCTTGCGGCCGTATCGCTTCTGGCGATCCCGCACCTGTCCTTCGCCCAGGTGCCCGGCGAGGACCCCGTGGTCCTGCAGAAGAAGCAGCTCATCCAGATGCTGCCGCTGGGGAACACCCCGACCTCCACAGCACCTACCTTCAACACAGATCTTCCAGACTGGCAACGCGCGAAGACATCGAAGTACCAGGCAAAGGCCTTCAACCTCGAAAAGGGCAGCGTCATGACCGGCGAGGACGTCATCAATACCGCCAACGACAGCGGTGCCAAGACCAGCTGCACGCAGTCCATTGCCAGCAATGTCATACCGAAGGGCGCAACAGTGCGTGGCGCCGAACAGATCGTGGTTCTGCGCGGAGACCTGGTGAACATCTGCAACTGAGCAAAGCGCGACAACACCTCATGGGGGCCGAGCCGTACGGGCCCGGATATCGGATGAACAAGAAGAAGAACACTTTCAGGCGTCTGCTGCATGCGGGATTCGCCGGTATAGCGGTCGTGACCGTGCTCGCCGGCTGTGTGTCGGCGCCGCTCGATGCGCGCCGGGAGACCGACTACCACGCCAAGGGGCCCACCGCCGACCGCCCGGTGGTGAGGCCCACCCGGGCCTTGACCAGCTTCACAGATTCCCTCATGTGCATGGACCGCCTGCTGCGCGCGTCCAACTTGCCCACGACGCTGATCGCCAGCAAGCAGATCCCGGACCCGACTGGGAAGGTGCCTGCCGCGACCAAGGACATGATCGTCACGGCGTTGTCGCAGATGTCACGGCTGTCGAATGCCTTCCGCTACGTCGACTACGAAGTCGACATCGCCCGGCAGGACACCGTGCAGAACCTGACCACCATCCTGCTGAACAACAACCAGCTGCAACTGCAGCGCCCCGCGCTCTACGTTTCAGGAGCGGTTGCGTACTTCGACCAGCAGGTGATTTCCAACCGCTGGGACGTGGGAACCTCTGCGGCTCGGTTGGACACGGGGTACAGCCAGAGCCGCAACGCGTCGGTTCTCGCGCTCGAACTGCACCTTGGCGACTTCCGCACCCGCACGCTGATCCCGGGCATCGATTCGGCCAACGAAGTCGTGATCGGCGGCGGCGGCCAGGGGATGGACATCGCCGGCCGCATTGGCAGCTACAGCGTCAACTTCAATGTCGGGCGCGACTATTCCCTCGGCGTCGGCGGCGCCCTGCGCACGCTCATCGATCTGGGCGTGATCGAAATGGTAGGCAAGTGGGCCAGGGTGCCGTACTGGCAGTGCCTGACCCTGGAGAACACCGACCCGCACTTCCAGCGCCAGATGCGCGACTGGTTCGACGAAGGCTCGCCACTTGCGCAGAATCGCCTGGTCCAGCAGTCGCTTATTAGCCAGGGGTATCTCGCGCCCAACGGCATCGAGATGGGCGCAGGTGACCCTGAACTGGTGGAGGCGCTTGGCCGATTCCAGGCAGACTCCGGGATCACCGTTTCCGGCGTGGTGGACTTTCCAACCTACGAGCGGGCGTTGCGCGACTTCGTCAAGCTGAGCCCGGATGGCCGCCTGCTCCAAGTCGGATGGTCACCGAGCGCAGCTGCTTTGCCGACCGTACCGATGAGTCCGCTTGTGTCTGCCACCGGCGGCGCCCGGACATCTGTTGGCGGGCCTGGCGGGGCCCGCGTCCTCGACCTGCAAATGAAGAACCCCATGGTCGGACGCAGCGCCTTCGAGGTGGGCGAGCAGGTGTTCGTTTCAGCCAGCCTGTCGCGCGCCTCGTACCTGTACTGCTTCATGCAGGACGGGGCTGGCCGGGTGCTCCGATTGCTGCCCAATCCAACCAATCCCAATGCGCTGGTATCCGGCAGTCTTGCCCTGCGAATCCCTGACTGGATGAGCCCCCTGCCTGGATTCATCATGGACGCAACCAATCCCGGAACCGAGCGCCTGACCTGCTTTGCCACCGGTCGCGACCTGGGGACCCTGCTCCCTGCGTTGCTCGCGGCGCCGGCTTTTCGGCCTATTCCCGACGTCCCCGACTTGGCGGCCGTGACAGCCGCGATCGCCAACGCGACGGCGCGTGATGGCTATACGGCGGCATCTCTGGAGTGGCAGGTCGTGCCGCGGCGTCCTCCGGCCAACGTCCCGCCAGCGGGCAATGCTCCGCGTTCCTGATGATCCGCGTCCAGAGGGCGACGGCGTGGTCCTGCGTCCGGTCCGCTGTGCCTTGCTGTGGGGGTTCCTGGGCGTAGCCGCCTGGGGGGCATGGGCGGCCGAGGGTGTACAGGGAGAAGCGCCCGCCATGACCGGCATCACCGAGGAGGTAACCATGCAGAGGCTGCTTCCGGGCGTGAGCGGGGAGCCTCCGCGTGCCAGCGATGAACGCCCGGCGCCCCCCTTTATTTCGCCCTTGAACGTAGAGCCGGCTGGCCCGCACCTGGCGCCGACAGGGGACCCGGTGACCCAGGCCGAACTGGCCCGGTTGCGCGCAGTGGTGGAGCGTGCGCCGGGAACTAATGGTAGCCGTGGATCGAGGGACGCGGCCCGGGCTGCGTGGCAGCTGGGCCTGGCGGAACTCCATGGCGTGGGCGGGCCGGTGGCGCCGCGCGAAGCACAGGTCTGGTTCACTCGGGCAATGCGTCTGGGTGAGCCGCTGGCTGCGGCGGGCCTTGCTTGGTGCGCAATCGACGGGTGTGGTGGCCCGCCGGATCTCACTGCAGCAAGGCGATGGATCGCTGCCTTGCGGCCAGTCGACGGGTCGAGGGCGCAGTATCTCGAATGGCTGCTCGAGACCCGGCTCGCTCCGCTGCAGCTGGCCCGCGGCGCTCCCTCCCGCGGCCAGCATGCGCTACCGGGCGAAACCCTTGCCGTCGATGGAGCGGCGCTGCCTGGGCGCTCCCTCCTGTTGGCTGCGGCTCGCGGTGGCAGCGTACAGGCGGCAATCGAGCTGGGCCTGGACAGCGCCGCCCGTCGCCACGACCGGGACGCACTGGAACAGTTCCGCGCGGCGGCGCCGCGTTCGTCAGTGGCAGCCAGCAACGCGACCATCCTCGCTCAGCGTCTGGCAACGCTACGCCCGATCACCACGCCATCCGCGGGAGGCGCCACCTTCGCCCTGGCCCAGCGCTACCACCGGGGTGAGGGGATGCCTGCCAATTTTACTGAGGCCATCCGTCTGTATCGTCTCGCGCAGTCGCAGGGCAGCATCCCGGCGCGGCGCATGCTCGAACTGGTTTTTTCCCGGCCGGCGCCGGACGGGGGCATCGACATTGGCTGGATGCAGCAATTGACGGGAGTCGACGTGACGAGCGAGTCGCCAACCGTGAACCCCGAGGGCATGCAGCCCTTGTTGCGCCGTGAGCCGACCCCTTTATCCGACCTACTGCCGCAGCGCTGGCGCCCGCATGCCGATAGGCCGCTCCGATAGCGTGCGGTGGTCCGGGCTGAGCACGCGCGCGCCCAATCCAGCTTGGACCTGCGCGCGACTGCGCAGGCCCCCGCGCCGCGCGCATCAGGTTCAGCTCCAGAGACGCTGACCGGGTGCGGGCCGACACCGGTACCCCGGCGCGAAGAGTCGCGTGGTCCTGGCTCGCCCCCTCGCACAGACGCCGGCCTTGTGCCGTGTTCCTTCTTCTTGAGCCTATCCTTCGCTTCGCCCTCTGGCAGCTTAGCGAGCGTTGCGTGATTACGGATGTTTGGCTGATGGAGCTCCCTTCCTCGGGGTGACCTGTTCGGAAAGCCCGCGAGGTGCTGTGTTGCTGCACAAGTCGCTGCAGGGAGCAATGACGCTGGCCCCGGACGCGAGGCTGTGGTGGAGCGCGGCGCTGTCTGCGCAACGATGCTGCCTTTCGTCAAGGAAGGCCGCTGCGACACGGGTGCGAGAAACGTGGGGCGCGCGCCGTCGCCGGCAATACGGCTGATCCGTCAGTTCGTCTCGGTGCAGGCACCGGGTCATCAGGATCCGATTGGCGTTTTCAACTCGACCGGAAAAAGCTGTACGACGGAATCTGCACCGCGCTTGCCGCTACTGCAGGGCTGTCGGAGTTTTTCCATACTTTTTCCATACCCCAATGCAAGACGCCGCCCGGAGGTGGCGCAAGTCGTTGAATTCATTGGTGGGTGATGCAGGGTTTGAACCTGCGACCCCTGCCGTGTGCGCCGCTCCTTCCGATCATGTGGCACGTAAGGCCTCGATCTGCCTCGTCGGATTTCCGACAACCCAGGGGCACCATCTCAATGGGACCACGGAGAATCCTGGGCTGCAGGTCGTCCAACTTGCTGGACCTATCAACGCAGACAAGGCAGGGTGTGCTCGTGCTGGACGCTGTAGTTGCCCGATTATGGGCAACGAGTGGCTTTAGCCACAGCGTTCTGACGATGGCTTCGATGAGTTCGGTCTTTTTGCTTTGGATCCCTTTGGAGAAAGGGCGTGGGTGTAGGCCAGGACATTGGCAGGAGTTCTGACGAATCTGCTATTGGGCCGGAGGGCATGCGGTGCGTAGCCGCAGCCCGACACTGCGATTCAGTTCGACGGCGCAAATGCAAAAAAGGCCTGCCGATCGCCCGGCAGGCCTTTCAAGGAGTGAGGCGGATTACTTCTTCTTTGCCTTGGCGGGCGTGGCCTTCTTGGCAACAGATTTCTTTGCAGCCGGTTTCGCGGCGGCCTTTTCGGCCTTGCGCTTGGCGAACTTGCTGTCTACAGCGGCCTTGAAGGCGGCGCCGGCCACGAACTTCGGCAGCTTGGCGGCGGCAATCTTCATGGCCGTCCCGGTCTGAGGATTGCGGCCTGTGCGCGCGGCACGCGCCGTCTGCTTGAACGTGCCGAAGCCCACCAGCGACACGGTGTCGCCCTTCTTCACGGTGCTGACGACGGCGTCAAGGATGGTGGCGAGAATGCGGCCGGCCTCGGCGCGGGAGACGTCGTGCTTGGAAGCGATGGTTTCGAGGAGTTCGATGCGGTTCATGCGTATTTCTGTATTGAGAGTTGTCACCCGAGTTGCGCAGGTGTCCGCCCTGTGAGGAGCAGCGCGATCATAGCGGAGGGCACTTTGAACACGGTTAGCCAAGATGGAGCAGGCGACAATGTCACGATGACCGGGGTCAGCGACTATCTTGAGTCTTTGGGTGGGCCAAGCCTGCTCGAGCAAGCTTTGGCTGCTCGTACTTCATCATCTCGCGCGCCACATAGGCCGCGAATTCCTGCGGGCTCCCGCCGCCGGGCTCCACGCTCAGCTCGGCGAAACGGGCGTGCAACTCCGGGTCGCGCAGGGCCGCACTGGTGTCGCGCCCGGGCTCTCCGCGATCACGGGCAAGTCGGGAAAGGCGGAAGCGCGCCTGGCCGCGGTCACGGCCACCGCCCGCAGCTTGCCCGCCCTGACCTGCTGGATCACCGGCGGGATCGAGTCGAAGTTCAGGTCGACCTGCCCCGACATCAGGTCCACCAGCGCCTGGCTGCTGCCCTTGTACGGGACGTGCACCATCTCGACCCCCGCCGTCGTCCGGAACAGTTCCGCCGCGATGTGCTGCAGGCTGCCCGCGCCGGACGAGGCGTACGTCAGCTTGCCGGGCCGCGACTTCGCCAGCGCCACCAGCTCGGGGATGCTGGCGACCCCCAGCCCCGGCTGCGTCACGAGCACATTCGGCGACGAGCCGACCAGCACGACCGGCACCAGGTCGCGTTTGGCGTCGTACGGCATCTTCGCGATCAGCGCCGGCGCGATCGCGTTGGGCGTGAGCTGCCCCATCGAGATCGTGTAGCCGTCGGCCGGCGCCTTCGCCACCATGTCCGAGGCGATGGTGGCCGAGGCGCCCGCGCGGTTGTCCACCAGGACCGGCTGGCCCCAGGTGTCCGAGAGCTTCTTGGCCAGCAGCCGCGCCAGGAGGTCGGTGCCGCCCCCGGGCGGAAAGCCCACCAGCACGGGCCTGGACGGATAGGACTGTGCGTTGGCAGGCGGCGCGGGGACGGCGAGCAGCGCCAGCCCCGCGGCGAAGGACAACAGAGTGGAGACGATTTTCATGTGGGCCTCCGGGCGCAAGGAAAAGCCATTTCACCCGCCGGCGGCGCGCCGGTCAAGGATCGACCGTGCAGGAGGAACGCGTGATGATCTCCCTGAGGTTCACGGCGCGGGCAATGGATGACAATCCCACGAACGATCCACGTCGATGAACAATCCATCCTTTTCCCGGCGCACCTCGCTGCGGCACCTGCGCAGCTTCATGGCCGTCGCCGACCTCAACAGCTTGTCGCAGGCGGCGAAAGCGCTGTTCGTGACTCCGTCCGCGCTCAGCCTCACGATCCAGCACCTGGAGGAGGACCTCGGCCTGAAGCTGTTCGACCGGACCACGCGCCGCATGGAACTGACTTCGGCCGGCACCGAGCTGTTGCCCGCGGCGGAGCGCCTGCTGCGGCAGTTCGACGACACGCTGCGGGACATGCGGGCCCTGAGCTCGCTGCAGGAGGGCCATGTCCGGGTCGCCGCGGTCCCTTCCATGGTGACGCTCCTTTTGCCTCGCGCCGCAAAGAGCTTCATGCAGGTCAACGGCGGGATCAAGATCGCCTTGATGGAGGAGCCGGCGCGCGGCGTCCACGCAGCCGTGCTCGGCGGAAAGGCCGACTTCGGGATCACCAGCGTCTGGCGCTCCAGTTCAGAGCTGCAGTTCGAGCCGCTCTTCGACGACCGCTACGTCGTCCTCTTCGCCGAAGGTCATCCCCTTGCTACGCGCAGCAAGTCCGTGAGCTGGGAGGACGTGAGCGAGTTCCCCATCGTCGCTTTCGGGGCCGATCCGCCCTTGCGGGACCAGCTCGCGAGCCAGCCGGTGGCGCTGTCCAGGATCAAGATGCCCGCCCACCGAGCGTCGGAGGCTTCCGCGATCGAGGCGATGGTGCGCGAGGGACTGGGCATCGCCGTGATGCCGGCGCTGTCCGCGCAGCGCCCGCCCTTGACCCGGCTCAAGCGCAAGCTTGTTCATGGCCCTATCTGCACCCGCACTGTGGGCATTCTCTCCAGGCGCGGCCGCTCGGCGTCGCCGGCGGCGTCGGCCCTGATGACGCTGATCCGCAGCGAGGTCGCGTCGCTGGATTGCAATCCCAAGATCGACATCTGCCGCTCGGCCGACCCTGAACCCTGAGGCTGGGGGCGCCTGCCGTCGCGCGGCGCTGCCCGTCAGGGGCTGGGCGCTTGCTCGTACCAGCAGGGCTTGCGCTTCTCGCGAAACGCCGCCCGCCCCTCGATGCCCTCCGCCGAATCGCGCATCTGCGCAAAGGCGGCCTGCAGCTCGTTGGCCAGGCCGGGCGCGCGGTCGTCGCGCTCGAGCATCCTGCACAGGGCCTTCATGCGCGCCAGCGCCTGGGGTCCACCCAGGCGGATCGAATCGACCAGCCGTTCGACGACCGCGGCACTGTCCTGCGCCGAAGCCCGCAGCTGCGCCACGCCCATCTGCAGGGCCTCGTCGGCGGAGAATCTCTCGCCGGTCAGGCCGAACCGCAGCAGCTGGCGCGGGCCGAGCACCCTGCGCAAACAGGGCAGCAGGGGCGCCGCGGCGAAACCGAGGCGGACCTCGGGAAGCGAAAAGCTGGCGTCGTCGAGCGCCACGACGATGTCGCAGGATCCCGCCAGCGCCAGCCCGCCACCGAGGCAGGCGCCCTGCACCACGGCAACGACGGGCTTGGGAAAGGCGGCCAGCCTGTCGCACAGCTCGGGCAGGGTGGGACCGCTGCGGACCTGGTGCGCCGACGGGTCGATGTCGCCACCGGCGCAGAAATGCTTGCCGGCCGCCCGCAGCACGATGCACCTGACGGACGGGTCGTCCTGCAGCGCCTCGAGCGCGCCCCCCAGCGCGCCCAGCAACTCGGCGCCCAGCGCGTTGCGCCGCTCGGCGCGGTTGAGGGTGACGAAGGCGGCGCCGCGGCCGTCGTGCTCCACGAGGACTGCGGGACCGGGCTCTCCAGCGGGCGGATTCGCTTGCATCGGCACCTCAATCGAGCTTGACGTTCGCACGCTTGGCCGCCTGCTCCCAGCTGCGCCGGTCCTGCTCCAGGAACTTCGCGTAAGCCTCCGGACCCTGGTTCAGCAGGTACATGCCGACGCCGGAGAGGTACTTCTGGTCGAACTCGCGGGTGCTGATCACCGCTGAAACGTCCCTGGCGATCTTGTCGACGATCGGCTTGGGCGTGCCCGAGGGCACAGCCAGGCCGAACCAGGCGCGCGCGTTGAAGTCCACGCCTTGCTCGACGAAGGTGGGCACCTCGGGCAACACGGGCGAGCGCTCAGGATTGGCGTAACCGAGCGCCTTGACCTTGCCGGCGCGGATCAGCGGAAGCACGGGAGCGACCGAAGCGAAGGCCATGTCGATCTGGCCGCTCATCACCGCGGGCATCACGTCGGCGATGCCCTTGTACGGAATGTGGTTCATCTTGATGCCCTGTGCGTCGGCAAAGAGCTCCATCCGCAGGTGCGTCGAGCTCCCCGCGCCGAAGCTGCCGTAGGTCAGCTCGCCCGGCCGCTGCTTGGCCAGCGCGATCAGCTCGGTGATGTTGTTCGCCTTCAGCCGCGGCGATGCGATCAGCACACTGGCGCCGCCGGCGACGTTGATCACCGGGGTGAAATCACGCACCGGGTCGTAGGGCAGCTTGGAGTACAGGTACTGGTTCATCGACAGCGACGGGTCGTTGGCCATCAGCATCGTGTGTCCGTCCGGCGGCGCCTTGGCCACCGCCGCCGATCCGATGATGGTGCTGGCCCCAGCCTTGTTCTCCACCACCACGGGGTGGCCCCAGGTCGCCGCCAGGCCGGTCGCCAGGCCGCGGGTGATGACATCCGCCACACCGCCGGCAGTGAACGGCACGATGATGCGCACCGGACCGGTGGGATAGGCCTGGGCCATCGCCGTCACCGGGTTGAGGGCCAGCAGCATGGCGGCGCCGGCGGCCAAGGCGCAGGCCAGCCGGGACGCGGCCCCGGTCGCGGACCCGTGTCGATTCAGGGAAAGAAGGGATCGCATGTTTGTCTCCTTGGTTTTTTGGATGCCGCCGGCTTACTCGTCGGCAAGCTGCTTCAGGCGGAATGCGCCGTGGGCCGGCTTGTAGCTCTTCTCGTCCAGGAACTGCTTGAGGCCCGAGTTGTACGAGTCCTGCTTGTCGCCGACGCGGCTGGCCTTCATCTTCTCCGCCAGGTAGTCGTATGCCTGGGGGTCGGGCATGCCGCGCACGTGACGCATCGCCTGCTTCGTGCCACGCAAGGCGTTGGGACTCTTGCCCATCAGCTTGACCGCCAGCTCGACGACCGCGGCGCGCAGCTCGTCCTTCGGGACGGACCTGGTGATCAGCCCGATCCGCTCGGCCTCCTTGCCGTCGAAGGCGTCCCCGAGGCAGGCGTAGTAGAGCGCATGGCGCGGCAGCACCATGTCGGCGACCACCTTTGCGACCAGGGACGCCGGCAGGATGCCCCAGTTGATTTCCGACAGCGAGAAGGTGGCCTCGTGCGCGGCAAAAGCGAAATCGCAGCCGCACAGCTGCATGAAGGCGCCGCCCACGCAGTAGCCCTCGACCATCGCGATGGTCGGCTTCTCGTAGTTGAACAGCCGCTCCCAGCGCCAGCGGTTGGCGACCATGCGGCTGCGCTTGCGCTCGGCCGGATCGGAATCGAGGTCGCGGAAGAACTTCTTCAGGTCCTGTCCCGCGCTGAAGTTGCCGCCGGCTCCGCACACCACGATCACCTTGGCTTGCGGGTCGTACTCCAGTTTGGCCAGGGCGTCGTCCATTTCGTCGTGCAACTGCGGGCTCATCGCGTTGCGCTTTTCCGGCCGGTTCAGCATCGCCCAGGCGATGCCGTCCTCGATGTCGATCTTCACGGTCTCGTATGCATAAGTGGTCATGATTCCTCCAGGTGTTAAGGGCGTGGTCGCGAAGCGAGCACTGTCGTGGCAAAGGGTTTGGGATCGGACGGGTGGAGACGCGGGGCTCACCGGCCCGCGCCGGGCCGCAGCACGACGAGCGCGTCGAGCGCCGTCGCGCCCTCGCCGGCAGCCAGGCAGACGAGGGGATTGATATCGACGGATTCGATGAGGTCGCCAAGTTCGGTCGCCATGCGCCCCAGCTTCACCAGCGCGTCCACGGCGGCCGCCCGGTCGCGGGGCCCGCTCCCGCGATAGCCGTCGAGCAGCGTGCCGGCGCGGGTGCGCGCGAGCATGTCCTGGGCCTTTTCGGCAGTGACCGGCACCGCCGCGAGCGCGACGTCCTTGACCAGTTCGAGCAGCACGCCGCCCGCGCCCGCCAGGGCGATGAGCCCCATCTCGGGGTCGCGGTGCAGGCCGAGCACCAGCTCCACGCCGCCGCTGACCTGCTGGCACACGAGCATGCCGTCGATCGCGGCCGTGACCTCGTTGCGGCGCAGGTTCGCCAGGATCTGCTCGAAGGCGGCGCGGACTTCCTGGTCGCTGCGCAGGTTGACGATCACGCCGCCGACGTCCGACTTGTGCGGCACGGCCGCCGAGGACACCTTGAGCACGACGGGGTAGCCCATGTCCGTCGCCGCCGCGCACGCCTCCTGAGGCGAGCGTGCCAGCACCTCGCGCGGGGTGCGGATCCCGTACCTGCGCAGGAGCTCCTTGGACCGCCGCTCGTCGAGCGCCACGGGGCCGGTGGCTGCCCTGGCCTGATCGAGCTCGGCCCGCAGCATCGCCAGCCCGGGCGTCGGCGCCTGCATCGCGGGTGCGCCGCCGGCGATGCGCTCGAGTTCGCGCACGCGAATGGCCTTGCCGATCGCACGCAGCGACTTCTGCGGCTCGTTCAGGAAAGCCAGGCCCGGGACCTGCGCCCGCAGCGCCCGGCTGTGCTCGTCGTAGCTGTGCGTCACGAAGGACGTGAACACGATCGGCTTGGTGGCCCGGGTCCGGAGAAACTCGTGCGCGGCGCGGACATTCTTTTCGAGGCGCTCGTTGCCCGGCGCCCGCGGCAATTCGTCCTGCAGCAGGATCATGTCGATGTCCGGGTCGGCATCGAAGGCGGCGATCGACGCCAGGTAGACCTCTTCGCTGGTCAGCACGCCGAACCCGCCGTCCAGCGGATTGGAGACGTTGGCGCCAACGGTGAACAGGGACTGGAGCCGCGCCTGCGTCTGCGCCGACAGCGGGCCAAAGCCGACCCCGGCCTGCTCCGCCGCGTCCAGCAGCATGCCCCGGAAAGCGCCCGACAGCGTGATCGCTCCCAGGCGGCGTCCCTCGGGGATCCGCGCGTGGAGCAGCAGCTCCACCAGGGCGATGGCTTCGTCGGTGTTTTCCGCGCGGACCACGCCCACCTCGCCGGCCACTGCGTCGAACGCAAAGGCGCTGCCGGCCAGCGAACCGGTATGCGCCAGCACGGCGCGCTGGCCCGCATCGGACTGACCGAGCTTGAGCGCCACCACCGACTTGCCGGCCTGCCGCACGAGAGCGCAGGCGGCCTTGAAGCGCTCCATGTCGGCAATGCCTTCCACATAGGCCAGGACGACGCGCACGTCCGGGTCCTGCGCCATGTAGGCGATGCAGTCCGCGGTGCTGAGCCCCACCTCGTTCCCGGTGCACAGCACGTAGCCGGGAACCAGGCCGCGCTCCAGCAGCACGGAGTTCAGGTGGATCAGGACGCCGCCGCTCTGCCCCACCAGTGCCACCGGACCGGGCCGGACCTCCTGCGCCAGGGTGTTGGTCAGCGTCGCAAGCCGGCACTTGCCGACGAGGTTGCCCATGACGTTGGGGCCGCTGACGGCCAGTCCGGTCTCCGCGATGATGCGCTCCAGCTCGCCGCGGCGCGCCAGGCCTTCCGCCGAACCGTCCTCGCCGAAACCCGCGGCAAAGATGGTCGCACTGCGGGCGCCGGCGGCGGCGCCGCTGCGCAGCGCCTCGGCGACCTGCTGGGCCGGAACCATGACGGCGAGGTGATCGGGCGCTTCGGGCAGCCGGCTCAGGTCGGCGTGGCAAGGCTGCCCGAACAGCTCGCTGCGCTTCGGATTGACGAGATGGATCTTGCCCGTGTAGCCGTGGTTGCTCAGGTTGGCCCAGACGCGCGCCGACCAGGAACCCGGCCGGTCGCTGGCACCGACAATCGTCACGTTCACCGGCGCGGTCAGCGCCTCCACTTGCCTGTTCGAGGCTTCGAAATCCGGCTGCATCTTGATCCGTCTCCTTGGGTGCTGGGCAATCGCTGGTGCCGGATGGTATCGACCCCGCCGGTGCGCGGCCATTGACTTATTTAGTGCGATTCGCAAGCTAATTCGAACGGCTCACCTTGCCAAACCTCCCTATAGTTCTTCCGATTTGCTGATCTCCGGAGGCTTGTGAACACACCCGATTACTACCAAGGGCTCATGCTCATCGACGGGCAACTCGTCGAAAGCGAAAGCGGACAGTGGCTGGAGTCGCTGAACCCGGCGGACGAACAGCCGATCGGGCGGGTTCCGCTGGCAACGGCTGCCGACATGAACCGCGCAGTCGCCGCCGCCGAGCGGGCGCAACCCGCCTGGGCGCGCCTGCCCATCGCCGACCGCGCAGCGAGTCTGCGCCGCCTGGCCGATGCCATCGATGCGGATGCTCCGGCCCTGGCGCGCCTGGAAGCACGCGATACCGGGAATACCGTCGGCACGATGCTCAACGACGTGAAGGGCGCAGCCGAACGCCTGCGCTACGCGGCGGGGCTGGGCGGGGAGCTCAAGGGCCAGACCATTCCCGCGGTGCCGGGCAGCCTGCACCTGACCATGCGTGTGCCCTACGGCGTGATCGGGCGGATCGTCGCGTTCAACCATCCCTTCGGCTTCGCGGCGACCCGGATCGGGCCGGCCTTGATCGCCGGCAACGCCCTCGTGCTCAAGCCCTCCGAGCAGAGCCCGTTGTCCGCGGCGCGCCTGGCGGAACTGTGTGCGGCCACCCTGCCCCCTGGCGTGGTTTCGATCGTGACGGGCGCAAGGGAAACCGGCGAGGCGCTGGTGCGGCACCCGCGCGTCAAGCGCATCGGCCTGATCGGCTCGGTCCAGGCCGGCATGGCGGTGCAGCGTGCCGCCGCGGAAACCGCGATCAAGCACGTGACCCTCGAACTCGGTGGCAAGAACCCGCTCGTCGCCTTCGCCGACGCCGACCTGGACCGGGTCGCCAAGGCGGCGGTGGACGGAATGAACTTCGCCTGGCAAGGCCAGTCCTGCGGGTCGACCAGCCGCGTGCTGCTCCATGCGGACATCCACGACGCCGTGGTGGAAAGGATCGTCGCGCGCGTGCGGGCGCTGCGCCTGGGCGACCCGCTGGATCCGCAGACCACGATGGGGCCGATCAACTCGCGGGCGCAGTTCGAAAGAGTGCTCGCGTACATCGAGGCCGGACGCGCGCAAGGCGCCCGGCTGGCGACCGGCGGGAACCGCCCGCGCGGAGCCGCCTTTGAACGCGGCTACTGGGTCGAGCCCACCGTCTTCACGGAAGTCGACATGTCGATGCGCATCGCCCGCGAGGAGATCTTCGGTCCCGTGCTATCCGTCCTGCGCTTTCGCACGGAGCAGGAGGCCATCGACATGGCAAACGACACCGACTATGGATTGACGGCCGCGGTGTGGACGCGCGACATCGACCGCGCGCTGCGCGTGGCCCAGCGCATCGAGGCCGGGTTCGTGTGGGTCAACGGGGTCGGCTCGCACTATCGTGGCGTGCCGTACGGGGGTCTCAAGAACAGTGGCGTCGGGCGCGAGGAATCCCTCGAAGAGATCCTCGACTGCACGGAAGAAAAGGTCATCAACATCCTGGTTGCGCCGGAAAGCGGCGCGGCCGCCTGACAGCGGCGGCAGGAGCCAACGCCAAAGGGGCCTCAGCCCCGTCGTGCGGCTTCGATCGCAGCGATGTCGATTTTTCCCATCTGCATCATCGCTTCGAAGGCGCGCTTGGCCGCCGCGGGATCAGGATCGGCGATCGCTTCCATGAGGACCCGCGGCGTGATCTGCCAGGACAGGCCCCACCTGTCCTTGCACCAGCCGCATGCGCTTTCCTGGCCGCCGTTTCCGACGATCGCGTTCCACAAGCGATCGGTTTCGGCCTGGTCGTCGGTCGCAACCTGAAACGAGAATGCCTCGTTGTGCCTGAACGCGGGGCCGCCGTTCAGGCCGAGGCAAGGGATGCCGATGACGGTGAATTCGACCGTCAGGACATCGCCTTGCTTGCCGGCGGGATAGTCGCCAGGCGCTCGGTGGACGGCTCCCACGGCGCTGTCCGGAAAGGTCTGCGCGTAGAACTGTGCGGCGTCCAGGGCGGTGCCGTCGTACCAGAGACAGATCGTGTTCTTGCTGCCCATTTTCGTCCTCCAATTGATGGCACCTACGTGCGCGAGAGATGAAGACTGCGCGACTTCTATGGCAACCGCTTGCTCGGGCCGGCGAACTCGCAAGTGAGTCTGCCACGGATGGATAGCGACCGGTTCTGGCCCCACAGCGGACGTTCGAAAAACACATGCGCGGTCAGGTGGCTCGCCGCTCACCTGCGCCTGAAGCTCTTGCGCCCCTTGGCTTCGGCGGCCGCCAGTTCTTTCGCCGTGAGCACATGGTCCGTCTTGCCGGCCAGGCGCTCCACAGCCAGGTCGACACAGCGCCGGCAGCACCTGATGCTCGACGACCGAGTCCTCCACCTTCACGTGCCACGGGATGATGCGGCCGGTCCCGGAATGCCGGAACACGCTGCAGCGGTGGGCCGCCAGTGCGTTCAGGTTCTCCGGAGCGCCGTAGCGGCGAAGGTACTCCGGCGCCGCGCAGATGATCAGCTGCAGCGGGAACAGCTTGCGCGCGATCACGCCTTCGGCGGGAGAGGGTCCGATGCGAAAGCCCACGTCGACGCGGTCCTCCACCCAGTTGCCGATGCGTAGCGGCCCGGCGATTTCGTCCTTGGCGCGGCGGGTGATCTCCAGTGCGCGCTGGAGGCCGGCCAGGGCGGGCAGCGCCGCCTCGAGAAACTGACGCCCTTCGTCGGTCAGCGCCATGCTGCGCGTCGTGCGGTGGAACAGGCGCACGCCCAGGTGCTGCTCCAGCTGCTCCAGCGTCTGGCTGACCGCCTGCGGCGTCATGCCTTGCGCCTGCGCCGCCTTGCGCAAACTGCCCAGCTCCGCGGTTCTGGCAAAGGTGGTGATCGAGCGCAGTTCGTTGATGGGCATGCGCAATCTCAATTCGCGCTTGCGAATCCATCAAGGCTTTGCCGGCTAGTCCGCAGGGCGACCGGCGCCTAGAGTCATTCCATGACCTTCCTGTTCGCGCAAGAGGTTTCTGACGCCTCTTCCAGGGCAAATAGCTGCCGACATCGCGCCTGCCGACGCGAAATACACCACGCGCCCTACAGCGCGCCGGGCGCCCGCATCGGATGCTGCCCGTTTGCCGTGTTAACCCTCCATCACAACCGGACGCAACTCCATGGATGACAGCAACCTGTTCCCGATTTCCCGCCGAGACCTGCTGATCGCGGGCGCCTCGTCGGCTGCCGCAACGGCCGTGCCAGCCACCGCGGCAGAGGCACGGACCGACGAGGCTCCCGTGCTCTCGCGCGTCACGCTGGAGGTGAACGGCACGCCGCGCACCCTCGAGGTCGACACCCGCACCAGCCTGCTGGACGCGCTGCGCGAGCACATGCACCTGACGGGCACCAAGAAGGGCTGCGACCAGGGCCAGTGCGGCGCCTGCACGGTGCTGGTGAACGGGCGGCGCATCGTCTCCTGCCTGAGCCTGGCGGTGATGAACCAGGGCGCCAAGGTCACCACCATCGAAGGCCTGGGCACGCCGAAGTCGCTGCACCCGATGCAGGCCGCCTTCATCAGGCACGACGGCTACCAGTGCGGCTATTGCACGCCGGGGCAGATCTGCTCCGCCGTGGGCGTTCTCGACGAGATCAGGCGCGGCGTGCCGAGCCATGTCGCCACCGACATCACGGTTCAGCCGCTGGTCTCGGCCGCCGAACTGCGCGAGCGCATGAGCGGCAACATCTGCCGCTGCGGCGCTTACTCCAACATCGTCGATGCGATCACCGAAGTCGCGGGAGGCAAGGCATGAAGCCCTTCACCTACGAGCGTGCGAACACGCCGGCCCAGGCGGCCGCCGCCGTCGCAGCCAAGCCGGGCGCGAAGTTCGTCGCGGGCGGCACCAATCTCCTGGACCTGATGAAGCTGCAGATCGAAACCCCGGCGCACCTCGTCGACGTGAACGGCTTGGGCCTGGACAGGATCGAGCCCACAGCGCAGGGCGGGCTGCGCATCGGTGCGCTGGTGCGCAATGCCGACCTGGCCGCCGATGCCCGGGTGCGCCGCGAGTACGGTGTGCTGTCCCGCGCCCTCGTGGCCGGCGCCTCCGGCCAGTTGCGCAACATGGCAACCACGGCAGGCAACCTGCTGCAGCGCACCCGTTGCCCCTACTTCTACGACACCAACATGCCATGCAACAAGCGCGTGCCCGGCAGCGGCTGTTCCGCCCTGGGCGGCTACAACCGCCAGCATGCGATCGTGGGCGGCAGCGACGCCTGCATCGCCACCCACCCGAGCGACATGGCCGTCGCTTTGCGCGCCCTCGATGCCACCGTGGAGACCGTGCGGGCGGATGGCGCCGCCCGCGTCATTCCGATCGCCGACTTCCACCGCCTGCCCGGCAACACGCCCCACATCGACAGCAACCTGCAGCCGGGTGAGCTGATCACCTCCGTGACGCTGCCCGCGCCGGTTGGCGGGACCCAGCTGTATCACAAGGTGCGTGACCGGGCCTCGTATGCCTTCGCACTCGTCTCCGTGGCGGCGATCGTCCAGCGCGATGGCACGGGCCGCGTGGCCCTGGGGGGCGTGGCGCACAAGCCCTGGCGGGTCGAGGCCGCCGAAGCCGAGATGCCGCGCGGCGCGCGCGCCGTGACCGAGAGGCTGCTCGCCGGCGCCCACCCAACCCACGACAACGCATTCAAGCTGCCGCTGGCCGAGCGCACGCTGGCGTCCGTTCTGAACCAGGCCAGGAGCTGATTCCATGAAATTCGATTCCCCCGCGACCACCAATCCGATCGACCAGCTCAAGATCGTCGGCAAACCGGTCGACCGCGTCGAAGGCGTGCTGAAGACCACCGGCACCGCTCCGTACGCGTACGAGCGCCACGAAGTCGCCACCAACCAGGCCTACGGCTACATCGTCGGGTCGGCCATCGCCAAGGGCCGCATCCGCTCCATGGACCTGGAGCGCGCCCGGCGCGCGCCCGGCGTGCTCACCATCGTGACGGCGCGGTCCGCCGGCACGCTGGGCAAGGGCCAATACAACACGGCCAAGTTGCTGGGCGGGCCGCAGATCGATCACTACCACCAGGCAGTGGCGCTGGTGGTGGCAGAAACTTTCGAGCAGGCGCGCGCCGCGGCGCAGCTGGTCCGCGTGGATTACGAGCGCGCGCCGGGCACTTACGACCTGGCCAAGGCGAAGGACGGCGCCGTCAAGCCCGAGGGCAGCAGCGGCGGTGCAAGTGACTCTGGTGTCGGTGATTTCGCCGGCGCCTTTGCCGCTGCCCCGGTGCAGGTCGACGCCACGTTCACGACGCCGGACCAGTCGCACGCCATGGTGGAGCCGCACGCGACCGTCGCAGCGTGGAAAGGCGACGAGCTCACGGTCTGGACCTCCAACCAGATGGTCGACTGGGGCCGCGACGAGCTGGCCAGGACGCTTGGCATCGCCAAAGCCAAGGTCAGGCTGGTCTCCCCGTTCGTGGGCGGCGGCTTCGGCTCCAAGCTGTTCGTCCGTGCGGACGCAGTGCTGGCCGCGCTGGGGGCACGCGCCGCGCGCCGCCCGGTCAAGGTCGCCTTGCAGCGCGCGCTCGTCATCAACAACACGACGCACCGGCCCGCGACCATCCAGCGTGTTCGCATCGGAGCGACACGCGACGGCAGGATCACCGCGATCGGTCACGAGAGCTGGTCGGGCGACCTGCCGCAAGGCAAGCCCGACGGCTCCGTCCACCAGACCCGCATGCTCTATGCGGGCCCGAACCGGATGACCGCGACCCGGCTCGCGGTGCTCGACCTGCCAGAGGCCAACGCCATGCGCGCACCCGGCGAAGCCACCGGGCACATGGCGCTCGAAGCCGCCATGGACGAACTGGCGGAGAAGCTCGGGATCGACCCCGTGGAGCTGCGCATCCGCAACGACACCCAGGTGGTGCCGGACAACAGCGGCGAACAGTCCAAGGACGATCCGCAGGGCCGCAAGCCCGAGGCGGCGCAGAACGATGCGAAAGCGGCGGGTCAGCCCTTCTCGCAACGGCAGCTGGTCGAATGCCTGCGGCTGGGCGCAGATCGGTTCGGCTGGAGCAAGCGAAACGCGCGTCCGGCGCAAGTCCGCGACGGGCGCTGGCTGGTGGGCATGGGCGTGGCGTCCGCCTACCGCGGCGCGCCCGTCTCGAAGTCGGCTGCGCGGGTCCGCCTGGACCGCCGCGGCATGGTGACCGTCGAAACCGACATGACCGACATCGGCACCGGCAGCTACACCATCATCGCGCAGACGGCCGCCGAGATGATGGGCGTGCCCCTGGGCAGCGTCTTCGTGCGCCTGGGCGACTCCAACTTCCCGGTCTCCGCCGGATCCGGCGGCCAGTGGGGCGCCGCGAGTTCCACCGCGGGCGTCTACGCCGCCTGCGTGAAGCTGCGCGAGGCGGTGGCCCGCAAGCTCGGTTTTGACCCGGCCCAGGCAAGCTTCTCGGATGGACAGGTTCGTTCGGGTGGCCGCAGCATGTCGCTCGCCGAGGTGGCGCGTCGGGGTGAGCTGGTCGCCGAGGACTTGATGGAATACGGCGACCTGGCGAAGAAAACCCAGCAATCGACCTTTGGCGCCCACTTCGTCGAAGTGGGGGTCGATGCTTTCACGGCCGAGATCCGTGTGCGCCGCATGCTTGCGGTGTGCGCGGCGGGCCGCATCCTGAACCCCAAGTCGGCGCGCAGCCAGGTCATCGGCGCGATGACCATGGGCGTCGGCGGCGCCTTGATGGAGGAACTGGCGGTGGACAAGCGCCTGGGCTTCTTCGTCAACCACGACCTGGCGAGCTACGAAGTGCCCGTGCATGCCGACATCCCGCACCATGACGTCATCTTCCTCGACGAGGTCGACGCCATGTCGTCGCCCATGAAGGCGAAGGGCGTCGGCGAGCTGGGCATCTGCGGCGTGAGCGCGGCGATCGCCAACGCCATCTACAACGCGACCGGCGTTCGCGTGCGCGACTACCCCGTCACGCTGGACAAGCTGCTGGAGCGCCTGCCCGGCAACGCCTGACAAACGGCCGCAACGCGCCCGGGGACAACCGGGCGTCGGCGGCGGCTGAACCGGCGCCTGCGGAGCGCGCTGCCATACTGGCCGGCATGCAGGAACTCGAACAGATCCTGGCGATCTTCGTCGCCGCGGTACTGCTCTCGGCGGCGGCGCGGAAGGTGGGCGCACCCTATCCGGTGTTCCTGGCGATCGGCGGCGCGTTGCTCGCCTTCGTGCCGGGCGCTCCCAGTCCGGCCTTGCCGCCCGAGCTGGTGCTGGCCCTGTTTGTCGCACCGGTCCTGCTGGACGCCGCGTTCGACGCCTCGTTGCGCGACCTGCGGGACAACTGGGCGCCGCTGCTGGGACTGGTGATCTTTGCGGTCGGTCTGACCACCGCAGCGGTCGCGGTCGTCGCCCATGCAATGGTTCCTGGCATGCCCTGGGCAGCGGCCGTCGCGCTGGGCGCGATCGTCGCGCCGCCGGATGCCGTTGCCGCGACCGCGGTGCTGCGCTCGCTGCGCCCGCCGCAACGGATTCTCACCGTGCGCGAAGGCGAGAGTCTCCTCAACGACGCCAGTGCGCTGTTGATCTACCGCGTGGCAGTCGGCGCCGCGACCGCGTCCAGCTTCTCCCTGGTCGCCATGGCGCCAGGCCTGGTGATCGCTGTGCTGGGAAGCCTGGTGGCCGGCCCGGCGCTTGGATGGCTCACGCAGCGCCTGCTGGAGCGCGTGCAGCACGTTCCGACGGCCATCATCTTGCAGTTCGTCGGCACGTTCACCGTGTGGCTGGTGGCGGAGCGCGCCGGGCTCTCGGGCGTGCTGACGACGGTGTGCTTCGCCATGACGCTCGCCCGCACGGCACCGGCGCGGATTCCGGCCCGCGTCCGCATTCCGACCAATGCGGTGTGGGCCACCGTGATCTTCGCGCTCAACATCTTCGCCTTCATCTTCATCGGTCTGCAGATCCGGCCCATCGTGGCGGAACTGCCCGCCGCGGCGCTGCGGCAGTACCTGCTCGTGGCCGCCGCCGTATTGGTGACCGTGATCGTCGTGCGCGTCGCAT
>JAQGNJ010000227.1 GCA_028291885.1 Ramlibacter sp. | reverse complement strand
TTGGCCTTGCCCATCTGCTCGGCCGGGTAGTACTCGAACTCGATGCCCTTGGCGGCCGGGTTCGCCTTCAGCCGTTCGATCATCGGCGTCGTGACGTACTTCGGCAGGTAGTGGCCGACCGGGAACGAGTCGGCGATCTTGATCTTCACGGTCTGGGCGTGGGCCGCGCCGGCGGCCAGGAGCGCTGCGGCGGCGAGGGCCAGGGGCGCCTTTTGAATCAGCTTGGTCATGGTGGCAACCTTTCGTTGTGGGTGAGGAGGAAAACGGATCAGGGCGCCATCTGCTGGGGCAGCCACAGGACGATCGATGGGAACGCGACCAGCACGGCCAGCAGCAGCAGGTGGCTGAAGACGTGGGGCCAGACGCCGGCGAAGATCTCCTGCAGCGGCCGCTTCGCGTAGCGGGCGACGACGAAGACGTTCAGGCCCACGGGTGGCGTCACGAGGCCGACCTCGGCGACGACAATGACGATGACGCCGAACCACACCGGGTCGAACCCCAGCGCCTTGATCAGCGGCAGGACGACGGGCACCGTGAGGATCAGGATGGCGACCTGGTCCATCAGGCAGCCCAGGACGAGGTAGCCGAACAGGATGATCACCAGCACGATCCAGGGCGACACGCCCAGCGAGCCGACCCAGCTCACGATCGCCTGCGTGCTCTGGGTCATCGTCAGGAAGTAGCCGAAGATCTTGGCGCAGACGATGATCATGATGATCATGCAGCTGGCGTGCGCGGCGTGCGTGAGCGCCTTGACCATGCTCTTGCGGTTGACCGTGCCCTCCTTGATGGCCAGCAGGAAGGCGCCGAAGGCGCCGATGCCCGAGGCCTCGGTCGGCGTGGCGATGCCGCTGTAGATGACACCGGTGACGGCCATGAACAGCAGCAGCATCGGGCCGACGACCTTGAGCGAGCGGATCTTCTCCCTCATCGTGTAGGCCTGGCCGCGCGGCGCCGAAGACGGATCGATGACGACGAGCACATAGACCGTGGCCATGATCGTGAGCGTCACCAGGATGCCCGGGATCACGCCGCCGATGAGGAGCTGGCCGATGTTGACGTCGGCGATGATCCCGTACAGCACCAGGGCGATGCTGGGAGGAATCAGCATCGCCAGGGTCCCCGAGATCGCGACCACGCCACCGGCGAGCTTGGGGTCGTAGCCCTGCTTGAGCATCGCCGGCATGGTGGTCGACGAGAGCGTCGCGGCGGAGGCGGTGCTCGAGCCGGAGATCGCGCCGAAGCCGGCACCGGCCAGCGCGGTGGCCATGCCCAGGCCGCCCGGCACGCGGCCCACCCAGGTCTTGGCCGCCGTGAAGAGCCCGTCCGCGACGCCGCTCAGGATGACGAACTCCGCCATCAGGATGAACATCGGGACCGAGATCAGCTCATAGCTGCCGGCGGTGGACAGCGGCGTCGTCGTGATGACGCCCGCCAGCACGTCGAGCCCGCCGATCATGAACAGGCCCAGGCTGCCGGCGATCGCCAGCGAGAACGCCACCGGCGTGCCGAGCGCCAGCAGCACGAACAGCAGCAGGGTGATTCCGGCGGCCATCATTGCGCATGCTCCTCGGTGCCCGCGATCGGGGGCAGCGCCAGCAGCTCCCGACCGTTCGCGAGCGTGCCCAGGTAGCCGACGGCATTGAGGATCAGCCGGATCGTGAGCAGGCCGAAGCCGATCGGCAGCATGACGCTGATCGTCCAGGTCGGCACGGCCAGCCCGCTGGTCGATTCGGCGGAGGTCGTGAAATCGAGCAGGGTGTTGCGCGCCGACACCCAGGTGCAGATCGCAAACGCCGGGATCGACACGAGCGTGGCGATGGCCTCGAACACATACCGCGTTCGTCGGCCGATGTAGTTGTG
This sequence comes from Ramlibacter sp., assembly GCA_028291885.1. Classification (GTDB taxonomy): domain Bacteria; phylum Pseudomonadota; class Gammaproteobacteria; order Burkholderiales; family Burkholderiaceae_C; genus Ramlibacter. The sequence goes on along the minus strand of JAQGNJ010000227.1, from coordinate 5,178 downwards.
CACGATGTCGACCGAAACGTGCGCATGCGCCTTCAGCGTGTGCGAGACCGCGAAGAAGAAGAGACCGGGCATCAGGTAGCTCGACACCAGTTCATACGCCCACTGCAGCGGGGCGTTGAAGAGGTAGCGCAGCGACACGTCGGCGACCACGATGAGCATCAGCACGAAAAGCATCGCGCAGCCGACGACCATGACGAAGGTGTCGATCGCGTTGACGATGCCGCGGGTGGTTTGGTAAACACTGGGTTGGGTCATTCTTCTTTCTCATCGCCCTTTCCAGGCGGGTGTTCGTTTTTCTCGGAATGCACGGGGACCTTCCTGGGCGTCCTCGCTCAGGTAAACCTTCTCGAACAGATGCGCCGCCGCACGCTGCGCGGCGGAGCGCCCCATCTCGGTGGAGAGATAGACGAGTTCGCGCGCGGCCCGCACCGTGAGCGGCGCGTTGGCGGCGATCCTTGCCGCCATCGCCATGGCGCGCGGCAGGACTTCGGGACCCGGCACGACGTGGTTGACGAAGCCGATCTCGTAGGCGCGCTGCGCGGTGATGGGCTCGGCGGTCAGCAGCAGCTCCATCACGGCGCGCTGCTGCACCATGCTCACGAGCGGGGCCGCCCACGGCATGCCGCGCCCCACGCGCGCCTCGGTGATGCCGAAGGTCGCGTGCTCGGCGGCGATGCACAGGTCGCACATCTGGGCAAGCAGCCAGCCGCCGGCGAAGGCCAGCCCGTTGACGGCGGCGATGGTGGGCTTGGTCACGCGGATGCTGTCGCCGATGATCGGCAGGAAGCCGGGCGGCGGCACCGCCAGGCCCGATTCGGCGGCCTCCTTCAGGTCCATGCCGGCGCAGAAAGCCTTGTCGCCGGTGGCGGTGAGGATGGCGACCAGCGCGCGATCGTCCTGCTCGAAGCGCTCGAATGCGGTGAACAGGCCGGAGCGCACTTCGCCGCTGATCGCGTTGCGCTGGTCGGGCCGGTTGATCCGGATCACGACCACCGGCCCGTGCCGCTCGTACAGCAGGCTCGGATTGATCGCGTCGCCGCTGTCGGGCGCCGTCATGCGGTCACGGCCTTGCGCCGCATCATGGCCGTGCGCCGGCAGACGGCGACGATCTCGCCGCGCTGGTTCAGGGCCGTGTGCTCGAACTCGACCAGGCCGGTGTCGGGACGCGACTTGCTGGCGCGCACCGAGACCACGCGGGTGCGCGCCTTGAGCGTGTCGCCATGGAACACGGGCTTGGGGAAACGCACGTCGGTCATGCCCAGGTTGGCCACTGTCGTGCCCATGGTCGTGTCGTTGACTGTCATGCCGACCAGGATTCCCAGCGTGTAGAGGCTGTTGAAAAGACGCTGGCCCCATTCGGTGCCGGCGGAGAAATGCGCGTCCAGGTGCAGCGGCTGCGGGTTCATCGTCAGCAGGCTGAACAGCGTGTTGTCCATTTCGGTGACCGTGCGCGACCAGTCGTGCGTGAATTCCTGGCCCTCGAAAAATTCCTCGTAATGCAATCCTGCCATGCTGTGCTTTCCTAAGTCTTCGGGTCGTACCCGCATGCCGTTAGCTGGTCCCGAGGGACGCCCCAGGCCGCGGCCCATTGCTCGCCGCCGTCCTGCCCCGGCGGCTCGGGCAGGTCCGGCGCGGTGACGCTGAAACGCGGAGCCGGCGCCGGCTGCGTGACGCCGCCGATCTCGACGAAGTTGTGGCGCGCGGCGTTGTGCGGATGGCGCGGCGCCTCGGTCGGCGAGAGCACGGGCGCGAAGCAGCTGTCGCTGCCTTCGAGCGCCTCGCACCACTGCGCGCGTGTTCTCGATTCGAAGATCGCCGCGAGCCGTTGGCGCAGGCGCGGCCAGTTGGCGCGGTCGTCGAAGGCGGGCAGGTCCGGCGCGTCGACGCCGGCAGCCGCGAGCTTGTCGCGAAACACCTGCTGGAACTTCGCTTCGATCGGCGCCAGGCTGATGTACTCGCCGTCGGCGCAGCGATACACGTCGTAGAAGGGCGCGCCGGAATCGAGCAGGTTGGTGCCGCGCGGGCCCGTTTGCAGGCCGGCGGCGATGAGGCCGTGCAATGGCGTCATCAGCGCGCCCACGCCGTCGACCATCGCCGCGTCGACCACCTGCCCCTGGCCGGTCGCGCGGGCATGCAGCACGGCGCTGACCATGCCGAAGGCCAGCATCAGGCCGCCGCCGCCGTAGTCGGCGACCAGGTTCAGCGGGGGCGTCGGCGGGCCGCCTTCGCGGCCGATCGCATGCAGCGCGCCGGTGAGCGCCAGGTAGTTCAGGTCATGGCCCGCCGCCTGCGCGAGCGGGCCCTCCTGGCCGAAGCCCGTCATGCGGCCGTAGACGAGTTTCGGATTGTCGGCAAGGCACACGTCCGGGCCGAGGCCGATGCGCTCCATCGTCCGGGGACGGAAGCCTTCGATGAGAGCATCCGCCCGCGCCACGATGCTGCGCGCCAGGGCCAGGCCGGCCTTGTCCTTCAGGTCGACCCGCATGGAACGCTTGCCGCGCAGCAGCAGGTCGAACCGCGCCGGGCGCGGAATGCCCAGGCCACTGGGTTCGGTGCGGTCCAGGCGCAGCACCTGCGCGCCGAGGTCGGCCAGCAGCATGCCGCAGAACGGCGCCGGCCCGATGCCGGCGAATTCGACGACGCGCAGCCCGGCCAGGGGGCCGCTTCGCGCCGGGGCGTGCGTGCCGGTCGGCATCGGTCAGTACGACTTGGGCAGGCCGAGCACCCGCTCGGCGATATAGCAAAGCACCAGCTGCGGGCTGATCGGCGCGATGCGCGGGATCAGCGATTCGCGCAGGTAGCGCTCGACGTGGTATTCCTTCGCGTAGCCGAAGCCGCCGTGCGTCATCACGGCCTGCTGGCAGGCGTTGAAGCCGGCCTCACCCGCCAGGAACTTCGCCGCATTGGCGCTGGCGCCGCAATCCTTGCCGCTGTCGTACTCCCACGCCGCCTTCATCACCATGAGGTTGGCCGCCTCCAGCTCCATCCAGTTCTGCGCGAGCGGATGCTGGATACCCTGGTTCTTGCCGATCGGCCGGTTGAAGACGTTGCGCTCCTTGGCGTAGGCCGTGGCGCGCTGCAGGGCGACGCGGCCCAGTCCCACGGCCTCGGCCGCGATCAGGACGCGCTCCGGATTCATGCCGTGCAGGATGTATTCGAAGCCGCGCCCTTCCTCGCCGATCAGGTTCTCGGCGGGGATCTCGAAATCCTCGAAGAAGAGCTCGTTGGAATCGACGCACTTGCGTCCCATCTTCTCGATCTCGTGCACCGTGATCCGGCTGCGGTCGAAAGGTGTGTAGAACAGGCTCAGGCCCTGCGTGGGCTTCTTCACTTCTTCCAGCGGCGTGGTCCGCGCCAGCAGCAGGATGTTGTCGGCCACCTTCGCGGTCGAAATCCAGACCTTCTGGCCGTTGACGACATAGCGGTCGCCCTTGCGGACCGCGCGCAGTTTCAGCTGCGTCGTGTTCAGGCCCGTGTTGGGCTCCGTCACGCCGAAGCAGCTTTTGGCCTCGCCGCGGGCCACCGGCGGCAGCATGCGGCGCCGCTGCTCCTCGTTGCCGAAGACGGCGACCGGGTTCAGGCCGAACAGGTTGATGTGCACCGCCGATGCGGCCGACATGCCGCCGCCCGACTGGGCGATGGCCTGCATCATGATCGCCGCCTCGGTCACGCCCAGGCCGGCCCCGCCGTACTGCTCGCCGATGCACATGCCCAGCCAGCCGTCGTCGGCCAGCGCGCGGTAAAGCTCTTCGGGGAAGCGGCCGTCATGGTCGCGGTCGAACCAGTACTGGTCGTCGAATCGCGTGCAGATGCGCGCGATGGCTTCGCGGATGCTTTCCTGCTGTTCGCTCAGTTCGAAATTCACGCTGTGTTGTCCTTGGAAGGGGGAGCCGGCGGAGCCTGCACGGCGCCGCTGGAGAGAAGCGAATCGATTTCCCCGGCGCTGTAGCCGGCCTGGCGCAGGATCTCCACGCTGTGCTCGCCCTGGCCTGGCGCGTGCCTGACCGGGCCGGCCGGCGTGCCGAAGAAGCTGACAGGGGCGCGCATCGAGCGGATGGTGCCCTCGGTGGGGTGCTCCACGGTGCTGAAGAACCCGGTGGCGGCGAGGTGGGGATCCTCGAGCACGCTCTGGAAGTCGTGCATCGGCATCATCGGGATGTCGGCCTCTTCCAGCACGCGCATCCACTCGGCCGTCGTGCGCTCCTCGAAGATGCCCAGCAGCTGCTCGTAGACGAAGTCGATGTTGCGCGAGCGGTTCGCGAACGTGGCGAACCGCGCATCTTCCTTGAGCAGGGACTCGCGGCCGATGGCGCGCAGGAAGCCTTCCCACTGCTTGTCGTTGTAGACGAGGGCGCAGATGTAGCCGTCCTTCGTGCGGTACGGGCGCCGGTGCGGCGACAGCTGCCGCGCGTAGCCGCCGCCGTCCAGCGGAGGCTCGTATGTGAGGCCGCCGAGGTGGTCGCCGAGCACGAAGCCCACCATCGTCTCGAACATCGGGATGTCGACGCGCTGGCCGTGGCCGGTGCGGCCCCGCGCGAGCAGGCTGGCCAGGATGCCGCTCACCGCCGTGATGCCGACGATGCGGTCCGCCATCGCCGTGGGCACGTAGCGGGGCGTGCCGTCGCCGGCGCGGGCGATCAGGTGCGAGAGCGTGGCCGCGCCCTGGATCAGGTCGTCGTAGGCCGGCCGCGCGGCATAGGGGCCGTCCTGGCCGAAGCCGAACAGGCCGGCGTAGACGATGCGCGGGTTGATCTTCTCCACGGCCTCGTAGTCCAGGCCCAGGCGCGCCATCGCCTGCGGCCGCACGTTGTAGACCAGCACATCGGCGTCGGCGATGAGGCGGCGCAGCACGGCGATGCCTTCGGGCCGCTTCAGGTCGAGCGAGAGCGACCGCTTGTTGCGGTTCGTGTTCAGGAAGATCGCGCCCATGTCGTCGTGGCGCGCGGGGCCGATCTGGCGCACGACGTCCCCTTGCGGCGCCTCGACCTTGATCACGTCCGCGCCCATGTCGCCGAGCGCCTGGGTGGCGAACGGACCCATGAGGACCGACGTCATGTCGATGATGCGAAAGCCTTGCAGGGGTCCCATCGGGCGGATTCTCGTGGTTGGGGAAGTGACTTCAGCCGGTTGTCACTAGTGTTCATGTGGATGGACAGCGTGTCCACAGGGTATTCACTG
>JAQGNJ010000218.1 GCA_028291885.1 Ramlibacter sp. | reverse complement strand
ATGGCGAACAGCAGGAAGAACAGCGGTTGCCCGAGCAGCAGATGCCCGGTGGCGACGATCCCGCCGCCCCAGACCAGCAGCCAGAGCACCAGCCGGCCGGTGTGGACGCGCTTCCAGTCGTCCTGCGGTTGGACCTCACGCGGTACGCCGCTGCGCAGGCCGCGTTGCGCACGCCAAAGGATCAGGCCCAGGTCCACCAGCGCGGCGCCCATGATCGTGCCCAGCGCGATCAGGAAGGTGATCTTGCGGAACGGGTCGCCCGCGGCGAGCCAGCCGATGGACACGAAGAAGGGTTGCAGCGCCCAGCCAAGCAGGCCGCCGACGACGACCGGGATGCCGATGCGCGCGCCGACCACCATGCCGGCGCCGAAGGTCGACATCGACAGCTCGATCGCGCCCAGCCAGGCGATCCGCGGCGTCGCCAGTCCGAGCGCCAGGCCGGCTGCGACGCCGCCGCCCAGCCGCCCGATCGCGCGCCGCAGCAGCGCCGGGTCGGTCAGCGCCCGCAGGATGTTGGCGACCGCCAGCCCCGAGGGGAAGTCCAGCCGCAAGCGGTCGACCAGCACCGGCGTGTACAGCATGCCGACGCCGACACCGAACATGCCGATGCACAGCATGTAGGCGACGAGTTGCCACGCCGGCGGCTGCGGCAGTCCCATCCAGACCATGGCCTGGATCAGCACCGCCAGGCCGCTCATGCTGGCGACCGAGGCCGCCGCGGTCTGGATGTAGTTGGCGCCGTGCCTGCCGCTCGCGCCGTAGCCGGCGGTCACGCTGGAGCCGAGCAGGCCGGCGAGCACCTGGCCGCCGACGAAGAAGCCGAGCGAGAAGTTCATGTACGCCGCGGTGACGCCTGCCAGCGGTCCCAGCACCAGCACGCCCGCGACGGCGAGCAGCAGGTGGTACTTCCAGCCGCCCTCGGCCGGCAACCAGCGCCAGCGCGGCGCCCTGGCGGAAGGCGGCTCGGAGCGGGCTGCGTTGGCTTGCGTGTCCATGGCGGCTCCAGTATCCGGGCTTTCGCCCGCACAGGCTGAATCCGGCGCCATGGCGGGCGCGTATCCATTGCAGCAGGGGACGGTCTCCTGCGTTCAACCCGGAGCGATCCCATGAAAAAACTCTTGCTTGCCGCCTGTGTCTCCACGTCCCTGCTCGGCGCCTGTGCGTCGACGATGGACAGCCCGATGGGCGCTTCGCCCTCGTCGATGGCCGCGCCGATGGTGGGCGGCGCCGCGATGTATCCCAGCAAGGACATCGTCGACAACGCCGTCAATTCCAGGGACCACACGACGCTCGTCGCCGCCGTGAAAGCCGCCGGCCTGGTCGACACGCTCAAGAGCCCCGGCCCGTTCACCGTGTTCGCGCCGACCAATGCTTCTTTCGCCGCGCTGCCGGCGGGCACGGTCGAGACCCTGCTCAAGCCCGAGAACAAGCCGATGCTGACGCAGGTGCTGACCTACCACGTGGTGCCGGGCCGCATGGATGCCGCCACGCTCTCGCAGCAGATCCGCGCCGGCAACGGCCGCGCCCTGCTCAAGACCGCCAGCGGCGGCACGCTGGTCGCGACCATGAGCGGGTCGAACGTGCTGATCACCGACGCCAAGGGCGGCTCCGCCACCGTGACCATCGCCGACGTCTACCAGTCCAACGGCGTGATCCATGTCGTCGACAAGGTGCTGTTGCCGGGTTGATGGGGTAGATCTCGCTGCCGGCCGCCGGGCGGTTTGATGCCATCCGGCGTCCTAGGGCCCGGCCATCCGCCAGCGGTGAAAAGCGCTCCCCCGGGCGCGTTGTCGTGCGGGGGCGAATATGGCGCCTGGTCGGCGCAGGCGCCGACCAGGTCAGTCCAGCTTGACGCCCGCCGCCTTGATGATGGGGCCCCAGCGCGCGGCTTCGGCGCGGGCCATGACCTTGAACTGCGCGGGCGTGCCGGGCAGCACTTCCATGCCGAAGTCGGCGGCGCGCTTTTGCACCGTGGCATTGGCCAGTGCCTTGTTCAACTCGCTGTTCAGGCGTGCGGTGATCGCGTCGGGCAGGCCGGCGGGGCCGAGCAGGCCCTGGAAGGCATAGACCTCCACGTTCTGCAGGCCGGCCTCGGCCAGCGTGGGCACGCTGGGCAGCGACGGAGCGCGCCTGGCCGACCCGATCGCCAGCACCCGCACCTTGCCGGACTGCATCGTCGCCAGGCCGCCCGCAAGGTCCAGGAACATGCAAGGCACCTGGCCACCCATCACGTCCTGCATGGCCGGCGCGGCGCCGCGGTAGGGGATGTGCGTGATGAAGGCGCCGGTGCGGTTCTTGAACAGCTCCATCGCGAGGTGGTGCGGCGAGCCGTTGCCGGGCGACGCGTAATTGAGCTTGCCGGGATTGGCCTTGGCGTGGGCGACGAATTCCTTCACGGTCTTCGCGGGGAAGTCCGGGTGCACGACCAGCGCCAGCGGGAAGCGCGCCATCGCGCCGATGTACGTGAAGTCCTTCTCCGGATTGAACGGCAACTTGCCGAACAGGTGCTCGTTGTACGCAAGGATCGCGTTGTCGGCCGACATCACCGTGTAGCCGTCGGCCTTCGCATGCGCGACCAGCTCGCCGCCGATGTTGGTGGCCGCGCCGGGGCGGTTGTCGACCAGGATCTGCTGACCGAGCGAGGCGCGCATGGCCTCGGCCACCGTGCGCGCCAGCACGTCGGTGCCGCCGCCGGCGGGGTAGGGAACGACCCAGCGGATCGGCTGGTCGGGAAACGTGGACTGCGCGCGGGCGGTGCCGGTGGCCGCCAGCGCTGCGCCGGCCGCCGCGAGAAAGCTTCTGCGTTGCACGGTGGAAAGTCTCCTGGCGATCACTTCGCCGGCGCGACGATCTTCTGCTCGATGGCGCCGAACAGGCTCTGGCCGTCCCTGCCCTTCATCTCGATCCGGATGGTGTCGCCGAACTTCATGAATTCGGTGGACGGCTTGCCGTCCTGGATGGTTTCGATGGCGCGCTTCTCGGCGATGCAGCTGTAGCCCTTGGGCCACTCGGTCTTGCCGTCCTTGCCGGCCACGCCCTTGTTGCTCACCGTGCCGGAGCCGACGATGCTGCCGGCGCGCACGTTGCGGGTCTTGCAGATGTGCGCGATCAGCTGGCCGAAGTGGAAGGTCATCTCGGGGCCGGCGTCGCACATGCCGACCTTGCGGCCGTTCCATGCGCTTTGCAGCGTCAGGTCCAGGCGGCCCTTGTCCCAGGCCTCGCCGACTTCGTCCAGCGTGATCGCGACCGGGCTGAAAGCGGTCGCCGGCTTGCTCTGGAAGAAGCCGAAGCCCTTGGCCAGTTCGGCGGGGATCAGGTTGCGCAGCGAGACGTCGTTGGCGATCATCAGCAGGCGGATGCCGTCCAGCGCCTGCTCCGGCGTCGCCAGCATCGGGACGTCGCCGGTGATCACCGCGACCTCGGCCTCGAAGTCGATGCCGTACTCCTCGGAAGGCACGATCACGTCGTCGCGTGGGCCCAGGAAGTCGTCGCTGCCGCCCTGGTACATCAGCGGGTCTTCGTAGAAGGTCTTGGGCACTTCGCTGTTGCGGGCGGCCCGCACCAGTTCCACGTGGTTGATGTAGGCCGAGCCGTCCGCCCACTGGTAGGCACGCGGCAGCGGCGCCATGCACTGGGCCGGATCGAAGGGAAATGCGTGGCGGGCCTTGCCGCTGTTCAGGCTCTCGTACAGGTCCTGCAGCTGCGGCGAGATGAAGCTCCAGTCGTCCAGCACCTGCTGCAGTTTCGCCGCGATGCCGGTCGCATAATGCGCCGTGCTCAAGTCACGCGACACCACCACCAGCTGGCCGTCGCGCGAGCCGTCCCTGTACGTTGCAAGCTTCATTGGATTTGCTCCCGAACAGCGCATGCGCTAGAGTTCCAGCACATTACGCATTGTGAAATGAATTTACCTAAACGTAATTCTAGCGGAGGCGGGCGCCCATGAAGGAGCGCGCGGGGATCCAGTCGGTCGAGGTCGGTTTCGGGCTGCTGGACGTGCTGGGCAAGGCGGCCGGTCCGCTGATGCTGCGGGACCTCGCAGCCGCCGCCGGCATGAGCGCGGCCAAGGCCCACCGCTATCTGGTGAGCTTCCAGCGCCTCGAACTCGTGGCGCAGGACGCGATCAGCACCCGCTACGACCTCGGGCCGGCGGCGCTCAAGCTGGGACTCGCATCGCTCTCGCGCATCGACGCCGTCAAGCTGGCGCGCGAACGGGTGCCGCAGATCATGGAGCAGATCGGCGGCCACACGCTGGCCCTCGCCGTCTGGGGCAACCACGGCCCGACCATCATCCACTGGGAAGAGTCGCCGTACACCGTCACGGTGAACCTGCGGCTCGGCGACGTGATGCCGCTCCTCACCTCGGCGACCGGCCGCTGCTTCGCGGCCTACGTGTCGCGCGAGGCCATCGCTCCGATGCTCAAGGAGGAGATCACCCGTTCGCAGAAACTGGGGCGCACCGACCTGCCCTCCAGCATGGCGCAGGCGCGCCAGCTGCTCGACGAAGTGCGCCAGCGCGGCGCCGCGCGGGTCGTCGACACGCTGCTGCCCGGCATCGTCGGCTTCTGCGCGCCGGTGTTCGATTCCGACGGCCACATGGTGCTGGGCATCGTCGCAGTCGGTTCGGCCGGCACCTTCGACCCGGAATGGAAGGGCGCGGTCGACCGTCCACTGCGCGCGGCCGCGTCGCAGCTCTCCAGCGACCTGGGATGGCGGGGGTGAGCTTGCGGCAGACGGCGCCCACCAGGCCGTTGGTCGCGCTGACCGCGGGTGTGCTGGCTGTCCACCTGCTGGCGCTCGCACCGTCGCTGATGCGGCAAGCGCCGCGGCAGGGCGCCCGACCGTTCGTGACGCGGATGGTGAGTGCGGAACGGCCGCAGCAGGTCGCCCAGGCGCCGGTCCGGCAACCGGCCTTGGAGGAAAGAAAGCCGGCCCCGCCCCGGCCGCGCCCGCCGCGGCCAGCAGTGACATCGACGCCAACTGCGGCGGCGCCGGTCACCGAGCCAGCCGCGGCTGCGCCGGTGCAGCCTGCGTCGGCCGCGGCATCGGCTCCTGCGCCCGTTGCCGACATCGCTCCCGCGCCTGAAGCGGCGTCGGCGTCGGCAGGTGCGGTTCCATTGGCGCCGGAGACGGCGTTCGCCTTTCCCGGCTCCGTCCACCTGCGCTACGCCGTCACCGGCCGCTCGCGCGGGCAGGCGTGGAACGGCGACGGCGAGTTGCTCTGGCGCCAGGACGGCGAGCAGTACGAAGCCAGGCAGGAATATTCGTCGCCGCTGCAGCCGTCGCCGCGCGCCCAGGAAAGCACCGGCCGCCTGCGGTCCGAGGGGCTGGCGCCCTCCCGCTTTGCCGACAAGGCACGGGGCGAGCAGGCCACGCATTTCGAGCGCGACACCCGGGTGCTCCTCTTCAGCAACAACGCACCCGAGCGGCCCTTGCTGCCGGGCACGCAGGACCGCTTGAGCGTGTACCTGCAACTCGCATCGATGTTCGCGGCCGCGCCCGACAAGTTCCCCATCGGCACCGCGATCACGCTGGAAACCGCCGGAACCCGCGACTCCGAACCATGGCTGTTCGTCGTGCAGGAGGACGAAACGCTGCAACTGCCCGGTGGCAGCGTGGCAACGCGCAAGCTCGTTCGGGACCCGCGCGGCGAGTACGACACGAGGGTCGAGCTCTGGCTTGCAATCGGCATGGACTACGTCCCGGTGCGCATCCGTCTGACACAGCCGAATGGGGATTTTGTCGACCAGCAGTGGGCCTCAACCGACAGGCCCTGAGTCCCGGACTGCCTACTCTGGGAATGACAGGAGGGGCCAACAGCGTTATCCCGGTCCACCTTGAAACCGGCCCGAACGTTGCCAGATAACGCCCAAAGGAAACACAAATGCAGATGCTTTATGACTCCGACGCGTTTGTCGTCGTGCACATGCAGGCGAACGAACCCCTCGAGGGCGAACCGGCGCCGCGGATCGTGCGGCACGGCTTCGAGATCGTCGACAAGCGCTCGAACAAGGAGGTGTACCTGGATGGCTCGTGGGCCGAAGCCTTCCAGCGCCAGATCAACGCCTGGCAGGAAAACACCCCCACCCAGGAAGAAGTCGAGTCCACGCTCGACGGCTACGCCGAGCTGGCGCAGAACCCGCTCGTGATGCACTGAAGCCTCAGGCCGGTCCGTTCGCGCCGCGGCCGTAGCGCCAGCGGAACAGCGGTCCGACCAGGACCAGCACTGCCACCAGGCGGCAGACCTGTAGGGCCGTGACCATCGGCACGCCGAGCTGAAGCACCTTCGCGGTGATCGCCATCTCGGTGATGCCGCCGGGCGAGGTCCCCAGGATCATCGTCGCCGGATGCACCCCCGTTCCCCAGGCCAGCAGCGCGGCAAAGCCCGCACTCAGCGCAATCATCCCGGCCGTCCCCAACAGCACCGACAGCAGCCAGCGTGGCGCCGTGTGGACGAACCGCGACTCGAAGCGCACGCCCAGGCTGACCCCGATGACCAGCTGCGCCGCATTGGTCATCCATTGCGGCAGCGCCGACAGCTCGACACCCGCCGTCGTCAGCCCCATCGACACCAGCAGCGCGCCCAGGAACCACGGATTGGGCCGGCCCGTGCGCGCCATCAGCCAGGAGCCGGCGCCTGTGGCAAGGGCCAGCAGCGCCAGCCCGCCCCAGTGGACCACCCGCGGCCCCATCGGCGCCGGATCGACGCCGTGCAGCCCGCTGAAGGTGAAGGCGAACGGCACGACGATGGTCACCATCAACAGCCGCAGGCTGTGGCTGGCCGCGACCAGGTCGGTGCGTGCGCCCTCGCGCTCGGCCAGCAAGGTCATCTCCGAGGCGCCGCCGATCGAGCCGGCGAAGTAGCAGGTCGCGCGCTTGCGGTGCTCGGAGCCGGGCAGCCGCGCTGATTCGCGCCGGTACATCCAGGCCCCGAAGGCCCAGCCCAGCCCCAGGGCCCAGACGATCGCCAGGCCGATCACCCACCACAGGCTCACCAGCAGCCCCGCCACCTGCTGCGTGAAATACAGGCCCAGGGCCGCGCCGATGGTCCATTGCGCCGCGTTGCGCAGCGGATTCCAGCTCTGGGTCTGCACGCCCCGGATCGAGGCGAGCGCGGTCGCGACCAGCGGACCGATGATCCAGGGAAGCGGCGTGCGCAGCCATGCGCAAACGCAGGCGGCGGCCAGCGCGAGCAGCAGTGTGCCGACGATGCGGATCGGGGAGTTCAGGGTCATGGAGCGAGGCACGCGCAGCTCGGCGCGAGGGCTTAGTATCGTTGCATGCAACTGTGGATCGCCGCCATCGCCCTGCTGTTTCTGGCCGCCTGCACCACGCCTGTGGCGACGACCGACGTCGCGCACTCCGACACCCCCGCACTCCTGCTCGGCGAACAGCACGACGAGCCCGCCCACCAGCAGCTGCACCGCGAGATGGTGCAGGCGCTGGCCGGACGCGGCGTCCTGGCCGCCGTCGCACTCGAAATGGCCGCGGCCGGCGCCAGCACCGCGGGACTGTCGCCGCAGGCCGGCGAAGACGAGGTGCGCCGCACACTGCGCTGGGACGAGGAGGCCTGGCCCTGGGCGGCCTACGGACCGGCCGTCATGGCCGCGGTCGCGGCCGGTGTGCCGGTTGTCGGCGCCAACCTGCCGCGCGACCGGCTGCGTCCCGCGATGGCCGACGCGAGCCTGGACGCGCTGCTGCCTGCGCCGGCGATGCAGGTCCAGCAGCAGGCGATCCGCAGCGGCCATTGCGGCATGCTGCCGGAAAGCCAGATCGTGCCGATGACGCGGGTGCAGATCGCGCGCGACCGCTCCATGGCCGACGCCGTGGCCCGCCTGGCCGTTCCCGGCAAGACGGTGCTGCTGATCGCGGGTAGCGGCCATGTGGACCCGGATGTCGGCGTCCCGCGCCACCTGCCGCCGCGGCTTGCGAGCCGGTCGGTGCAGTTGCCGCCGCCTGCCACGCCTCGCCGCGATTACTGCGAGGACATGCGGCGCCACACGATGCCCAGGCCCGCCTCCTGATCCGCCGGCGTTATTTGGGGCCGCCGCGGCGCCGCGACATTTCCTGGCCCATCGCCTGCACCGCGGCGGCATCGAGCAACGCCGCCGCGCCCGGATAGGCGACCTCTTCCTCGGCGTCGATGTGGCCGGCGTACAGGCTGGAGAACGCATCGAGGACGGCTTCGTCGGCACTCGAGAGCGTGGCCAGCCGGCCCTCGGCGATGTCGTCCAGCAGCCGCCGGGTCTCGCTCCAGCCCGCCTCCATCCGGACGTGGTCCTGCCGCAGGCGCTGCACCAGCGCGAGCGCCGCCGGATCGCCCTTGGCGACCAGCGGCGGAAAGACGTGCAGCTCCTCGTCCTGGTGGTGCTGCGGCGCAGCCCTGTCGAAGTAGCGCATCACGTCGCGCGCGGCCTGCCGGGCCTGCTCGTCGGCGCCGTGGCTGGCCACGTGGGCGCGCAGCCGCCGCAACAGCTCCAGCGTGCGCTGCATGCGCTCATGGCAGGCGGTCATCATCTCGAACGGCTGGTCGAAGCCCGCCGCGGGCGAGGAGACAAGGGAGTCCAGGCGCGGCTTCATGGCGATTCGAAGGCTTTGTCCAGCCAGGCATGTGACGTGACCGAGCCCTCGTGCGAGTGGTAGATGCAGGTGCGGCGGGCTGAGAGGTGGCAGCGGAACTTGGGCATGGTGACCCTCGCGAGGATGTTGTCGGTGTAATGGTGCTGCCGGTCGGCAATGATGTCCTGCAGCAGCTCCAGCGCGAAGCTGCGGTTGAAGCACATTGTGGAACTCATGCCGCCCGGCGCGTGGGATGTGAATTCGACGTCCTCGCCGTAGCGGAAGTCGCGCGCCCGGGTGAACAGCAGGCCGCAGCGGTTCGACACGGAAAAATCGTGGTCCCGCAGGTCCTCCAGGCCGCTCGCCACGTGGTCGTGCAGGTAGAGGTCGTCGTGGTCGGCCCAGAAGAAATGCGTGCAGCCGATATCGAGCAGGTGGCGCAGCGGGATCGCGTACCAGAGGTGCTGTTCGCATTGGTGCGGCGTGTGCAGCCAGACCAGCCGCGGCTGGATGCGCAGGTCTTGCACCGCCCAGCGGTACGACGCGGCGATTCCGTTCTGGTGGACGCAGATCACGTCCGGCGGCCGCGACTGCGCCGCCAGCTGCAGCACGCAGGAGCGCAGCAGGTCGGGCCTGTTGAAGGTGGGGACCATCACGCCGACCATGGCCGTGCCTTGGGGCCGTGGCGGCGCTAGGCGTGCTTGCGCACCGCGTCGGCCAGGGTGTTGACCAGCTTGTCGATGTGCGACTTCTCGACGATGTAGGGCGGGGCGATCACCAGCACGTCGCCGGCCGGACGCACCAGCGCGCCGGTGTTGAAGCACTCCAGGAAGATGTCGTACGCGCGCTTGCCGGGCGAGCCGGCGATCGGCGCCAGCTCCACCGCCGCGGCCAGGCCCAGGCTGCGGATGCCGATCACGTTGGGCAGGCCCTTGAAGGTGCTGTGGAAGGCGGTGCCCAGGACCGTGCCCATCACGCCGGCGCGCAGGAACAGGTTGTCCTGCTTGAACAGCTCCAGCGTCGCAACCGCGGCGGCGCAGGCGACCGGGTGGCCGGAGTAGGTGTAGCCGTGGAAAAACTCGATGACGTGCTCGGGCGCATCCGTCTTCATCATCGCGTCGTACAGCTTGTCGCGGCAGATCACGCCGCCCAGCGGGATCACGCCGTTGGTGACTGCCTTGGCGAAGTTCAGCATGTCCGGGACCACGCCGTAATAGTCGGCGCCGAAGTTCGTGCCCATGCGGCCGAAACCGGTGATCACCTCGTCGAAGATCAGCAGGATGCCGTGCTTGTCGCAGATCTCGCGCAGCCGCTTGAGGTAGCCCTTGGGCGGCAGGTACCAGCCGGCCGAGCCGGCCACCGGCTCGACGATGATCGCCGCCACGTTGGACGGGTCGTGCAGTGGCAGGATGCGGTTTTCCAGCTCCAGCAGCATGTCTTCCTGCGACTCGGGCTCGACGCCGTTGATGTAGGCGTTGGCCGGGTCGTGGATGAAGCGCAGGTGGTCCACGCGCGGCAG
>JAQGNJ010000156.1 GCA_028291885.1 Ramlibacter sp. | reverse complement strand
GTCGGGCTCTTCGTCGTGCCGGCGCCGGCCAGCGTGGTGGCGCGCGGCGTGGTCTGGCCGCCGGAGCGGGCGCAGCTGCGTCCCGAGGCGGGCGGCTTCGTCGAGGGCGCCATGGTGCGCGATGGCGCGCCGGTGGCGCAGGGCGACGTGGTGCTCACGCTGGCCGACCCGGTGCTCGCAGCGCAACGCGACAAGACGGACAGCGAGAAGGCCGGCCTGATGGCGCAGCAATACCACGCGCTGCTGCAGGACCCGGCCCGGGCCGCCGAACTGGGCGAGGACCTGGTCCGCAACGAGGCGCAGTTGCAGCGTGCCGAGCGGCAGCTGGCCGACCTGCAGCTGCGCGCGAGGACGGCCGGCCGTGCGGTGTGGCCGCGCGAGCGCGACCTTCCGGGCAGCTATGCGCAGCGCGGCGCCATGCTCGGTTATGTGCTGTCGCCCGAGCCGGCGCAGGTGCGGCTGGTGCTGCGAGACGAGGACCTGCTGCGGGTTCGCGGCCGGATCCGCGCGATCGAGGTCCGGCTGGCGGAAACGCCGTGGATCGTCCACGCCGCGACGCTGCAGAACGAAACGCCGGCGGCGACGAAGCAGCTGCCGAGCGCCGCCCTCGGTGACCGGCAGGGCGGACCGGTCAATGTCGATCCGGCCGACAGGGACGGACTGCGCACGCAGCTGCCCGTGTTCCTGCTCGACGTGCTGGTGCCGGACCTGACGGCCGATCGCATCGGCGGCCGCGCCTGGGTCAAGCTGGTGCTGGAAAACGAGCCGCTCGGCCTGCAGGGACTGCGCTTGATGCGGCAGCTGCTGGTGCGGCAGTTCAGCCCCACGGGGCGGACGTGAGTCCCGCGGGCAAGGCCGGAACCTGGCCTTTTCCCGGCGTCGTCTGGGGCGACTATCCGGAGAACGCGCCGCACGGCGAGCGGCAGCCACGTCCGCGTCATGTCTCGCGGCGCCGGCTGCAGCGCTTCGTCGAGGCCGTGGCCGCGAAGCCGCTGCTTGCCGCGTCCGAGCTGCCGCATCGCTTGCAGGCACTGCGCCAGTTGCCTTCCGACGGTGACGACTGGCTGCCGCAGGCAATGGGCCTTGCAGCGAGCGCGACGGCCATCGCCCTCGGCTTTTCGCCGCATCGCCAGCAACTGCTCGCCGCCCGGGTGCTGCTGGACAACCGGCTGGTGGAGATGGCGACCGGCGAGGGCAAGACAGCTGCGATCGCACTGGCTGCGGCGGTCGCCGCGCTTGGCCGCACACCGGTCCACGTGGTGACCGCGAACGACTACCTGGCGCAGCGCGACGCCGACCAGCTGCGGCCGTTCTTCGAGCTGCTCGGCCTGACGGTCGCGTGCGTGACGCAGCCCATGGCGGCGGCCGCGCGGCGCGAAGCCTATGGCTGCGACGTGACCTACTGCACGGCCAAGGAACTGGCCTTCGACTACCTGCGCGACGGCATGGCGCGCGTCGGCGATCTCTCGCCGCTGGAGCAGCGGGCGCGCCGGATCGGCGCCGCCGGCCGGCAGGAGCCGCCGGTGCTACGCGGCCTGTGCATGGCCATCCTCGACGAGGCCGACACGGTCCTGATCGATGAGGCCCGGCTGCCGCTGGTGCTGTCGCAGGGCGGCGGCTCGCGGCCCGAACAGGAATTCCATCGTGCGGCCCTGGCCCATGCGCGGCGGCTGGCGCAGGGCGCGGACTTCAGCCGCTCGGCGGACGGCCGGCGCATCGAGCTGACCGCCGCAGGAGTGCGCCGGCTGTCGCAGTGGCCGGCCGCGAGCCATCCCATGTACGGCCACCGGGCGCACCGGCAGGCAGCACTGGAACTGGCGCTGACGGCGCTCTGGGTGCTGCGGCGCGATCACGACTACGTGGTCCGCGATGGCCAGGTGCTGCTGATCGACGAGACCACGGGCCGGGCCGCACCCGGCCGGGCGTGGTCCCAGGGCCTGCACCAGTTCGTCGAGCTCAAGGAGGGCCTGGAGGCCTCCGGTACCAACTCGACAGTGACGCAGATCACGTTCCAGCGGTTTTTTCCTCGCTACCTGCGGCTGTCCGGTGCAAGCGGCACCTTGCGTGAGGCGGCGGGCGAACTGGAGGCCATCTACGACCTGCCGGTGCTGGTGATCCCGCCGCGCACGCCGCGCCGGATCGCTCGCCTGCCGGACCGGCTGTTCGCCGACAGCGCAACGCTCTGGCAGACAGTCGCGACCAGCGCAGCCCAAGTGCAGGCGACCGGTCGCCCGGTGCTGATCGGCACCGATTCCGTGGCCCGGTCGGAGGCGCTCTCACAGATTCTTACCATGCGCGGGCTGGCGCACCAGGTGCTCAATGCCCGGCAGGACAGCGCCGAAAGCCGGCTGATCGCAGCCGCCGGCCAGCCCGGACGGATCACCGTCGCCACCAGCATGGCGGGGCGGGGAACGGACATCCTGCTGGATCCAGCCGTGATCGCAAGCGGCGGGCTGCACGTCATCCTTTGCCAGCACAACGCGTCGCCCCGGATCGACCGCCAGTTCCTGGGCCGGGCAGGGCGCCAGGGCCAGCCCGGAAGCACCCAGACCCTGCTGGCGCTCGATTTCCCGCTGCTGCAGCGCTGGTGGCCGCCCTGGTGGCGCTGGTTGGTCGCGCGCTGCGGTTGCCCGGCTGTGTTGGCTAAACCCACTGTCAGCCTGGGGCAAAGAATGGAATCCTTTACGCTTAAGAAACAACGTGTAACACTCTGCCGGATGTCGGAATCGCAGGAACGGGATTTGACCTTCAGCCGGGGTGTTCCATGAAACAGCTTGATCGAGTTCTCGCCGCAGCCATGCTGGTCCAGGCCGGCAGCGCGTTCGCGGCGCAACCGCTGGGCTGCCTGGTCGAGCCCTTCCGGATTTCCGACGTCGGCAGCCCGGTGATCGGCGTCATCGAGACGACGCTCGTCGAGCGCGGCGACCGCGTCACCGCCGGCCAGCCGCTGGCCATCCTGCGCGCCGACGTCGAGCGGCAGTCGGTCGCTGTGGCGGCCAGCAAGGCCCAGGCGGTGGGCGAGCTGCGTGCCGCCGAAGCCGCGGTGGAACTGGCGCGGCAAAAGCTGGCGCGGGCCAGGGACCTGGCCGACCAGCAATTCATTTCCGGCCAGGCGCTGGAGCAGGCGCGGGCCGACGCCCTCGTCGCCGAGCAGCGCCTGGTGCAGGCCCGCGAACAGCGGGGCATCTTCGCCCGCGAGCACGAGCTGGCCCAATCCCAGCTGGGCTTGCGCACCATCCGCAGCCCGATCTCCGGCGTGGTCGCCGAGCGCTTCCTGTCTGCCGGCGAACGGGTCGAGGAGAAGGCGATCTTCCGGGTCGCCGTCATCAATCCGCTGCGGGTCGAGATTGTCCTGCCGTCGTCCTACTACTCGGCGGTGCGGACCGGGATGACCGTCACCGTCACGCCGGAGTTCGCGGGCGCGCCGGCGCAGCTGGCCCGCGTCACGGTCGTCGACCGCCTGATCGACGGCGCGAGCAACACCTTCCGCATCCGCGCCGAACTGCCGAACGCGGTTTTCGCCCTGCCGGCCGGCGTGCGCTGCAAGGCGGACCTGGGCGACAGCAATCCCCAGCCGCAAAAGAAGGCTGCGCCGCCGCGGGGCGCCAAGGGCGTCGACACCTCGCTGCGACTGCAGCTGTCGCCCATCCTGGTTTCCGCGACGCGGAAGCCCTGATCCGGAAGGCGGCCCAGATGCGCTGGCTCAGCCGTCTCACCTCCCGCCGGCCCCATCGGCCGGCGCCGGTCGCGGAGGTGATGGAGCCGCGCATCCTGTATTCGGCCGACCTGGCGGCGGGCCTCTCGCTGGGAGCGGGCCTCGCCGGCGTCGCGGAGCACCGCAGCCTGACCGGGGGCGGCGAATACGCGGCCAGCGCCGACCCTGCCGCGACGACCGCGTCGGTCGCAACCGCCTATGCCACGACGGCGCTCACGTTCGAGCAGAACGAAGGGCAGGGCGCCGGCGGCGCCGAGTTCATTGCCCACGGCAGCGGCTACGGCATCGCGCTGGCCGGCGGCAATGCGGCGATCACGCTGGCCGGCGGCGGCGGCGACAGGACGATCCAGCTCCAGCTCGAAGGAGCGAACGCCGCCAGCGCGCAGGGCCAGGAGCTGCTCCAGGCGCGCAGCAACTACCTGATCGGCTCCGACCCGTCGCAATGGCACAGGGACATCGCGAACTACGGTTCGGTCGTCTACCGCGATGTCTATGACGGCGTCGACCTGCGCTACTACGGCACGCAGCGCCAGCTGGAATACGACTTCATCGTCGCGGCCGGCGCCGACGCCGCGGCGATCGGCCTGAGATTCGCCGGTGCGCAGTCCGTCGCGATCGACGGCAACGGCGACCTCGTGGTGCGCATCGCCGGCGCCGACGGGGAGGTCCGCTTCAAGGCGCCGGTGAGCTACCAGCGGGGCGAGGCCGGACTCGAGGCGGTCGCCAGCCGCTACGAGCTGCGCGCCGACGGCAGCATCGGATTCGTCCTGGGCAATTACGACCATTCGCGCGAACTGGTGATCGACCCGGTGCTGGACTACGCGACCTATCTCGGCGGCTCCAGCGCCGAGGTCGCGACCGGCATCGCGGTGGACGCGAGCGGGAACGTCTACGTGACCGGCCGAACCACCAGCAGCGACGGCTCCATGTCTGCCGGCGGTGGCGGCGGCGCCGGCGACATCTTCGTTTCGAAGTTCAGCCCGAACCTGGGACAGCTGCTGTCCTCGACGCGCATCGGCGGCAACGGCGACGAGCAGGGCAACGCCATCGCGGTCGACGCCGCCGGCAACGTCGCGGTGACCGGCTGGACCCGGTCCGACAACTTCCCGCTGCAGGCGCCGGACGACAGCACGCGCTCCAACCAGGACGCTTTCGTCCTCAAGCTGGACAAGGATGGCGGCCTGGTGTTCAGCACCTTCTTCGGCGGCACGGGCGACGCCGATTCGGGCAACGCGGTCGGGTTCGACGGCAGCGGTCGGGTCTACGTGGCAGGGCAGGTGAACGATCCCGGACTGATTTCGGTCCTGCTCGCGCCGCTTTTCGGCAGTTCGGACAACGCCTTCGTCGCTAGGTACAGCAGCAGCGGGGATCCCGGGACGGCGGCGGGCGGCTACGTCAAGCTGATCGGCGGCACCGGCCTGGACTCCGCGACCGGACTGGCGGTCGGCGCGACCGGCGACGTCTACGTCGTCGGCAACACCACCTCGGCCAGCAACATCGCGGCCGCCGGCGGCCAGCAGACTGCGCTGTCCGGCGCGCAGGACGGCTTCCTGGTGCGGCTGGACGCGACCGGAACCAACACCTTGTACGCGAGCTACGTGGGCAGCAGCGGCGACAGCGACATCGCGACCGCGGTCGCGATCGACGGGACGGGCAGGGCCTACATCGTCGGCCAGGCCCAGGCCAAGAACAATCCCACGTTCGCGCTGACCACGGGTGCGATGGTGACGAGCGTCGGCTTCAACAACTCGGACACCGGCTTCCTGCGGATCTACGACACGACCAGGACGGGCGCCCAGTCCCTGCTCTATTCGAGCTACATCGGCGGGGACACCCCGGCCGACATGCCGACCGGCGTGGCGTTCGCGAACGGCCGCGTCATCGTCGTCGGCCACGCCACGTCGACGACCGGTTTCCCGATCAGCGCCGACGCGCGACAGGCCGCCAATCCCGGCCAGGCGCTGTTCCTGCTGGTCGTCAATCCGCTTGCCAGCGGCGCGGCCGACCTGCAATACGGCACCTACTACGGCTCGGGCATGACCGCGGGCGGCGTGGCGGTGCGGGGCGGGGAGGTCTATGTGGCGGCGACTGCGGCGAGCACCACCTCATGGTCCACCCCCGGGGCGGCCCAGCCGGCGAAGTCCGGCGCCACCGACGCTTTCGTCGCCGGCTTCGATGTGTTGCCGAATGCGGCTCCCGTCCTCTCGGGAGCCGAGAACCTGGCAGCGGTACTGGAAGACAGCCAGCCCGGCGGCGGGACCCCGGTGTCGGCGTTGATCGCGGGCCACGTCACGGACGCGAACGCGGGCGGGCTGGCGGGCATCGCCATCACCGGCGTGGATTCGGCCAACGGGGTCTGGTGGTATTCGCTCAACGGCGGCGGCAGCTGGTCCCTGATCGGCGCGCCGACCGCGACGACGGCCTTGCTGCTCGCGGCCGATGCGCAGACCCGCGTGCGCTTCGTGCCGAACCCCAACTTCGCCGGAACCGCTGCGCTGACCTTCCGGGCCTGGGACCGCACTTCCGGAACGGCCGGCGGCACGGCGGATGCCTCCATCAACGACGGAACGACCGCGTTCAGCGCGTCCGAGGCGGTCGCCAGCGCCACGGTGACGGAGGTGGACGACGCCCCGGTGAATACGGTTCCCGCGGCCCAGGCCGTGACGGAAGACGGGGTGCTGGTGTTCGGCAGCGCCACCAGCAACGCACTGCGGGTCGCCGACGTGGACAGCACCAGCCTGACAACCACCGTGACCGCGAGCAACGGCGTTCTCACGGCCCAGGTGTTCGGCGGCGCCACGATCACGGACAACGGCAGCGGTCGATTGGTCATCACCGGCACGGCCGCGGCCATCAACGGCGCGCTGAACGGGCTGAGGTACGCCCCCGCGAGCGACTTCAACGGCGCCGCTGCGCTGACCGTTCTGACGAGCGCCCCGCCGCCGCCCGTTCTGACGAGCCCGCCGCTGACGGACAGCGACGCGTTCACGGTGAACATCGCGCCCGTCGCGGACATCGTGGCCGATGCCGTCGGCACCGGCGAAGACACCGCGGTGAGCTTCAACGCGATCACCGGCACCAACGGCGCAAGCGCCGACAGCTTCGAAGACGGCGCCCGGGCGGTGAGCGCGGTGACACAGGGCGCCAACGGGGCGGTCAGCTTCACGCCGGCCGGCGTGCTCACCTACACGCCGAACGCGAATTTCAACGGCTCGGACAGTTTCAGCTACACGGTCAGCGCCGGCGGCGTGAGCGAAACCGCCGTGGTCAAGGTGGCGATCTCGCCGGTGAACGATGTCCCGGTGAACACGGTGCCCGGCGCCCAGGCAGCTGCGGAAGACCAGGCCCAGGTGTTCAGCACCGCCAACGGGAATGCCATCAGGGTGGCGGACGTGGATGGCGGCGCCTTGACGGCGACACTCACGGTCAGCAACGGGACGCTCACGGCCCTGGGTTTCGCCGGCGCGAGCATCGCCGGCAACGGCAGCGGTGCGGTGACGATCGCCGGCACGGCCGCGGCCATCAACGGCGCGCTCGATGGATTGAGCTTCGCCAGCGTCGGCGACTACAACGGGAGCGCGACGCTGACCCTCGTGACCAGTGACTCCGGCTCCAGCGACAGCGACGCGACGGCGATCAATATCGCGGCGGTCGCGGACATCGCGCCGGACTCGGCCAGCACCATGACGGATGCGCCGGTGACCATCCACGTGCTGGGCAACGACAGCTTCGAGAATGCGGCGGCGACGATCACGCACGTCAACGGCGTCGCGATCACGGATGCGGGCGGCGCCGTGGCCGTCGCCAACGGAAGCGTCGCGCTGCTGGGAGGCAAGCTGGTTTTCACGCCGCAGACGGGCTTTGCCGGCACGGTGCCGTCCTTCAGCTACACGGTGGCTTCGGGCGGCGTCAGCGAGACGGCGGGCGTCGCCGTCACGGTCAGCGCCGCAGCGCCGCCGGTCAACACCGTGCCCGGGCCGCAGTCCACCGGCGAGGACACGGCACTGGTCTTCGGCGCCGCGAACGCAAATGCGATCAGCGTGGCCGACGCCGACAGCGCAAGCTTGACGACGACCCTGTCGGCGAGCAACGGCACGCTGACGGTGCAGGGGTCCGGCGCGGGCGTCAGCGGCAACGGCGGCGCGGTCGTGACCATCACCGGCACGGCCGCCGCCATCAATGGCGCGCTCGATGGCCTGAGCTATGCGAGCGCCGCCGACTACAACGGCAGCGCCACGCTGAGCGTCACCACCAGCGACGGGGCGCTCGTCAACAGCGACACGATCGCAATCACCGTCCACACGGTGGCGGACATCGTTGCCGATACCACCAGCACGAGCGAGGACGTTCCGCTGAGCTTCAACGCGCTGACCGGGACCAACGGCGCGAGCGCGGACAGCTTCGAAGATCCATCGCACACCGTGAGCGCGGTGACGCAGGGCGCCAGCGGAAGCGTGAGCTTCACGGCGGCTGGTGTCCTGACCTACACGCCCGACGCGAACTTCAACGGCTCGGACAATTTCAGCTACACGGTGACCGCGGGGGGCGTCAACGAGACCGCGACGGTCAGCATCACCGTGACGCCGCTGAACGACGCCCCGGTGAACGCCGTCCCCGGCACGCAGGCGGCGACGGAAGACCAGACCCTCGTTTTCGCCGCGGCCAACGGCAACGTCCTCACCGTGGCCGACGTCGAGGGCGGCAGCCTCACGACCACGCTGACGGTGAGCAACGGCACGCTGACGGCATCGGCTTTCAGCGGCGCAACGATCGGCGGCAACGGCAGCGGCTTCGTGACGATCACCGGAACGGCGGCGGCCATCAACGGCGCCCTCGAGGGCCTGGGCTACGCCGGCGCCCCCGACTTCAACGGCGCCGTCACGCTGACGCTCGCGACCAGCGACGGGGCCCTGAGCGCCAGCGACTCATTGACCGTGAACATCGCGCCCGTCGCCGACATCGTTGCGGACGCGGTCGGCACGGACGAGGACACGCCCCTGAGCTTCGACGCGGTCGCCGGCACCGGCGGCGCGAGTGCGGACAACTTCGAAAATACCGCGCGGGCGGTGAGCGCGGTCACGCAAGGCGCCAACGGCAGCGTGAGCTTCACTCCGGCGGGAGTGCTGACCTACACGCCGAACGCCGACTTCAACGGGTCGGACAGCTTCAGCTACACGGTGAGTGCGGGTGGCGCAAGCGAAACGGCGACCGTCAGCGTGGCGGTCGCAGCGGTGAACGACGCGCCGGTCGCAGTCGACGATGCCCTGGCGGCGACGGAAGATACGCCGGTGACCTTTACGGCCGCGCAGCTGCTGGGCAATGACACCGATGCCGAGGGGTCGGCCCTGGCGATCACCAATGTGGTGAGCGGCAACGGCGGCAGCGCGGTCCTCAATGGCGACGGCACGGTCAGCTTCACGCCGGACGCCAACTTCAACGGTCCGGCGGGTTTCGGCTATACGGCGGGCGATGGTGCGCTGGTCAGCAACACCGCCGCGGTGAGCGTGACGGTCGCCGCCGTCAACGATGCGCCGGTGATCGCCAGCAACGGCGGCGCGGCGACCATCGCGATGAGCGTGGCCGAGAACGGCACGGCGGTGACCGTGGTGGCCGCCACCGACCTCGACCTGCCGGCCCAGGGCCTGACGTACGCGATCTCCGGCGGCGCGGACGCGGCGCGGTTCGGGATCGACGCGACCACAGGCGCACTCGCGTTCATCGCCGCGCCCGACTTCGAAGCGCCGGCCGACATCGGCGGGAACAATGTCTACGACGTCGTCGTGCAGGCCAGCGACGGCGCGCTCACCGACAGCCAGGCGTTCGCCGTGACGGTGACCGACGTCAGCGACACGCCAGCTCCAGCTCTAGCTCCAGCTCCAGCTCCAGCTCCAGCTCCAGCACCTGCGCCTGCGCCTGCGCCTGCGCCGACGAGCGCACCGGCTCCGGCGCCCACCAGCGCACCTGCACCCGCCCCGACGGCACCCGCGCCCGCACCGGCGAGCGCTCCGCCGCCAGCGCCTGCAGGGACGACTGCACCTGCGCCGGCGCCCACCAGCGCAGGTGCACCCGCACCCATCGCCGCACCCGCGCCTCCAGCGACAAGTGGCCAGGCGCCCGCGCCGGCGCCCGTGGCGACCGTCGCGGCGCAGCTGATCTCCGAGCCCGCGATCGCGCCGGCGCCACCCGCCCAGCCGGCACGGGATTTCCCGCTGCAGCAGAGCGTGACGGCTGCCGTCGCGGCCCCGATTCGCGGCGCCGAACCCGCTGTCGAAGCGGCGCGCACGCGCACCGGGCTGGGCGCAGCGGCGGAAGGTTTCATCCTCGCCGCCGACACCATCTATGGCCCGGCGACGCCCGCCGGCAGCGGACCTGCTTTCGCCGTTTTGCCGCTGCTGGCGCAGGCCGACCCGGCCAGGTCCCTGTACCTGGCCGCGCGGGACATCCGCGACATCCAGCTTGCCGTGGCGCAAGAACGTGAACTGGTCCAGCTCCGCGTCGGCCTGGCGAGCCGCAGCGAGGCGGCCGCGATCGAAGAACTGCAGCGCACGCTGCGCTCGCCCATGTTCTCCGACCAGCTCGATCGCATGCGCAGCAACGTGCAGGAGGAGCTCGAGCTCGAGAAGTCGGTCACCATCTCGGTCGCCGGCGTCTCGCTCGGGCTGTCCCTGGTCTACGTGCTGTGGCTGGTCCGCGGCGGCATCCTGATGGGCAGCTACCTGTCCGCCTTGCCGGCATGGCGCGTCCTCGACCCGCTGCCCGTGCTGTCGCGCGTGGACGACGACGCCGAGGAAGACGACGATGCCCTCGACGCGGTGGCCGACGGCGAGGTCGACCCGCTGCGTGGCTTCGGATGAAACTGCTCGGCACCCGCACCTACATCGCGCTGGGGCTGGCCTCGCTGGTCAGCACCGCGCTGCTCGCTGCCTCCTTCCTCGGCCTCGTCCCGGACCGGGCCGGCGCGGTGCGCGAAGGCCGCATCGCGCTCGCCGAATCGCTGGCCGCCAGCAGCACCGCGCTCCTGGCCCGCTCCGACTTGCGCCGGCTCGAGGACGTGCTGCGCTTCGTCAAGGAACGCAACGCCAGCCTGTTGTCGGCCGGCCTGCGGTCCCGCGAAGGCAGGCTCGCGGTCGCCGCCGGCGACCATGCGCGAAAGTGGCAGCCGATGGACAGCGCCGGCGCCGCGGATTCGCAGATCCAGGTCCACCTGTTCTCCGGGGCGCAACCCTGGGGCGAACTGGAGTTGCGCTTCGAGCCGCTGGCCCCGCCCGGCCTGGCCGGCATCCTGCACACGCCCCTGATCCCCTTGCTCGCCTTCTGCTCGCTGCTGTGCTTCCTCGGCTTCCAGGTTTACCTGAACCGGGTGCTGCGGCACCTGGACCCGTCGCAGGCGATCCCGGGGCGGGTCCGTTCCGCGCTGGACTCGCTGACCGAGGGGCTGCTGGTGATCGACCAGAAGCAGGCCGTGGTCCTGGCCAACGAGTCCTTCGTCAAGCTGCTCGGACGGTCCAACGAACAGCTGATGGGAACGGACGTGAGCGCCATCGGCTGGCTGGACGACGCCGGCCTGCCGCTCGTCGCCGGCCATCCCTGGACGGCGGCGCTGGAGCAGGGCGTGGTGCAACGCGACCGCCATCTTCGCCTGCGCGACAGCGACGGCCGCGAGCGCTGCTTCGTCGTCAACTGCTCGCCGGTGCTCAGTTCGGGCGGCAAGGCCGGCGGTGTCCTGATCAGCCTGGAGGACGTGACGCTGCTGCAGGAAAGCCAGGTCGAGCTGCGGCAGGCCAAGGACGAAGCGGAAGCGGCGAACCGGGCCAAGAGCGAATTCCTCGCCAACATGAGCCACGAGATCCGCACGCCGATGAACGCGATCCTCGGCTTCACCGAACTGCTCAAGCGCGGCTACAGCAAGAGCGAGCGCGAGTCCTCGCGCTACCTCGACACCATCCACAGCAGCGGCAGGCACCTGCTGGCGCTGATCAACGACATCCTCGATCTGTCCAAGGTGGAGGCCGGCCATGTCGAGATCGAAGCGGTGCGCTGCATGCCTCATCTCGTCGCGCAACAGGTGGTCGCCGAGCTGTCGGTCAAGGCGCGGGAAAAGGGGATCGGCCTGGAACTCGCGCCCGAAGGCCTGGTGCCCGAGACCATCACGTCGGATCCGGCCCGCATCCGCCAGGTGTTGCTCAATCTTGTCGGCAACGCGATCAAGTTCACCGAAGCCGGCGGCGTCACCGTCGCCCTGCGCTCCAGCGTCGGCCACTACGTGATGGAGGTGCGCGACACCGGCATCGGGATCGCGGCCGACCGGATCGAAGCCATGTTCCAGCCCTTCACCCAGGCCGATGCGTCGATCACGCGGCGCTTCGGCGGCACCGGCCTGGGCCTGGCGATCAGCCGCGAACTGGCCCGCGCCCTGGGCGGCGACCTGACGGTGGCGAGCACGCCGGGCGCCGGCAGCGCGCTGACGTTCACCTGCGGCGCCGGTCCGCTGGAGAACGTCAGGCTGCTCACGCCGGGGCAGGTCTTCGCGGCGCGCCCGGCGCCGGTCGCTGCCCCGAAGGCCGCGTGGAGCATTCCCGCGTCGCGGGTGCTGGTGGTGGACGACGGCGCCGAAAACCGCGAGCTGGTGACCCTGGTGCTGGCGGAGCAGGGGCTCTGGGTCGAGGAGGCGGAGAACGGCCGCACGGCCCTGGACAAGATCGCCGGCGGCGGGTTCGACCTGGTCCTGATGGACATGAACATGCCGGTGATGGACGGCTACACGGCCGTCAGGATGCTGCGCGAGCAGGGCGTCGCCATTCCCGTCGTGGCGTTTTCCGCGAACGCGATGAAGGGCCACGAGGAGCAGGTGCTGGCCGCCGGCTGCAACGCCTGCCTGACCAAGCCGGTGGACATCGACCTGCTGCTCGGCTGCGTCGCCGGCCTGCTGGGGGGCGAGCGGCGCGCAGTGGAGAGCGCGCCCGCCGCGCTCCAGGCGCAGGCCAGCTCTCCCGCGCCCCTTGGCGCCGATCGATCCGCACCCGCGGCGCAACGCAGGCAAGGCATCCATTCGCGCTTCGCCGCCAACGCGCGCCTGTCACCCATCGTCGCCAGGTTCGCGGCGCGCCTCCGCGAGCGGCTGGCCGAGGCCCACAAGGCCCACGCGGGCGGCGACTTCGAGGAACTGGGACAGTTCGGCCACTGGCTCGCCGGCTCGGCGGGAATGATGGGCTACGACAGCCTCGTGCCGCCGGCCCGCGAAATGGAACTCCTCGCCAGGACCCGCGACGGCAGTGGCATCGCAGCCGTCCTGTCGCTGCTGGACGGCATGTGCGACCGGCTGGTCCTTCCCGACCCGGTTTCCGCTTCGTGATTTGCCCAAGTGTCAGCACAATAGGCCCATGAAAGGAGCCCGCTTCCATGGATCCTGACACGACCGGCAGCACGACGGGCGGCACGACGGGCAGCTCGGGACCGCACACGGTCTTCATGCCCGGCGACGACAGGCTGCCCGACCGCCGGATGGGCGCGGTCACGCCGAAGCAGATGGTGTGGGCCCACGAATCGCTGGCGGGGCTGACCCAGGCGACCATCATGATGGTCGACGACGAGCAACTGAACATCGAGATGACCGAGGCCTTCCTCGAGGACGCCGGCTACCGGCACTTCGTGTCCACGACCAAGGCCGAAGAGGCCGTCGAACTGATGCGCAGCAAGCGTCCCAGCCTGCTGCTGCTGGACCTGTCCATGCCCAAAGTCAACGGCATGCAGATCCTGGACATCATGCGCAACGACGCCGCGCTGCGCCACGTTCCGGTGATCGTCCTGACCGTCACCCACGACCCGCAGGTGAAGCTGCAGGCCCTGTCGCTGGGGGCGATGGAGTTCCTGTCCAAGCCGGTCGATCCCAGCGAGCTTGCGCTGCGCATCCGCAACACGCTGGCCGCGACCGTCTACCGCGACTACCTGGCGCAGCACGACCCGCTGACGGCGCTGCCCAACAAGGTTCGCTACAAGGACGCCGTCAAGGCCACGCTGGCGCGGCCGCCCAAGCGCCGGCACAAGGGCGCGCTGATCCACATCGGCGTCGACCAGCTGGCCAGCGTCAACGATGCGATGGGCCGGGCGGTCGGCGACCAGCTGATGCAGCGCATCAGCAAGCGCCTGGCCAGCTGCGTCGAAGCCGAAGGCGCAGCCGCAGCCGGCAATGGCCAGGACAAGCCCACGCTGTACCGGTTCGACGGCGACGAGTTCGCCGTGCTGTTGCCGCGCCTGGAAGACGTCGAGACCACGGCCGGCTTCATCAACCGCCTGCTCGACGCCGCCTCGACCAGCTTCAACCGCGGCGGGACCCGCGAGATCTTCGTGACCTGCAGCATCGGCGTCGCCGTGTTTCCCGACGACGGGTGCGAGATCGACATGCTGGTCACCAACGCCGGGCTGGCGATGCGGCACGCCAAGAGCTCGGGCCGCCACACCTATGAGTTCTTCTCCGAGGAGCTCAACGAGAAGGCCGTGCGCACGCTCACCCGGGGGGCCGACCTGCGCATGGCTTTCACGCGCAACCAGGTCGAGCTGCTTTACCAGCCGCGGGTCCACACGGCCACCGGCCGGCTGACCGGCGCCCAGGCCATCGTGCGCTGGGCCCATCCCTCGGGCGAAGTGTTCGACGGCGATGCGGTGCTGGACATGGCGGCGACCGCCGAAATGAGCATGACGCTGATCGAATGGATGCTCCAGCACCTGCGCGACCAGACCAAGGCCTGGCGCGCCGACGCGCTGCGCCTGCCGCGCGTCGGCGTGACCGTGTGCCTGGACCAGCTGTCGCTGGCGCAGGTCTGCGAGATCCTGCGCAAGGGCATCCGTGCCGGGCTGCAGCCGCAGTCCCTGGCGGTGGAATTTCGCGGCGGCGCCGACATCGAGCCGACAGCGCAGGACATCGAGTCCTTCGCCGGGCTCAAGAAGATGGGCCTGCACTTCGTGCTCGACCAGTTCGGCGGCCCCGGGTCATCGCTGCTGCAGCTGGGACGCCTGCCGATCGACGAGATCAAGATCCATCCGCTGTTCTTCCAGTCCGGCGCCGGTCGCGACAAGGCGCCGCTGGCCGCCGCGACGGTCGCGATGGCGCACAGCATGGGCCTGAGGTCGATCGCCACCGGCATCGACGACGCCCGCCAGCTGGCCTGGCTGCAGGCCCAGCATTGCGACGAATACCAGGGGCCGCTGATCGGGTCGGCCGTCGACGCCGAGAAGTTCGCCCGCAAGTGGATGACGGTGCAAGGCCCGGCTTCGAGCGCCGCACCGCTGTCCGGCCTGCCCGGCAAGCGCTGAGGCAGCACTGCCCGGCTGCGGGATTCACCCGAGAGCATTTTCCTGCCGCCCGGGCATAGACTGCCGCGGGGACACAGCGATCCCCATGGCCCGACGACCCCGTCCCGGGATCCAGCGGGCAAGGCAAGGAGACAGCTTTGCAGCGAACCGACATTGCCAACCCGGCCTATTTCCACAAGGTCGTCGATTGCCAGTACGCCTGTCCGGCGCACACTCCCGTCCCCGAATACATCCGGATGATCGCCCAGGGCCGCTACAGCGACGCCTACATGATCAACTGGGTGTCCAACGTGTTCCCCGGCATCCTCGGGCGCACCTGCGACCGGCCCTGCGAGCCGGCCTGCCGGCGCGGACGCGTCGAGGACGGCAATCTCGAGCAACCCGAGCCGGTCGCGATCTGCCGGCTCAAACGGGTGGCAGCGGACCTGAAGGACGACATCGCCGGCCGCATGCCGAAACTGGCGCCCCGGAACGGCCGCCGCGTCGCGTGCATTGGCGCCGGGCCGGCCTCGCTGACCGTCGCGCGCGACCTGGCGCCGCTGGGCTACGAGGTCACGGTGTTCGACGGCGAGGCCAAGGCCGGCGGCTTCATCCGCACGCAGATCCCGCGCTTTCGCCTGCCCGAATCGGTGATCGACGAGGAGACCGGCTACGTGCTTGGCCTGGGCGTGCAGTTTCGCGGCGGGCTGCGGATCGAGTCGATGAAGCGGTTGATGGACTGCGGCTACGACGCCATCTTCGTCGGCTGCGGCGCGCCGCGCGGCCGCAACCTGGAGTTGCCCGGCCGGCAGGAAGCGGCGGCCAACATCCACGTCGGCATCGACTGGCTGGCCTCGGTCTCCTTCGGCCACGTCACCAGCGTCGGCAAGCGCGTGATCGTGCTCGGCGGCGGCAATACCGCGATGGATTGCTGCCGTTCGGCGCGCCGGCTCGGCGGACAGGACGTGAAAGTGATCGTGCGCAGCGGCTTCGAGGAGATGAAGGCCTCGCCCTGGGAGAAGGAAGACGCGATGCACGAGGGCATCCCCATCGTCAACTACCACGTGCCCAAGGCCTTCGTCCACGAGAACGGCAGGCTGGTGGGCATGCGCTTCGAGATCGTCGAGGCGGTGCACGACGACCGGGGACGGCGCAAGCTGGCGCCGACCGGCGCGCCCGATGCCTTCTTCGAATGCGACGACGTGCTGGTCGCCGTCGGCCAGGAAAACGCCTTCCCCTGGATCGAGCGCGACTGCGGCATCGCCTTCGACGAATGGGGGCTGCCCGTCCTCGACAAGGCCAGCCTGCAGTCCAGTGTGACTAACGTGTTTTTCGGCGGCGATTCGGCATTCGGCCCGAAGAACATCATCACGGCCGTCGCGCATGGCCACGATGCGGCAGTGTCGATCGACCGCCTGCTCAATGGCGAGGACGTGCGGCTGCGGCCCCATCCGATGACCAACCTGGTCTCGCAGAAGATGGGCATCCACGAGTGGAGCTACGACAACGACACGGTGAACGACACGCGCTACAAGGTGCCCTGGGCCAAAGCCGAGAAGGCGCTGGCCAGCATCAAGGTGGAGGTGGAGCTCGGCTTCGACGTCGCCACCGCGGTGAAGGAAGCGGGGCGCTGCCTGAACTGCGACGTGCAGACCGTGTTCGCCGAGCCGCTTTGCATCGAATGCGATGCCTGCGTCGACATCTGCCCGATGGACTGCATCACCTTCACCGCCAACGGCGAGGAGGCGGATCTGCGAACCCGGCTGAAGGCGCCGGCGCTGAACCTGGCGCAGGATCTCTATGTTTCCGGCGGGCTCAAGACCGGACGCGTCATGGTCAAGGACGAGGACGTCTGCCTGCACTGCGGCCTGTGCGCCGAGCGCTGCCCGACCGGAGCATGGGACATGCAGAAGTTCCTGCTCAAGATGACGCCGGCGGGTCCGGCGTGCAGCCCTTCGTCCAGCCCGGGACAGGTGGCCGCGATGGGAGTGGCCGCATGAACCGCATCGAAGCCGTCAACGATTTCGTCATCAAGTTCGCCAACGTCAACGGCTCGGGCTCGGCGTCGGCCAACGAGCTGTTCGCCAAGGCGATCCTGCGCATGGGCGTGCCGGTCAGCCCGCGCAACATCTTTCCCAGCAACATCCAGGGTCTGCCGACCTGGTACGAGGTGCGGGTGACCGAGCAGGGCCACCTGGGGCGGCGCGGCGGCATCGACATGATGGTGGCGATGAATCCGCAGACCTGGGACGCCGACCTGGCGGAGCTCGAGCCGGGCGGCTACCTGTTCTACGACAGCACCCGGCCACTGCCGCCGGAGAAATTCCGCCCCGACATCCAGGTGATCGGCATGCCGCTGACCGGCATCTGCAACGCCGTCTACACCGACCCGCGCCAGCGCCAGCTGTTCAAGAACATCGTCTACGTCGGCGCGCTGTCGGTGCTGCTGGAAGTGGAGGCTGAGGCGATCGAGCAGCTGTTCGGCGAGCAGTACAAGGGCAAGGAAAAGCTGCTGGCCTCCAACGTGCAGGCGCTGCGGCTGGGACGCGACTTCGTCAGGGAGCACCTGCAGTTTCCGCTGGGGATCCGGGTGCGCCGCGCCGACAAGGTCGGCGACCGCATCTTCGTCGACGGCAACAGCGCCGCGGCGCTTGGGTGCGTGTACGGCGGTGCCACCGTCGCCGCCTGGTACCCGATCACGCCGTCGTCGTCCGTCGCCGAAGCGTTCGACAGGTACTGCGGCAAATTCCGGGTCGACTCCGCCACCGGCCAGCACCGCTATGCCATCGTCCAGGCCGAGGACGAGATCGCGTCCATCGGCATGGTGGTCGGCGCCGGCTGGAACGGCGCCCGCGCCTTCACCGCGACCTCGGGGCCGGGCGTCTCGCTGATGACGGAGTTCATCGGCCTGGCGTACTTCGCCGAAATCCCCGTCACCATCATCAACGTGCAGCGCGGCGGCCCGTCCACCGGAATGCCGACGCGGACCCAGCAAGCCGACATCCTGTCCTGCGCCTATGCGTCGCACGGCGACACCAAGCATGTGCTGCTGTTCCCGGAAGACCCGCACGAATGCTTCGAACACGCCGCCTGCGCGCTCGACCTGGCGGACCGGCTGCAGACGCCGGTGTTCGTCATGACCGACCTGGACATCGGCATGAACCAGCGCCTGTGCCGGCCGTTCGCCTGGGAAGAAGGGCGCGACTACGACCGCGGCAAGGTGATGACCGCGGAAGAACTGGAGGCGGGCAGGGACTTCGGCCGCTACAAGGACGTGGACGGCGACGGCGTTCCGTGGCGCACGCTGCCCGGCACGCATCCGACGCGGGGAAGCTACTTCACCCGCGGCACGACGCGCGATGCCTATGCCCGCTACTCCGAGCGCGGACCGGACTACATCGACAACGTCGAACGGCTGCTCAGGAAGTTCGCGACCGCCGCGACGCTGGTCCCGCAGCCGGTGTTGCGTCCGGCGAGCCGGCGCACGCGGCTTGGCGTCGTCTACTTCGGTTCGACCAGCCCGGCGATGCACGAGGCGCTGGAAGTGCTGACGGAGGCGGGCATCCACGTCGACGCGCTGCGGCTGCGCGCTTTCCCGTTCCCCGAAAGCGTCGCCCAGTTCCTGGCCGAGCATGACGAAATCTTCGTCGTGGAGCAGAACCGCGACGCCCAGATGCGCAGCCTGCTGGTCAACGAGCTCGACTTCGACCCGGCGCGGCTGGTGCGGGTGCTCCATTACGACGGCACGCCCATCACGGCGCGATTCATCACCGACGCGATCACCAAGCATGTCCACGCCGCCTTCGTCGCGCCGAAGCGCCGCAAGCCGCTGGCCCGGGAGCAAGCCACATGACCTATCTCGCCAAGCCTCGCCTGCACCACCCGACGCTGCAGACCAACAAGGTCGGCTACACCCGGCGCGACTACGAGGGCAAGATCTCGACGCTGTGCGCCGGCTGCGGCCACGACTCGATCTCGGCATCGATCATCGAGGCCTGCTGGGAGCTGGACATCCAGCCGCACCGGGTGGCGAAGCTGTCGGGCATCGGCTGCAGCTCCAAGACACCGGATTATTTCCTGGGCGCCTCGCACGGCTTCAACACGGTGCACGGGCGCATGCCGTCGGTGCTGACCGGCGCCAACCTGGCCAACCGCGAGCTGCTGTACCTGGGCGTTTCCGGCGACGGCGACTCGGCTTCCATCGGCCTGGGGCAGTTCGCCCACGCCATGCGGCGCGGCGTGCGCATGGCCTACATCGTCGAGAACAACGGCGTCTACGGCCTGACCAAGGGCCAGTTCTCGGCCACGGCGGACCAGGGCTCGAAAAGCAAGAAGGGCGTCATCAACAGCGACAGCCCGGTCGACCTGGTGGCGATGGCGCTGCAGCTGGGCGCCACTTACGTCGGTCGCGGCTTCTCCGGCAACAAGGCGCAGCTCGTGCCGCTGATCAAAGGCGCGATGGAGCATGGCGGCGCCGCGTTCATCGACGTGATCAGTCCCTGCGTCGCCTTCAACAACCATCCCGGCAGCACCAAGAGCTACGACTACGTGCGCGAGCACAACGAATCGGTCAGCCGGATCGACTTCATCAGCGAACGCAGCGAGATCGCCGTGGAGATCGCGCCCGGCGAGGTGGTCGACGTGCGCCAGCACGACGGATCGCTGCTGCGCCTGCGCAGCCTGCATCCGGACTACGACCCGACCAACCGGCATGCGGCGATGAATTTCATGCAGGCCCACCAGGCCCGCGGCGAGATCGTCACCGGCCTGCTGTACGTCGATCCGCTGGCGACCGACCTGCACACCGCGCTCAACACCACGGCGACGCCGCTCAACGCGCTCGGCCCGAACCAGCTGTGCCCGGGCGCCGTCGCGCTCGCCAGGCTCAACGCGTCCTTGCGCTAGGCAAATCCCGCGCTAGAGTGAAACCAGAGGAGGCCGATCATGGCTGAACGCAGGGTTTTCGAGCCGGTTTCGCAAAAGCGCGTGGTCAGCCTCGGGCCGAATGCGACGGTCCGCGAAGCGGCCGGTGTCATGACTCGGGCCAATTGCGGCAGCGTCCTGGTCATGGAGCCGCCCGACGCGCTCCTGGGCATCGTCACCGAGCGCGACCTGATGACGCGGGTGCTGGCCCGGGGCGTGGACCCGGAGCGCACCACCTTGCGCGAGATCATGACGCCCAACCCGCAGTGCGTCCCGCCCGAGACCCTGGTTTCGGACGCCGTGGTCATCATGCTGGAGCGGGGCTTTCGCCACCTCCCCATCGTCGGGCACGGCCGCATCCTCGGGGTCTTCTCGGTGCGCGACGCCCTGCCGCGCGAAATCGGCACGGCGATCAGCCAGGCGGAATTCAACGAGCAGGTGAACGACGCGCTCGGTTAGCCGCTGCGTTTCGCGCGGGAACGTGCCAGCGCGGCTTCGATCACGGCGCGCTTGCGTGCCGCTTCGTCGACGGGCGCCTCCTCAGGCTCCGCCGGTGCTTCGACCGGCTTCCTGAAGCGATGGACTTCGTAGCGCTCCAGCGCCCGCCCGGCCTGCTCCCGGGACCAGGCCTGCCAGCCCGTGCGCTCGCCCGTGACGTTCTCCAGGCTGATGCAGTCGACCGGGCAGACGGCGACGCACAGCTCGCAGCCGGTGCAGTCGGGTTCGAGCACCGTATGCATCATCTTGTTGCTCCCGACGATCGCATCGGTCGGACAGACCGGCATGCACAGGGTGCAGCCGATGCACCATGCCTCGTCGATGACGGCGACCGCGCGCGGGCCTTCGGCGCCGTTCTCCGGATTCAGGGGCAGGGCCGGGCGCCCGGTGACGAGGGACAGGCGCGCGATGCCTTCGGCGCCGCCCGGCGGGCACTGGTTGATCTGCGCCTGGCCGTCGGCGACGGCCTGGGCGTAGGCGGCGCAGTCCTCATAGCCGCAGCGGGTGCACTGGGTCTGCGGCAAGGCGGAATGGATCCGCGCGGCCAGCGGGTTCACGATGCCTGCGCGACTTTCTTGGCCGGCGCTTTCAGCGCGGTCGAGGTCTTGCCGCTGCCTTTGACCATCGGGCCCTCGCGGAACTGGGCGATGAAGTCCCGCACCTGCGGATAGACCGTGTCGCGCCAGCGGCGGCCGCTGAAGATGCCGTAATGGCCCGCGCCCTTGACCTCGAGGTGCTTCTGGCGCGACTTGGGCACGTTGATGCACAGGTCGTGGGCGGCCTCGGTCTGGCCGGAGCCGGAGATGTCGTCCAGCTCGCCTTCCACGGTGAAATGCGCCGTGGTGGTGATGTCCTCGGGCTTGACCCGCTCCAGCTCGCCGTCCTCGCTGATCACGTCCCAGCTGCCGTTCACCAGGGCGAACTCCTGGAAGACGATGCGGATGGTCTCGAGGTAATAGTCCGCGTCCATGTCGAGCACGGCGTTGTACTCGTCGTAGAACTTGCGGTGCGCCTCGGCGCTGGCGTCGTCGCCGGCGATCAGGTGCTTGAAGTAGTCGTAGTGGCTCGACATGTGGCGGTCGGGATTCATCGCCACGAAGCCCGAATGCTGCAGGAAGCCGGGATAGACGCGGCGGCCGGCGCCCGGGAAGTTGCTCGGGACGCGGTAGATCACGTTGTTCTCGAACCACTCGTAGCTCTTGTTCATCGCCAGGTTGTTCACCGCCGTGGGCGACTTGCGGGCGTCGATCGGCCCGCCCATCATCGTCATCGTCAGCGGCGTCACCTCACCGCGGCTGGCCATCAGGGACACGGCGGCGAGCACCGGCACCGTCGGCTGGCAGACACTGATCACGTGGCAATTGCCGTAGATGCCCTGCAGGTGGCGGATGAACTCCTGGATGTAGTTGACGTAGTCGTCCAGGTGGAACTCGCCCTGTTCCAGCGGCACGGTGCGGGCGTTCTTCCAGTCGGTGATGTAGACCTTGTGGTCCTTGAGCATGGTGCGAACCGTGTCGCGCAGCAGGGTTGCGTAGTGGCCGGACAGCGGGGCGACGATCAGCACCGCCGGCTGGCCCTTGAGCCGCTCCAGGGTCTTGGGATCGTCGGAGAAACGCTTGAAGCGGCGCAGTTCGCAGAACGGCTTGTCGACCTCCACCCGCTCGTGGATGGCGAGGTCGATGCCGTTCACGTCGACCGTCGTGATGCCGAATTCCGGCTTTTCGTAGTCTTTGCCGAGCCGGTAGGCCAGGTCGTAGCCGGCGGCGACGCGCTGCGCGAACGGGTTCTGGCCGAAGGGGGAGAGGGGATTGCTGTAGAGCTTCGCCGCGGCCTGGGCAAAGTCCGCGAACGGTTCCATCAGGGACCGTTGTGCTTCATAGATCTGGTAGAGCATGGATGTCTCGTGTTGCTGCAGTGCAATATATCACCCGGGTTCGCGCAGGCGGAGGGAGCCTCCCCTAAGAGCACGTAGGGAACCCTGCAGCAGCGACCCGACTCGATAATGGTTATAGATCAGAACGAATCAGATGCAGCGCAGAAACTTCATGGCAGCGGCGGGCGCGATGGCCGCCGGGGGGATGGGAATGACGCAAATGAGCTCGGCCGCCGGCCTGGCGGACCTCAGGGGACTCAGGAAGAGCCCGCGGATGCCGGTGCTCTTCGTCGGCCACGGCAGCCCGATGAACGCCATCGGCGACAACGAGTACCGGCGCAGCTGGGAAGCCCTGGGCAGCGAATTCGGCGGCCGGCTGCCCCAGCCCCAGCTGATCCTGTGCATTTCCGCGCACTGGCTGACCCAGGGCTGGTGGCTGACCGGGATGGACAAGCCGAAAACCATCCACGACTTCGGCGGCTTCCCCCAGGAGCTGTTCGACCAGCAATATCCTGCACCCGGCGCCCCGGCCGCGGCGCGCGACATCAGCGGCCTGCTGCGCCAGCCGCCGGTCGGCCTCGACGGCCAGGAATGGGGGCCTACGACTGGGCTTTCGAGTTCGACGGCAAGACCGCGAAGGCGATGGAAACGGGCGACATGCAGGCCTTGCAGGATTTCCAGAAGCTCGGCGCCGTGGCCCGGATGGCCCATCCCAGCCACGACCATTACCTGCCGCTGCTCTATGCAGCCGGCGCGGTGGATGCGAAGGAGGCTCCCCGCTTCTTCAACGCCAACTACCAGTCGGCGTCGATCTCGATGCGCTCGGCCGTCTGGAGCTGAATATGGCCCCCACGCTTGTCACTTCGTGTACTGCGCTGCCCCCCGAGGGGACTTCAGTCGCCTTGGGCGGCCCGGCGGCGACTGAGCCGGCTCAGAGGGCGCGCCACAGCAGGCTGCTGCCGGTGAGCAACAGCACGCCGTAGAGAACCTGGAGGAAGCGCTTGCGGTCCATCCGCAAGGTGATGCGGTGGCCGATGTAGAGGCCCAGCGCCATCGCCGGCAGCAGCGCCAGCACCAGAAGCAGGAGGCGCAGGTCGAAATAGGTGCCGGCCGCGGCGAACAGGGCGACGCGGATCGTGGAGCTGACCGTGAGCACCGCAGCCTGGGTGGCGCGGATCTGCTGCGGATCGTCCAGCCGGCGCACCAGGTTCATCGTATACTACCAGCCGCCCGCGCCTAACAGCGCGCTCAGCACCCCGCCGGCGCCGCCGAACCACCAGGCCCAGGCCGGCGCGAGCGGCGGCTTCGGCTCCTGCGGCCGCAAGCCGTTCAGCGCATACAGCACGACGAAGACCCCGAGCAGCAGCATCAGGGTGCGGACCGGGACCGAGAACAGCAGCCAGGCGCCCGCTGCACTGCCGATCACCATGGCCGGCACCAGCCGCAGGACTTCCTTGCGGGCGACGTGGGCGCCCAGCCGGAAGCCGTTGGCCACGGAGGCCACGAAGTCCGTGAGGGCCAGCGCCGGCACCACCGTGGAGAGCGGCAGGACATGGGCCAGGATCGGCGCCGAGACCAGGGTCGTGCCGAAGCCGACCATGCCGAAGACGACATAGGCGACCACCAGGGTCGGTTCGGCGACGAGCAGGACGATCAGGTCAGGCAAGTGCGGCCAACCCGATGCGGCCGACCGGCCTCAGAGCACCTTGGCGATCGAGGCGCAGACGTAGTCGATGTTCTTGCTGTTCAGCGCGGCGACGCACATGCGGCCCGTGTCCGTGCCGTAGACGCCGAACTCGTTGCGCAGGCGGACCATCTGGTCCTTGGTCAGGCCCGAGTAGCTGAACATGCCGATCTGCTGCGTGATGAAGCCCATGTCTTCCTTGATGCCGGCGGCCTTGAGCTTTTCGACCAGCGCCAGCCGCATCTGCTTGATGCGAAGCCGCATCTCGCCCAGCTCCTTTTCCCAGAGCGTCCGCAGTTCCGGCGTGTTCAGCACCATGGCCACGACCGTGCCGCCGTGGATCGGCGGGTTGCTGTAGTTGGTGCGGATCATGATCTTGAGCTGCGACAGCACGCGGGCGGCTTCTTCCTTGTCCTGGCACAGGACCGACAGCGCGCCGACCCGCTCGCCGTACAGGCTGAAGCTCTTGGAAAACGAGGTCGAGACGAAGAAGTTCTGGCCCGAGGCGACGAACTTGCCGACGACGGCGCCGTCTTCCTCGATGCCCTGGCCGAAGCCCTGG
The DNA here is from genome assembly GCA_028291885.1 of Ramlibacter sp. Classification (GTDB taxonomy): domain Bacteria; phylum Pseudomonadota; class Gammaproteobacteria; order Burkholderiales; family Burkholderiaceae_C; genus Ramlibacter. The sequence goes on along the minus strand of JAQGNJ010000156.1, from coordinate 1,058 downwards.
TAGGCCATGTCCAGAAACGGCGTGAGCTTGCGGTCTTTCACGGTGGCGATCACCTGGTCCCACTGCTCCGGCGTGATGTCGTAGCCGGTCGGGTTGTGGCAGCAGGCATGGAGCACGACGACCGTGCCTTCGGGCGCCGCGTCCAGGGCGCCCAGCATGCCGTCGAAGTCGATGCCGCGGGCGGCGGCGTTGTAGTACGGATAGGCTTCGACGGTGAAGCCCGCCTGGCTGAACAGGGCGCGGTGGTTTTCCCAGCTCGGGTCGCTGATCAGGACCTTGGCCGAGGGATTGATGCGCTTGAGCAAGTCGGCGCCGATCTTCAGGCCGCCGGTGCCGCCCAGGGCCTGCACGGTGGCGATGCGGCCGCCCTTGACAGGCTCGCTTTCGGCCCCAAATACCAGGTTCTTCACAGCTGCGTCGTATGCGGCGATGCCGTCGATCGGCAGGTAGCCGCGGGCCTTGGGCGCTTCCATCATCTGGCGCTCCGCTTCCTGCACGCACTCCAGCAGCGGGAGCTTGCCGTCGTCGTCGTAATAGACACCCACACCGAGGTTGACCTTGTGGGGATTGGCATCGGCGTTGAACTGCTCGTTGAGGCCCAGGATCGGGTCGCGCGGGGCCATTTCGACGGCGGTGAACAATGACATGGAAAGTCCTATGAGTTGGTCTGAGCGGGTGCCGGCGGCTTGCGAAAATGCGGCGCGGGCGGCCTGAATTTTAGCCGTGCGCCACAGCGGGCAGTGCCGTTGGGCAACGCTCTGGCAGACTTTTGAAGCCTGGATGCGACGCCGGCCCCTGGCGCGCCCGGTGCACCAGATCGACCCTGCCAAGGTCTTGCGCTGTAGGACGGACCCTTGGGATTGGCGGCAACGGCGCCATATGGGTCTGTGTTCCTATACAGTGCCAGGGTCGATGCCTGCGGGTTTCGCCGCGCGGTTCTAGCCACCGCCCTGCCATTCACCGAGTTGATGCCCATGTCCGACCTCTCCATCCTTTCCGCTGCCGAAAATGACGTCGAGGTGCTCGACGCGCCGCCCAAGGGCGAATTTGTGAGCTTT
>JAQGNJ010000128.1 GCA_028291885.1 Ramlibacter sp. | reverse complement strand
CGCGTCAACGAGCACCGCATGCGCGCCATGGGCTACGGCACCTTCGGCTACAAGCTCGCGGCCTTCACCATCGCCGGCGCGCTGGCGGGCCTGGCGGGCTACCTTTTCGCGGCCAAGACCGGCTCGGTCAACCCGGAGCTGATGGGATTCCAGATGAGCGCGCACGCGATCATGATGGTCATTCTCGGCGGCATGGGCAACTTCGCCGGCGCCATCGCGGGCGCTTTCGCCTTCGAGTACCTGCTGCTGGTGTTCAAGGACCTGCCGACGGTCGGCGGCGTCAACCTGGGAAAGCACTGGCAGCTCTGGATGGGCCTGTTCATCGTGCTGCTGGTGGTGTTCGCACCGCGCGGCCTGCTGGGCCTGGTCGAGAAATTCACCAACCGCAAGGAGGCCGCACGTGAGTGATGTCCTCCTGAGCGCAAAGCAGCTGACCAAGCGCTTCGGCGGGCTGGCGGCCGTGAACCAGGTTTCCGTCGACCTGTGGCTGGGCCGGATCCACGCCGTCATCGGCCCCAACGGCGCCGGCAAGTCGACCCTCACCAACCTGCTGTCCGGCGACATCGCACCGACCTCGGGCAGCGTCAGGCTGGGCGACACCGACGTGACCGGCTGGAGCCCCGAGCGCATCTCGCGCCAGGGCCTGGGCCGCAGCTACCAGAAGACCAACATCTTCCTGCCGTTCACGGTCTGGGAGAACGTGCGGCTCGCCGCGCAGTCCCGCGGGGCGCATGCGATCAATCTGCTGAGCCGCGCCGCCAGTCTGGGCGACATCAACGCGCGGGCCGAGCGCGCGCTGGAGCTCGCCGGATTGCAGCCGCGCCGCCAGTCCGTCGCCGGCACCATCAGCCACGGCGAGCAGCGGCAGCTGGAGATCGCGATGACGCTGGCCACCGAGCCGCGCGTCCTGCTGCTGGACGAGCCGCTCGCCGGCATGGGCGTCGCGGAAGCGGAGCGCATGGTCGCCCTGCTCCAGCGCCTGAAGTCCGACCACGCCATCATGCTGGTGGAACACGACATGGACGCCGTCTTCGCGCTCGCCGACCGGCTGACGGTGATGGTGAACGGGCAGGTCATCGCCAGCGGCACGCCGCCCGAAGTGCGCGCCGACGCGAACGTGCAGTCCGCCTATCTCGGGGAGGAGCACTGATGGCGACATCCACAGCCGAAATCCTGATCGACGCCAGGGGCCTGAACACCTACTACGGCGCCAGCCACATCCTGCGGGGCGTCGACTTCCGGGTCGACCGCGGCCAGACCATCGGCCTGATGGGCCGCAACGGCATGGGCAAGAGCACGCTGCTCAAGAGCCTGATGGGACTGGTCAAGCCGCGCTCGGGCAACGTGCAGATCATGGGCCGCGACATGACCGGCCGCGCGCCCTACGAAATCGCGCAATCGGGGATCGCCTACGTTCCGGAAGGCCGCGGCATCTTCGGCAACCTCAGCGTCGTGGAGAACCTGAAGATGGCGGCGCGTCCCGGAACGCGCGGCCAGCGTGACTGGACCTACGAGCGCGTGCTCGAGACCTTCCCGCGCCTGAAGGAGCGGCTGGGCCATGGCGGCCAGCAGCTCTCCGGCGGCGAGCAGCAGATGCTGACGATCGGCCGCGCGCTGATGACGAACCCGGACGTGCTGATCCTCGACGAGGCGACCGAAGGCCTGGCGCCGCTGATCGCCCGCGAGATCTGGCGGATCTGCGGCGTCATCCGCGAAAGCGGGATCTCCAGCGTGATCGTCGACAAGAACTGGAAGCACGTGACCCAGATCACCGACCGTAACGTGATCCTGGTGAAGGGCGCAGTCGTCTTCACCGGCACGTCGGACGAACTGCGCTCGCGGCCGGAACTGCTCGAGCAATATCTCGGCGTCTAGTTGCGGCCCTGAGTTGTCGTCGGCGCGACCGGGCCACCGATACCGTCGACCGGAAAGAAGCGTTTTCCCTTCTTGATCGACGGTATCGGCTGTCCGAATTAAGTCAAACGACACGCGGGAAACTCCCCGTAAAACCTTCTCCTTAAAGCCAATAGACTCGCCCGGCACTTCGGACCGGAGGGGGACGAAGGCAAACAACGACAAGGAGTCTTTCCATGCTCAGGAAATTGCTGTTGATCGCGGGCGCGCTGGCGCTCACGGGTTGTGCGTCGATCATGAATGACAGCACGCACCCGGTGAAAATCGAAACCAAGACGGTCAACGGCACGCTCGTGGCCGGAGCCGAATGCACGGTCAGCAACGACTACGGGACCACCACCGTCAAGTCGGGCGAAACCCGGCCCATGCGCCGCTCGTCGAAGGACATGGACATCACCTGCACCCAGGCCGGTCATCCCGAGGCCAAGGGCCGCGCCATCTCGCGCGCCAATGCCGGACTGGCCGGAAACATCATCTTCGGCGGCGCGGTCGGCGCCATCATCGACCACAACAAGGGCACGGCCTACACCTACCCCACCTGGCTCCAGCTGGTGTTCGGCCAGACCCTGGTCTTCGACCGCAGGGACGAGAATGAAGGCTCACCGGTCCCGGGCAAGTCGCCCGCTGCGATTGCCAACGCGGGGCCGGCCAAAGTGGTCGCCAAGGAGTAGCCGGGCAGGCCCGTTTTCGATCCGGGGCCGGCCGCCTGCTCGCAAGGCGCGGCACCCTGCAAGCAGACGGAAACGCGCAGAAAGGGCCGCCTCGAGCGGCCCTTCTTCTTTTGCGGCTACAGCAGCGGCCGCAACTCGCGCGCCGCTTCCAGCAGCAGCGGCAGCAGATCGCGCTGCATCGCCCTGGCCTCCAGCCGCTGCGGCGCGGCGACCACGTTCAGCGCCGCGACGGTCTGGCCCTGCATGTTGCGCAGCGGCACGGCCAGGGCGTGGACGCCGAGCTCGTGCTCCTCGCCGGCGACGCAATAGTCCTGCGCCCGCACCTCGTCGATGAGCGCGCGGAATTTCCGTGGCTCCACCGTCGTGTGCGACGTCAAACGCGCCAGCTCCCTGCCCTTGAGCCAGGCGTTGAATTCCGTCCTGGTCTTCGCGGCGAGCAGGACGCGCCCCGTCGACGTCGCGTGCGCCGGCAGCCGCGCGCCCAGGTGAAGTCCGTAGGCCAGCACCCGCACGGCGCCGGCCGGCGAGGTCTTCCACTCGGCGCCGCTGCGGGCCACGATGACGACCTGGTCGCCATCGAGCACCACGGCGGAAAACGATTCGGAGGTCTGCGCCGCCAGCCGGTTCAGCGTCGGCTGGAGCACCCGCGGCAGCCGCGCCGACGCCAGGTAGCTGCCGGAAAAGCGCAGCACCTTGGGCGCCAGCCAGAAATAGCTGCCGTCGGTTTCCAGGTAGCCCAGGTGGGCCAGCGTCAGCAGGTGGCGGCGCGCGGCGGCGCGGGTGATGCCGGCCCGCTGCGCCGCCAACGTCGCGTTCAGGCGCTGGCGCTCGGTGTCGAAGCTCTCCAGCACGGCCATGCCCTTGGCCATGCCCTCGATGAAATCCGCTCTTGCAATCGCCATTGGAAAGCTGCTTTGCGCGGTGATCGCGCAGTCGTCCCGATCATCGCACAGCGGAGCCGGTTCCACCTCGCATCGCCGCGTGCCGCCGCCTAAGCTTGCCCGATCAGGAGACATCCCATGCGAACCCAGGTTGCCATCATCGGCGCGGGCCCTTCCGGCCTGCTGCTCGGCCAGCTGCTGCACAAGGCAGGAATCGACAACATCGTCCTCGAGCGCCAGAGCGGCGACTACGTGCTCGGCCGCATCCGCGCCGGCGTGCTCGAGCAGGTCACGGTGGACCTGCTGCGCGAAGCCGGCGTCGGCGCCGGCGTGGACGAAGGCGGCACGGTGCATCACAGCATCGAGCTGGTGTTCGGCGGCGCGCGCCACCCGATCGACGTGCACGGCCTGACCGGCGGCAAGGTCGTCACCGCCTACGGCCAGACCGAGCTGACGCGCGACCTGATGGACGCGCGCAAGGCCGCCGGCCTGACCACCGTCTACGAAGCATCGAAGGCGCAGCCGCTGGACTTCGACGGCGGCAGGCCGCGCGTGAGCTACGAAAAGGACGGCAGGACGCACGAGATCGAATGCGACTTCATCGCCGGCTGCGATGGCTTCCACGGCGTCAGCCGCGCGGCCGTGAAGGACAAGGCCACCGAATACGAGAAGGTCTATCCCTTCGGCTGGCTCGGCGTGCTGGCCGACGTGCCGCCGGTGTCGCCGCATGCCATCGTCTACGGCAACAGCGACCGCGGCTTTTCGCTGTGCTCGATGCGCAGCCTGACGCGCAGCCGTTACTACGTGCAGTGCCCGGTCGACGACAAGGTGGAGGACTGGAGCGACCAGCGCTTCTGGGACGAGCTGCGCCGCCGGATCGACCCGGACCTCGCCAGCCGCATCGTCACCGGCCCGAGCATCGAAAAGAGCATCGCGCCGCTGCGCAGCTTCGTCGCCGAGCCGATGCGCTTCGGCCGGCTGTTCCTGGCCGGCGACGCCGCGCACATCGTGCCGCCCACCGGCGCCAAGGGCCTGAACCTCGCCGCCACGGACGTGAAGTACCTGGCAAACGCCTTCGTCGAATACTTCAAGGACAAGACGCCGGCCGGCATCGACAGCTATTCGCAGGTGTGCCTCAAGCGCGTCTGGAAAGCCGAGCGTTTCAGCTGGTGGCTGACCAGCCTGATGCATCGCTTCCCCGATACCGGCGGCTTCGGCCAGAAGGTGCAGGAAGCGGAGCTGGATTACCTCGTCAACTCGAAAGCGGCGTCGACCGCGCTGGCGGAGAACTACGTCGGCCTGCCCCTGTAGGCTGGGGTCGTTCAGCGACCCCAGCCTACGAATTTCCGTCTCTCGTAGGCTGGGGTCGCGAAGCGAACCCAGCCAGCGATCACCCGATGCGCTCCCTCCGCCAAAGTGACGGCGACCAACGACTGGCCTCGCGCGTTGCGTAGGCTGGGGTCCCCGATGCGCCACTACATCCGCGCCAACGCCCCCGGCGCCACCTACTTTTTCACGTTGACGCTCCAGGACCGCCACGCGCGCTTCCTGGTGACGCACATCGACGACCTGCGCGCGGCGCTGAGCCGGGTCAAACAAGGTCGTCCCTTCCGCATCGACGCCATGGTCGTCCTGCCGGACCACCTTGCACGCGCTGTGGACGCTTGCGCCGGACGACGCGGACTTCTCGACGCGCTGGATGCTGGTCAAGCAGGGCTTCACGAAACGGCTCCATGCGTCGGGCGCGCTGGATGCAAGCGGCGCGGCCAGGCGCGGCCGGCGCGGTGCGCTTGGCCTGTGGCAACGCCGTTTCTGCGAGCACCAGATCCGCGACGCGCGCGACTTTGCCAACCATGTCGACTACATCCACTTCAATCCTGTCAAGCATGGACTCGCGCAGAAGGCGGGCGACTGCGCATTCGAGCTTTCACCGCGCGGTGCGGCAAGGCGTGCTTGGGCCGGATTGGGGAATGGCGGCGGCGCCTGTGGGGCGGTTTGGGGAGTGAGAGAGGCTTTGGGTATGGACAAGCTGGGGTGGCGCTGCGCTGACCCCAGCCTACGAGAGAACAAACCATCCCTCGCCGTCCCGTAGGCTGGCGGTCAGCGCAGCGCCACCCCAGCCCCCCAAAAAACCAAAATCACTCGCCCGTCCACACCGGCGGCCGCTTCCCGGTGAAAGCCTGCACGCCTTCACGAAAGTCGCGGCTGCCGTAGCTGCGGCGGATCAGGTCTTCGGCGTCGGGCAGGTGGTGCTGCTCGAGCCGGCGCAGGGCCTCCTTGGCGACGGCCTGCGTCACCGGCGCCAGGGCAGCCAGCCGCTGCGCCAGCGCCACGCCCTGCGCCTGCAGATCCCCCGAGTCGGCCACCGCGTGCAGGAAGCCGCAGGCCAGCGCTTCGTCGGCCGTGATCAGCTCGGCCAGCAGCAGCATGCGCTTGACGCGCTGCGCACCGAAAGCTTCGACCAGCCGCGCCATGTTGGACATCGACAGGCAGTTGCCCAGCGTCCTGGCGATCGGCACGCCGAGCTTCGATTCCGGCGTGGCGATGCGCAAGTCGCAGGCCGCGGCGATGGCGAGCCCGCCGCCCACCGCCCAGCCTTCGATCAGCGCAATCGCCGGCATCGGCAGCGCCTCCAGGGTGGCGATGCACAGGTCGATCCTGCGTTCGTACTCGACGCCGTCGTCGCCGTCCCTGAATTCCAGGAACTGCGCGATGTCGGTCCCGGCGACGAAGGCCTTGCCGCCGGCGCCGCGAAACAGCACGGCGCGCACGGAGGTGTCCTGCCGCAACTGCTCGCAGATCACGCCAAGCTGGCCGTACATGGCCCAGGTCATGGCGTTGCGCTCCTGCGGCCGGTCGAACGTCACCGTCGCCAGAGATCCCTCGACCGCCAGGTGGACTGCTCCTTCGCTCATTGCGCGAATGCTCCGCCGGCTTCGAGTCGCGCGCGCTCGTCCGGGCCGATGCCCAGTTCCGCCAGCACCTCGTCGTTGTGTTCGCCCAGCAGCGGCGGATGGCGGCGCACCTGCTGCGGCGTGCCGGACATCTTCACCGGGAAGCCGATGTTGGGCACCTTGCCTTCGACCGGGTGGTCGATCTCCATGCGCATGTTGCGCGCCTTCGCGTGATCGCTGCCGAAGGCCTCGGGATAGCTGAGGATGGGTCCGGCCGGGATGCCGGCCTCCAGCAGCGTCGAGACCCAATGGTCCTTGGTCTCCTGGCGGAAGCTGCGCTCCAGTTCCTGCTCCAGCGCGGGCCGGTTCGCCAGCCGCAGCGAGATCGTCAGGAAGCGCTCGTCCTCCAGCAACTCGGGCCGGCCCAGCAAAGTGCACAGCTTGTGCCAGAGCTTCTGGTTGTTCGCGCCCATGACGAAGTAGCCGTCCGAGCAGGCCATCGCCTGGTAGGGCGCGGTCATCTTGTTGGACGTGCCCAGCGGCTGCGGCTCGACGCCCGTGCCCCAGTAATCGCAGATGTCCCAGATCGAGAACGCCATCGCCGAATCGAACAGGGCCGCGTCCACGTGCTGGCCCTGGCCGCTGTTCTTCGCGCCGATGTAGGCCGAGAGGGTTCCGTAGACCGCGAATAGCGCGCAGCCGATGTCGGCCACCGGAACGCCGGCCTTGACCGGCTTGCCGCCGGGATAGCCGGTGACGCTCATCACGCCCGACATCGCCTGCGCCATCAGGTCGAAGCCGGGACGGTCGGCCCAGGGACCGGTCTGGCCGAAGCCCGAGATGCTGGTGTAGACCAGGCGCGGATTGATCTGGCTGAGCGCCTCGTAACCGAGCCCGAGGCGCTTCATCGCGCCGGGCCGGTAGTTCTCGATCAGGATGTCCGCTTCCTCGACCAGCCGCAGCAGCACGGCCTTGCCGGCTTGCGACTTCAGGTTGAGCGTGACGCTGCGCTTGTTGCGGTTCATGTTCAGGAAGCCCAGGCTGTCGTCGCCCTTCATCCTGAAGCCCATGGCGCCGCGGGTCTGGTCGCCGCCGCCGGGCGGCTCGACCTTGATCACGTCGGCGCCCAGGTCCGCCAGCAGCATGCAGGCGAACGGCCCCGCCATCACCTGGCAGATGTCCAGGACCTTCACTCCGGCCAGCGGCAAGGGCCGTGCGCCCCGGGCGGCGCCCGTCTCTTCGTTCCTCAAGATACTGACCTCTCGTTGCCGGCGCTCATGCGTCCATCTTGACGTTGGCGTCCTTGATCACCTTGGCCCACTTGCGGCCTTCGGCCTGGATGAAGCCGGCGAATTTCTCGGGCGTGCCGCCGCCGTCCTCGGCGCCGTACTGCTCGAACCTGGCCATCACGTCGGGCATCGCCAGCACCTTGTTGATGTCCTCGTTCATGCGCCTGACCATCGCCGGCGGCATGCCGCGCGGGCCGGACAGGCCGTACCAGGTCGTGGCCTCGTAGCCGGGAAAGCCCGACTCCGCCATCGTCGGCACGTTGGGGTGGCCGGCCGCGCGCTTTTCGCGGGTCTGGGCCAGCGCGATCGCCTTGCCGCTCTTCACGTGCGGCGTGGCGGCCGTCATCGTGTCGAAGCTGTACTGGATCTGGCCGCCGATCAGGTCGGTGAGCATCGGGCCCGAGCCCTTGTACGGGATGTGCAGCGCCTGCACGTTGGCCTGCAGCTTGAACATCTCCAGCGCCAGGTGCTGGGCCGATCCGGTGCCGGCCGAACCGAAGCTGACCTTGCCCGGATTGGCGCGGCACAGCTCGACCAGGTCCTTGACGGTCTTGGCGGGCTGCTGCTCGTTGCAGATCAGCAGGTTGGGCGTGACGCCGACCAGCACGATGGGCGAGAAGTCGCGGTTGGCGTCGTAGTTCATTTTCGGAAACAGCCCCGGCGCGATCGCGTGGCTGTTGATGTGCGCCATGATCAGGGTCGTGCCGTCGGGCGGCGCCTTGGCGACGAAGTCGGCCGCGATGACGCCGGTGGCGCCGGCCCGGTTCTCGACCAGGATCTGGGTCTTCCACATCTCGCCGAGTTTCTGGCCGATGACGCGGGCCAGGATGTCGGTGCCGCCGCCCGGCGCGAAGCCGACGACGATCCTGACGGGCCCGGCCGGGAGGATCTGGGCCCCGAGCATGGGTGCAGCCACCAGCGCCGCTGCGCCGGCGGCGAATGTCCTACGCTGAATCATGTTTGTCTCCTTGGGTGCGCCTGTGTTCAGGCGCTCCGCATGATGGGCGCAAGCCGGCGGCGACGGCAATCGTTGATTTTCTTAGGCAGGATTCGCGGATTGCGATTCCAGCAGCACTTGGACGATGCTCTGGGCGGCGGACGGCAGGGCGCCGGCCGGCGGATGGCACAGGACGAAGCTGCGCGCGGCCCAGGGCGCGTCGATCGCGAGCCGGGCGAAAGCCGGGCCGCCGGCGATGGTCGCCGCAACCGCCTCGGGCATGACGCCGATGCCCAGGCCCTGCGCGATCATCGCTGTCATGCTGTCGAAGCTGCCGACGCGGATCGGCATCCTCAGCACGCGGTTGGCGTCGGCCGCCTGGCGCTCCAGGTTGATCGAAATCGCCGATCCCTCCTCCAGCGCGATCACGCCGTAGGCCAGGATGTCGGCCAGTCGGACGGCCTGCCGCTGCGCCAGCGGATGCCCGCGCGGCGTCACGACCACCAGCCGGTCGTCGCGGTAAGGCTGGGTTGGCATGTCGATCGGGCCCAGGCTGCTTTCGTAGATGCCCAGGTCGGCCAGCCCGCGGCTCATCGCCTGCAGCACGCCATGGCTGTTCATCTCCTGCAGGTCGATGCGCACGCCCGGGCAGGCGATGGCGCAGCGCTGGATGTCCGTGGGCAGGAACTGCAGCACGACCGACTTGCAGGCCGCGATCCGCACCACGCCCTTCTCGCCGTGCAGGTAGGAAGCGGCGTCGTCCTGCATCCGCGCCGTCGTGTGGATCATGGTGCGGGCATGGGCCAGCAGCGCGCGGCCGGCGTCGGTCAGGGCCATGCCGTGCGGCAGCCTGCGAAACAGCGGCAGCTGGAACTGGGCCTCGAATTCCTGGATGCGGCGCGAGGCGGCCGCCGGCGCCAGGTGCAGGCGCTGCGCCGCCTTGGTCACGCCGCCGAGTTCGGCCGTCGCGATGAACAGCCGCAGCGTCGTCAGGTCGAAATGGATGCGCAGCGGCGCGGCCTCGTTCATGCCAGCGCCGTGGCCTTGAAGAAGGTGTAGCAGAACACGCCGTCCGGCTCGGTCGTTCGGACCAGGGCGGCGATGCCGCGGTCGAAGTCGTCCCCGCCCATCAGGCCGGCGGCGATGGCCGGCTCGCGCACGCCCTCGATCATCGCGGTGAAGGTCTTGCGGGTGAAGCCGTCCACCCACGCCGGCCGCGAGCTGTCGACGTAGACCATGCGCGGGCTGACCTGCACCTGCGACAGGCCGGCCTCGGCCAGCAGCGGAGACAGCTGCCTGCCGATCAGCGCGTTGCCGCCCGCCCTCGCCTGCAGCTCGACCTGGCAGCGGATCGCGCGGTCGGCCAGTTCGCTGCGCGGATGGAAGAAGGTGGAGCCGTGGTCACCCTCGATCACCGTCATGGAGCCGCCGGGCCTGAGCAGGCGCTTGAGGATGCGCAGGGCCTCGAGCGGCTGCGCCAGGTGCTCGAGCACGAAGCAGACGAACACGTGGTCGAACGACGCCGGCGCGAACGGCAGGTCGAAGATGTCGGCCTGCCGCAGCGTGACGTTGGCCAGCCCCGCCGCGCGCACGGCGCGCCGTGCCTGGCCAGCGAGAGCTCGGAGATGTCGATCGCGGTGATCGCCGCATCCGGGCTGCCGGCCGCCAGCGTCACCGTCTGCGCGCCGACGCCGCAGCCCGCTTCCAGCACCGTGCTGCCGGCCGGATAACGGGTGTCCGAATGCAGCAGTTCGACCAGGGTCGAGGCCTGGTCCTGCAGCCTCAGGCTCTCGCGCTGGTCGTAGCCGTGGACGTAGCGGGCCGGGTCCATCCGGATGTCGCGCTGGCGCGCAGGGTCAGTCGGCGAAGGTGCCGCCGGCCTTGATGACCGGGCTCCACTTGTCGATCTCGGACTTCAGCCAGGTCTGCAGGCCTTCCGGGCTGAGCTTGCTGTCGGGCGCGATCTCGGCCCCGAGGTCCGCCATCCGCTTCACGACCTCGGGGTCCTTCAGCGCAGTGCGCACCGCCGCGTTCATCTTCTCGATGATCGGCTTGGGCGTGCCCTTGGGGGCGTAGATGCCGTGCCACACCAGCACCTCGAAATCCTTGAGCCCCTGCTCGGACAGGGTCGGCGCATCCGGCAGCGCCTTGATCCGGTTCTTGGTGGTGACGCCGTAGAACTTGACCGAGCCGGCCTTGATCTGCGGAATGGTCTGGGTGGTCTGGTCGCACAGGATGTCGACCTGGCCGCCGAGCAGCGCGTTCATCGCCGGCGCCGTGCCCTGGAACGGGACGGCCTGCAGCTTCACGCCCATGGCCCGCTCCAGCATCATCCCGCACAGCTGCGACACAGCGCCCAGTCCGGCATTCGCGAGGTTGATCTTGCTTTCGTTGGCCTTGACGTAGGCGATCAGCTCGGTGAGGTTCTTGGCCGGGAAGTCCTTGCGGGCCAGCAGGGTCATGGGCACGTCGACGGCCTGGCTCACGTACTCGAAGTCGGTCAGCGGATTGAACGACAGCTTGCGGTACAGCGCCGGCGCGGTGGCCATGCCGTTGTGATGAATGAAAAAGGTGTAGCCGTCAGGCGCGGCCCGCACGACGTAGTTGGCCGCAACCGTGCCGCCCGCACCCAGCTTGTTTTCCACGACCACGGTCTGGCCGAGCGTCTTGGTGATCGACGCGCCCAGCGTGCGCGCGACCACGTCGGTGGGCCCGCCGGCCGCGAACGGCACGACCAGGGTGATGGGCTTGCTGGGCCAGGCCTGCTGCGCCGAAACGCCCATGGCGCAAAGCGCGGCGAAGCCGGTGACGAGGATGTTGCGGCGAGCTGTCATGAAAGCTGTCTCCGATTTGTTGTGCAATGGCTGGAGCCTAGCCCAGCCGAACGCGCATGGAATCAGTATGTTCCCCGACAGCGCGGTCGATCTCGGCGGGAACTTGCCGGCCCGCTGCCTGTCCTCAGGCGCGAAACTCGATGCGCGCCGACATCGTCTTGTGGCCTTCGGCATCGCGGATCCACAGGTCGGCGGCGGCGTTGCCGTCGGCACTGCCGCAGACGTCGAAAGCATGCAGGTCGAACACCGGCTTGAGCGCGCGGAAGCTGAAGGACTTCGCTTCCCCGCCGGGGAACTGCCGCCCGCCCAGGCCCGCGAGCAAGGTCGCGAGCAGCGGTCCGTGGACGATCAGGCCGGGGTAGCCCTCCACCTGGGTCACATAGCGGCGGTCGTAGTGGATGCGGTGGCCGTTGAAAGTCAGCGCCGAGTAGCGGAACAGCAGCACGTCGTCGGGCACGACGCGCTCGCGCCACTGGCCGTCGGGCGCCGGTTCGGCGGCCGGGGCCGGCGCGCCGGGCACGGCGTCGGGCCGGTACACGATGTCGTGGAACTCGCGCAGCGCCAGCCCGCGCGGCGAGCTCACCTCGTGGCGCACCCGCACGAAGCACAGCTCGCCGCTGCGCCCCGACTTGACCGTCACGTCGTCGATGGTCGAAGCGCGGGTGATCGCATCGCCCAGCCGCAAGGGCGCGAAAAACTCCAGCTGGCCGCCGGCCCACATGCGGCGCGGCAGCGGCACCGGCGGCAGGAAGCCGCCGCGCTGCGGATGCCCGTCCGGGCCCAGCTCGCTCTGCCGCGCCGATGGCAGGAAATACAGCCAGTGCCACAGCGGCGGCAGCGTCTGCAGCGAGTCGTCGGGCGGCAGGTCCAGCGTCGCGCGCAGCATGCGCATCGGCGCGGCGGTGACGACGTCGTTCAGGGTCTCGGTGCGGCCGGTCCAGGCCTTCAGTTCATCGGTGTCCATGATGTTGTCCTCACAGCAGGAGAAAGGCGGCGCAGGCGACCGCGGTCGGCGCGAGAGCGCCGGCGAGCAGGCCGCCGGCGCCGATCGATTCGTCGTCGAAACCGCGCCGCAGCAGGGCCACGCCGGCCGGGTTCGGCGCGTTCGCGATCACGGTCAAGCCGCCGCCGGCCACGGCGCCCGCGACCAGCATGTAGCGATTGTCCTGCGACAGGTCGGGGATCAGCGAGCCCAGATAGGTCAGGGCCGCGTTGTCGGTGACGGCGGTGAGCGCCAGCGCGCTGAAGAACAGCGTCAGCGGCGGCAGGCCGGAGACCAGCGGCTGCAGCCACCACTGCTGCATGCCGCCGAGGACGACGAGGCCGGCCAGGAAGAAGCCGACCAGCAGCCCTTCCTTGAGCAACAGCGCGTCCTGGTAGCGCGCGTAGGCCCGGGTGAACCCCAGGAAGAACAGGAACAGCCAGAGGAAGATCACGGGGTGGTGCGCGGAGACCACCACGCCCGCCAGCAAGGCCAGGTGCACCAGGCTGATCGCCAGCGGCACGCGATCGCGGCCAGCGTCCTGCGGCAAGGGCGTGAGCCGCGCCGCGTCGCGCGCCAGCAGCGCGGCCACCGCGCTGGCGTTCACGAGCACGGCGAGCGCGGCCTTCCAGCCGAATTCACGCGCCATGAAGGCCGTGTCCCAGTTCCAGGCCGAGGCCACCATCAGCACCGGCGGCGCGGCGTACGACGTGAGCGTCCCGCCGATCGAGACGTTGACGAACAGCACGCCGAGCGCCGCGTATTTCTTCCATTCCGGCATGCCGGGGCGGAACACCCTGGGCGCCAGCGCGAGCGCCGCCAGCGTCATCGCCGCCGGTTCGGTGATCAGCGAGCCGAGCAGCGGCACCAGGGCCAGGCCCAGCCAGATCTCGCTCGTTTCCGTGCGGCCCGGCAGCGCCGCCGCCAGCCGGCCCAGCGTCGCCTGCACCAGTTCCAGCACCGGCCGCGAGGCCGCCACCACCATGACCACGAACACGAACAGCGGCTCGGTGTACTGGCGCGACTCGGCGTACGCCACCGCGTGCTGCGGCCCGGTCGACAGCGCCATCGCCACCATCAGGACCATCGCCCAGAAACCGAACACCACCTCCACTTCCCCCAGCAGGTGGAACAGCCCGGCGTGGCTGGGATGGCGCCGCGCGAACACCTCGAACAGCTTGGTGGAGAAGGTGTGCAGCAGCGCGATGGCGAAGATGGCGGCGGCGATCGCGTCGATGGTCTGGATTTGCATCTCTGCTAGTCTTGCACAAACAAAACGCTCCGACGCCATGCGCAGCCCGCTCCACGTCCTCCAGGGCATCCGTGTCCTCAGCCTGGCCCTGAACCTGCCGGGCCCCGCTGCCCTGATGCGCTGCCGGCGCATGGGCGCAACCTGCGTCAAGCTGGAGCCGCCGGCCGGCGATCCGATGAGTCACTACAACGCCGCGGCGTACCGCGAGATGCACGAAGGCGTGAAGGTGATCGGGGCCGACCTCAAGACCGACGCCGGCCAGAAAGTGCTGCAGCGCGAGCTGGCAAAAGCCGACGTGCTGCTCACGTCGTTCCGGCCGTCGGCGCTGCGGAAACTGGGCCTGGGATTCGAGCAGCTGCACACGCTCTATCCGGCCTTGTCGCAGGTGGCCATCGTCGGCGCGGCCGGCGAGCGCGCCGAAGAACCCGGTCATGACCTGACCTATCTCGCCGACAACGGACTGGTGCCAGGCCTGGAGCTGCCGGCGACGCTGTACGCGGACATGGGCGGATCGCTCATGGCGAGCGAGGCCGTGCTGCAAGCCGCGCTGGTGCGCAACGAGCGCTACGCCGGCAGCGGCGAAAACCATCCGCAGGGCGTGTACATCGAAGTGCCTCTCGCGGGCGCCGCGGCCTACCTGTCGCTGCCGCTGCAATGGGGCCTCACCGCGCCGGAAGGTGCGGTCGGCGGCGCCCACGCCGGCTACCGCGTCTATCCCTGCAAGGACGGCCGCGTGGCGGTGGCGGCGCTGGAGCCGCACTTCGCCGCCTCGTTGTGCAAGGCGGCCGGCCTGCCGGCGCCGGATCGCGAGGCGATGTTCCTGCCGCGCACGCGCGCGGCGATCGGCGCGTTCTTCCGGTCGCGCACCCGGGCCGAGCTGGAGCGGCTGGCCATCGACGACGACATCCCCCTGCATTGCATGGAGTGACGGCATCGCGTGGCCGATGCCTCATGCGCGGCAGGAACTAATTCAGGCACCCGCGCAGCGCAGCGCCGCAGGGGAGCCATCCCGCTTAAACTGCCCGGTTTACGCCGACTCGTCATTGTGCAAACGAATCCAGGAGTTAACGTTCTTCTCGTCGACGACGAGCCTGCCAACCTGCTGGCTCTCGAAGTGGTCCTGGAACCCCTGGGCGCCAATCTCGTGCGCGCCAACTCGGGCGCGCAAGCGCTTCGCACGCTCCAGGACACCGACTTCGCCGCGATCCTGCTGGATGTGCGGATGCCCGGCATGGACGGCTTCGAAGTTGCCAAACTGATCCGTTCCCGCCCCCGCTCGCGCAACACGCCCATCATCTTCGTGACGGCCGACGGCTCCGAGCTGTCGATCGAGGAGGCGTATTCCATGGGCGCGGTCGACTTCCTGACCAAGCCGCTGGTGCCGGCCATCATCAAGGCCAAGGTCGCGTTCTTCATCGAGCTGCAGCGGGGCAAGGACGAATTGCGCGCCGCGGAGCGCCGGGCCTCGCAGGAGCGGGCCTTCCTGGCGGCGGTGCTGGAGGCGATCGAGGACGGCGTGGTCGCCTGCGACGCGGACGGCAAGCTGACCCTGTTCAACCGCGCGACCCGCGAGTTCCACGGACTGCCGCCGGAGTCGCTGCAACCCGAGGAATGGAGCCGCTACTACAGCCTGTACCGCGAGGATGGCGGGACGCCGCTGCCCGCCTCCGACAACCCGCTGGTGCGGGCCCTGGCCGGCGACCTGGTGCGCGACGCCCGCCTGGTGATCGCTCCGGCCGGCGCAGCGCCGAAGACGGTGGTGGCGAGCGGCCGATCGCTGTACGACGAGGACGGCCAGAAGCTGGGCGCGGTCGTGTCGATGCACGACGTGACCGCGGTGCGCGAGGCCGAACTCGCCCGCGAGGCCGTCGTGCGCGAACAGGCGCGGCGCGAGGAAGCGGAAGCCGCGGCGGAACTGATCAACGCCAGCAAGGAGCGGGTGCGGATCGCGACCGAAGCGGGCGGCCTGGGCGTGTGGCTCTGGGAAACGGCGGCCGACAAGGTGGTGTGGGAACACGACTGGCTGTTCGACATGTTCGGCATCCCGCGCGATTCCGAGCCCCTGAACGCGGCGCGGTTCCTGGCGGATCACCTGCACGCGGACGACGCACAGGCGTTCAAGGACGCGGCGGCGGCCACCATCGCGCATGGCGAGCCTTTCCACTTCGTCGGGCGCTTCTACCGCCATCCCGACCGCGAGCTGCGCTGGCTGGAATTCCGCGGCCGCCGGCAGTCCGCGACCGAGAACGTGCCCTTGCGCATCCTGGGGACCGCCGCCGACATCACCGAGCGGCATCGCTTCCAGGAGCGGCTGCGCGTCAGCGAGGAGCGCTACCGCGCCTTGTTCGAAGCGATCGACCAGGGCTTCGCACTGATCGAGGTGGTCTTCGACGCGGCCGGCAAGGCCGTGGACTACGTCTTCCTCGAAGTCAATCCCGCGTTCGCCAAGCACACCGACCTGGCGGAGCCGGTCGGCCGTCGGATCAGCGAAGTCATGCCCGGGGTCGAGGACCACTGGCTGCAGACCTACGGCAAGGTGGCGCTCACCGGCGAGCCGGTGCGCTTCGTCAACGAAGCCCGCGCGGTCGGTCGCTGGTTCGACTCCTACGCCGCACGCCTGGGCGGCGAGGGCAGCCGCACCGTGGCCCTGCTCTTTTCCGACATCACCGACCGCAAGCGCGCCGACGACGACCTGCGCCGGCTGGCCGAGGAGCTCGCCGAATCCGACCGGCGCAAGACCGAATTCCTCGCCACCCTGGCGCACGAGCTGCGCAATCCGCTGGCCCCGCTCTCCAGCGGCCTGCAGGTGATGCGGCTGTCGGGGCCCGATCCGGTGACGATGGAGCGGACCCGCAGCATGATGGAGCGCCAGGTCAGCCACATGGTGCACCTGGTCGACGACCTGCTGGACATCGCGCGCATCACGACCGGCAAGGTCGACCTGAAGAAAGAGCGCGTCGACCTGCAGACCGTCATCGCCAGCGCGGTCGAGACCAGCATGCCGCTGATCGAGGCCGGCCGCCACGAGCTGGCGGTGCACCTGCCCGACGAGGTGCTGCTGCTGGAGGTGGACCTGACGCGCGTGGCCCAGGTGGTGAGCAACCTGTTGAACAACGCCGCCAAGTACACGCCGGCGCGCGGCCGCATCGGCCTGCTGGCCCACCGCGAGGGCGCCGAGGTGGTGATCGCGGTCAGCGACACCGGCATCGGCATCCCGCCGGTCGCGATGCCGACCGTCTTCGAGATGTTCACCCAGGTCGGCCGCAACATGGAGCGGGCCCAGGGCGGCCTGGGCATCGGGCTGTCGCTGGTGCGCCGGCTGGTCGAACTGCACGGCGGCACCGTCAGCGCGGCCAGCGAAGGCGTCGGCCGCGGCAGCACTTTCACCGTGCGCCTGCCGCTGCTCGTCGAGCAACCGGCGCCTGCCGCCCAGCCGCCCACGCCTGTCGCCCAGCCGGCCCCCGTCGACGAGGCCGCGGATGCGAACCTGCGCGTGCTGGTGGTCGACGACAACATCGACGCGGCCGACACGCTCGCGGCGCTGCTCGAGATGAGCGGCTACATCACGCGCGTGGCCAACGACGGCCACCAGGCGATCGAGACGGCGCAGGCGTTCCGGCCCCGGGTGGTGTTCCTGGACATCGGCCTGCCCGGGATGAACGGCTACGAAGTCGCGCGCCGGCTGCGCGGCACGTCCGGCATGGAGCGGGCCATCCTGGTGGCGCTCACCGGCTGGGGGACGCGGGAAGACCGCGAGCGCTCCAGCGAAGCGGGCTTCGACCACCACCTGACCAAGCCGGCCGACATGAACGCCGTGGAGACGCTGCTGTCCGGACTGGCGCGGGTCCAGTAGGGCAGCGCCGGGACGACGCAGCGCCTCTCAGCTGCGCGCCCGTTCCCAGAACAGCCGGGTCGCATGCAGGCCGGCCGGCGTCCAGTGCTGGGCCGGCGACATCGCCTGCACCAGCAGCGCCATCTGCTGCTCGGCGTCCAGCCGGGGCAACTGCTCGCACAGCGCCTGCAGGTCGGGATCGAGCAGATCGCCGTCCGCGCCCTCGCCCACTGCCGGCGCCGCGAGGCCGCG
>JAQGNJ010000089.1 GCA_028291885.1 Ramlibacter sp. | reverse complement strand
CGACCATCCGCGTGTTCGAGGCGCTGGCCTGCGGCATCCCGCTGGTGTGCGCGCCCTGGGAGGACGTCGAAGGACTGTTCGAGCCCGGCGCCGACTACCTCCTCGCGGCGGACGGCGGCCAGATGCGCGAGCAGCTGCGTCGCGTGCTTGGCGAGCCGGAGCTTGCCGCGTCGCTCGCGGAACACGGACGCAAGACCATCCTCGCGCGCCACAGCTGCGCCCATCGGGCGCAGGAGCTGCTGGGGATCTACGCCGAGCTCGGACCGCCACAACAACAGCAACGGGAAATCAAGGCATGAACATCGCTTTCTTCGGCTCCAGCCTGGTGTCGGCGTACTGGAACGGCGCCGCCACCTATTACCGCGGCATGGTGCGGGCATTGCACGAGCGCGGCCACCGCGTCACCTTCTACGAGCCCGACGCCTTCGGCCGCCAGCAGCACCGCGACATCGAGGATCCGCCCTGGGCCAGGGTCGTGGTCTACCCGGCGGACGACGCGGCCGATGCGCTGCGCGCGGTGGAGCAGGCGCGCGGCGCCGACCTGGTCGTCAAGGCCAGCGGCGTCGGCGTGTTCGACGAGGTGCTGGAAAAAGCCGTGCTGGACCTGCAGGCGCCGGACTGCCTGGTGGCGTTCTGGGACGTGGACGCGCCCGCCACGCTGGACCGCATGCATGCCGACCCCGGCGATGCCCTGCGCGCCCTGGTGCCGCGCTACGACATGGTGCTGACCTATGGCGGCGGCGAGCCGGTGCGCGGCGCCTACCTCGGGCTCGGCGCCCGCGAGTGCGTGCCGATCTACAACGCGCTCGATCCATCGACGCATCACCCGGTGCCGGCCGATCCGCGCTTCGACGCGGAGCTCGGCTTCCTGGGCAACCGCTTGCCCGACCGCGAGGCGCGGGTGGAGGAGTTCTTCCTGCGGGCGGCCAGCCTGCTGCCGCAGCACCGGATGCTGCTGGGCGGCAGCGGCTGGGACGACAAGCCCATGCCGCCGAACATCCGCTATCTCGGCCACGTCTACACGAACGACCACAACGCATTCAATTGCAGCCCGCGCTCGGTCCTCAACATCAGCCGCGACAGCATGGCGCGTTACGGCTTCTCGCCGGCAACCCGCGTGTTCGAAGCCTGCGGCGCCGGCGCCTGCCTGATCACCGACGCCTGGGAAGGCCTGGAGCTGTTCCTCGAGCCCGGCGTCGAGGTGCTGGTCGCCAGCGACGGCGAGCGGGTGGCCGAGCATGTGCGCAGCCTCGACGCGCAGACCGCGCGCAGGATCGGCCAGGCCGGCTACCGCAGGGTGCTGGCCGACCACACGTATGCGCACCGCGCCGCCCAGCTCGAGGCCCTGCTCGAAGGGCGGCAGGCGCTGCAGCCCGAGGAGGCGAGCGCATGAAGAGCGGCGGACTGCGCATCGTCATCCTCGGCCTGTCGATCACCTCGTCCTGGGGCAACGGCCATGCGACCACCTTCCGCGGCCTGGTGCGCGAGCTGGAGCAGCGTGGCCACGACATCCTCTTCCTGGAGCGCGACCAGCCCTGGTATGCGCAGAACCGCGACCTGCCCAGGCCGCCGCATGGCCGCACCGAGCTGTACGACAGCCTGGACGAACTGCACGATCGCTTCGCCGACCAGGTGCGCGAGGCCGACCTGGTGATCGTCGGCTCCTATGTTCCCGACGGCGCGCAGGTCGGCGACTGGGTGCAGCGCGAGGCCGGCGGCGTCAAGGCCTTCTACGACATCGACACGCCGGTCACGCTGGCCAGGCTGGCCAGCGGCGAGCACGACTACCTGCGGCCCGAGCAGATCGCCGGCTACGACTTGTACCTGTCCTTCACCGGCGGGCCGACGCTGGCGCGGCTGGAGCGCGAGTTCGGCTCGCCGCGCGCGCGGGTGCTCTATTGCTCGGTCGATCCGCAGCTGTACTTTCGCGAGCCGCAGCCGCTGCGCTGGGAGCTGGGTTATCTCGGAACCTACAGCGCAGACCGCCAGCCGCCGCTTGGCGAATTGCTGTTCGAGCCGGCGCGGCAGCTGCCGCAGGGCCGCTTCGTGGTCGGCGGGCCGCAGTATCCGGACACCGCGAGCTGGCCGGCCAACATCGACCATCTGCCGCACGTGCCGCCGGCGGAGCACCGGCGCTTCTACAACAGCCAGCGCTTCACGCTGAACATCACGCGGGCCGACATGATCGCGGCCGGCTGGTCGCCCAGCGTGCGCTTGTTCGAGGCCGCCGCCTGCGGCGTCCCGATCATCAGCGACCGCTGGCCAGGGATCGAGAGCCTGCTCGTGCCCGGACGCGAGATCCTGCTGGCGGCCGGCGCGGGCGACGTCCTCGACATCCTGCGCCGGTTCGGCGAGGAGGAGCGGCTCGAGCTCGCAAGCAACGCGCGCCGCCGCATCCTGGCCGAGCACACGGCGGCGCACCGGGCCGAGCAGCTCGAAGGCTATGCGCTCGAGCTGCTGAGCGGCGTCACGGCCTAGGAGAACACGATGGGCACCGAAGCCGAACTGGGTCCCGACACCGAAGCACAGCGCCGCCAGGTCGAGGCGCTGGGCCCGTGGTTCCACAACCTGCACCTGCCCGGGGGCGTGCAGACCGCGCCGGACCATTTCCTGGGCGGCGACTTTCCGCGCTTCAAGTGGCTGCAGGTCGCCGGCTGGCTGCCCGCCGACCTCTGCGGATGGAGCGTGCTGGACGTCGGCTGCAACGCCGGCTTCTACAGCTTCGAGCTGGCGCGCCGCGGCGCCTCGGTCGTGGCGATCGACGTCGACAGCCGCTACCTGGCGCAGGCGCGCTGGGCGGCGCAGCAGCTGGACCTGCAGCGGCAGATCGAATTCCGCGAGATGGGTGTCTACGACCTCGCGCGCTCGGACGAGCAGTTCGACCTGGTCTGGTTCATGGGCGTGTTCTATCACCTGCGCTATCCGCTGCTGGCGCTGGACCTGCTGGCGCGGCGCACGCGCCGGCTGATGGTGTTCCAGACGCTGATGACGCCCGGCGACGAGGTCTACCCCGACACCGGCGACCATCCGATCCACGAGCGGGAGCCGCTGCTGGCGCCCGGCTGGCCGCGGATGGCGTTCATCGAGCACAGCTTCTCCGGCGACCCGACCAACTGGTGGGTGCCCAACCATGCCGGCGTGGAGGCGATGCTGCGCTCCAGCGGCATGCGCGTGACGGCGCGGCCCGACGACGAGATCTACCTTTGTGTCCCCGACCCCCTGATCGCGGACCACCGCTGGCACACGGACGCGCAACTGCGCTCGGTCACCGCCGCGATCGCCGCCGCCGGCAGCTGATCTCAGACGAACGAGGCGAACGCGCCGTCGAGCATGTCGCGGTAGTTGCGCTTGGCCGATTTGCCGATGAAGCTGGCCTCGAAGCTGTTGGCCGCGAGCTGGTAGGCCTGGCGCACGGTCAGGGCGGTCGCGGCGAAGGTCTGCAGGAAGTTGTCGTTCATGTAGCCGCCGAAATACGCCGGGTCGTCGGAATTGATGGTCGCCACCAGCCCGGCGTCGAGCAGGTCGCCGATGTTGTGCGCCGCGAGGTCGGGAAAGACGCGCAGCTTGAGGTTGGACAGCGGGCAGACGGTGAGCGGCACGCGGTCCCGCGCCAGCCGCCGCATCAAGGCCGGGTCCCTGGAGGACTGGACGCCGTGGTCGACGCGCTCCACCTTGAGCAGGTCGAGCGCGGTCCAGACGTATTCGGGCGGACCCTCCTCGCCGGCGTGCGCCACCAGGTGCAGGCCCAGCTCGCGGCAGCGCGCGAAGACCCGCGCGAACTTCTCCGGCGGGTGGCCGACCTCGCTCGAATCGAGCCCGACGCCGATGAACTTGTCCCGCAACGGCAGGGCCTGCTCCAGCGTCTCGAAAGCCTCCTGCTCGCTGAGGTGGCGCAGGAAGCACAGGATCAGCGAGGCGTCCACGCCCTGCTCCTCGCGCGCGCGCTGGCAGGCGCGGTGCAGGCCGTTGATCACGGTCTCCATGGAAACGCCGCGGGCGGTGTGGGTCTGCGGGTCGAAGAAGATCTCCGCGTGGACCACGTTGTCGGCCGCGGCGCGCTCGAGGTAGGCGCGCGCCATGTCCTCGAAGTCCCTTTCCTGGCGCAGCACGCTGGCGCCGGCGTAGTAGATGTCCAGGAAGCTTTGCAAATCGCTGAAGTCGTAGGCCGCCCGCAGCTCCTCGACGCTTTCGTAGTCCAGGCTGACCTGGTTGCGCCGGGCCAGCGCGAAGATCAGCTCGGGCTCGAGCGTGCCCTCGATGTGCACATGCAGTTCTGCCTTGGGCATCCGCCTGAGCAGCTCAGGCAGGCGATCGGGAGCGACGTGGGGGATGGAGGGCACGGTAGGGACGCCGGTGGACGGCAGCGGTCTGGGAAAACGCATTCTGAACGATTGCGCGGATCCGGTCGGCGTCCCGCGACTCGACCGGAACGCCGGCCCCAGAAAAAAGGGCCGCTCGTGGCGGCCCTTCGTCGCATCGCGGGCAGCACCCGCGGCAGCGCGACTACTTCTTGTCGGCGCCCGGAACCTTGCCTTCGACGCCCTTGACGAAGAAGTTCACGCCGCCCAGGAACTTGTCGTCGGCGACCGCGTCCTTGGCCACCACTTCCTTGCCCGTGTTGTCCACGATCGGGCCCTTCCAGATCGAGAAGCTGCCGTCCTTGAGGCCGGCCTTGACTTCGTCGACCCGCTTCTTGGTTTCGTCGGGCACGTCGGCCGCGATCGAGACCATGTCGATCGCGCCTTCCTTGACGCCCCACCAGGCCTGGCCCGTCGTCCACTTGTTTTCCAGCACGTCGCGCACGGCCTTGACGTAGTACGGGCTCCAGTTGATGACGGCGGAACCGAGGTGGGCCTTGGGGCCGTAGGCGGTCATGTCGCTGTCCCAGCCGAAGGCGCGCTTGCCCATCTTCTCCGCCGTCTGCAGCACGGCCGACGAGTCGGTGTTCTGGAACAGCACGTCGGCGCCGCCGTTGATCAGCGAGGTCGCGGCCTCGGTCTCCTTGGGCGGGCTGTGCCATTCGTTGACCCAGACCACGCGGGTCTTGATCTTCGGGTTGACCGACTGCGCGCCCAGCGTGAAGCTGTTGATGTTGCGGACGACCTCGGGGATCGGCACCGAACCGACCACGCCCAGCGTGTTGGTCTTGGTCATCTTGCCGGCGATGATGCCGGCCATGTAGGCGCCTTCGTAGGTGCGGCTGTCGTAGGTGCGCATGTTGTCGGCGGTCTTGTAGCCGGTGGCATGCTCGAACTTGGCATCCTTGAAGTCGCCGGCGACTTTCAGCATCGGCTCCATGTAGCCGAAGGTCGTGCCGAAGACCAGCTTGTTGCCCTGGGTCGCCATGTCGCGGATCACGCGCTCGGAGTCGGCGCCCTCGGGCACGTTCTCGACGAAGCTGGTCACGACCTTGTCGCCGAATTCCTTCTCGATCGCCGTGCGGCCGTTGTCGTGGGCGAAGGTCCAGCCGCCGTCGCCGACCGGGCCGACATAGGCGAAGGCGATCTTCAGCGGCTCGGACTTCGGGGCCGGCGCGGCTGCGGCGGGCGCGGGAGCCGGTGCCGGAGCGGGCTCTTCCTTCTTGCCGCAAGCGGCCAGGGCAGCGGCCGCCACGGCCGTCATGAGGGTCGCGGCCTTCAACAGGGAACGTTTCTTCAGGTCAGTCATGGTGTCCTCTTCTCCTCGAAGGTGGTGAATGGTTCGATTATGAACCGGGGTAAAACGGCTTTCCGAGCGACGCCGGCATGTTGGCGCGGATCCACGCGGGGTTGCGCGAGATCAGCGCCAGCACGACGATCGTCGCGATGTACGGCAGCATGGACAGGACCTGCGCGGGCACCTCGACCCCGATCCCCTGGAAGTGGAACTGCAACATCGTCACTCCGCCGAACAGGTAAGCACCAAGCAACACGCGTGCCGGTCGCCAGGTCGCGAAGGTGGTGAGCGCCAGCGCGATCCAGCCCTTGCCGGCGACCATGCCCTCCACCCACAGCGGCGTGTTGATCAGCGCCTGTTAGGCGCCTGACAGTCCGCTCAGCGCACCCCCGGCGACCACCGCGGAGAAGCGGATGCGCCTCACCGGGTAGCCGTGCGCATTCGCCTATTCGG
>JAQGNJ010000088.1 GCA_028291885.1 Ramlibacter sp. | reverse complement strand
TTCTTGAAGATCCCCGCTTCCGTGCCGAAGGCCCCCAGGGTGGTGCCGCGCTCGCCCGACAGCCGCTGCGCCAGGCGGGTGACGCCGTCGGCGGCCGAACCGAGGAAGCTGGGGATCTCGCAGATCGTGTCGAACCGGAAGCCGGCGTCCGGCGCCACCTTCTTCATCGCCGGCTCGAGCGAGCGGGCATGGGCGACCACCTCGGCCTGCATGGCTGCGGCATCGGCCGTCGGCAGGTCACGGAACTCGTAGCGGAACTCGGCGTCCCGCGGCACGACGTTGTCGGCGATGCCGCCGTGGAACTGGCCCACGCTGGCGGTGGAAAAAGGCACGTCGAAGCCGTCGTAACGCGGTTCGCTGCGCTCGAAGCCCTCGGCCATGTCGCGGACCTTGCCGACCAGCCTGGCCGCCATCTCGATGGCGTTGACGGACCGCGGCGTCAGCGACGAGTGCGCTTCCTTGCCGCGCACGCAGCACCGGTAGCGATAGACGCCCTTGTGAGCGATCGCCGGCACCATGCTGGTGGGCTCGCCGACGATGCAGGCCAGCGGCTTCACGCCGGCGTCGCGCATGTCGGCGATCAGGTCCTTCACGCCAAAACAGCCGACCTCCTCGTCGTAGCTCAATGCCAGGTGGACGGCGAAGGGCGACCGGCTTTCGAGGAACAGTGGCGCATGGGCGACGGCGAGCGCGATGAAGCTTTTCATGTCGGCGCTGCCGCGCCCGAACAGCCTGCCATCGCGCACAGTGGCGCTCAGCGGATCGGCGCTCCAGTCCTGGCCGTCCCAGGGCACGGTATCCGTGTGGCCAGACAGGATCACACCGGACGGCTTGCCCTCGCCGAGCGTGGCGAACAGGTTGGCCTTGGTCTTTTCCGCGTTGAAGGTGAGGCGGCTGGCGACGCCGAGCTTGTGCAGTTCGTCGCGGACGAAGTGGATCAGATCCAGATTCGAGTTGGCGCTGACGGTGTTCATGCGCACCAGGGTCTGCGCCAGATCGAGCGAACGGGCAGACAGGGTCGTGGCTTCCATGTCCCCATTCTCACGGATATCCCACATGGCGGCGGCGCGACCTCGGCGTAGACTGGCAGCTCTTTTGCTCTCGCAACCGCCATGAACATCCTGGACTCCATCGTCACGCAGGCTGCGTCGATCGCGGCCATCCGCCGCGACATCCACGCCAACCCCGAGCTCTCCTTCGAAGAAATGCGCACCGCGGACGTGGTGGCGCAAAAACTCACCGAATGGGGCATCCCCGTGCATCGCGGTCTCGGCCGCACCGGCGTCGTCGGGATCGTGAAGGCCGGGACCAGTCCGCGCGCAATCGGCCTGCGCGCCGACATGGACGCGCTGCCGATGCAGGAGTTCAACACCTTCAGCCACGCCAGCCGCAACAAGGGAAAGATGCATGCCTGCGGCCACGACGGCCACGTCGCCATGCTGCTGGGAGCGGCCCAGCATTTCGCGAAGAACCGCAACTTCGACGGCACCGTCTACCGGATCTTCCAGCCGGCCGAGGAAAAGGGCGGAGGCGCGCTTGAAATGATCGAAGACGGCCTGTTCGAGCAATTCCCGATGGACGCGGTGTTCGGCATGCACAACTGGCCGGGCACCCAGGTCGGCCGCTTTGCCGTCAGCCCCGGCCCGGTGATGGCGTCGACCAACGAATTCAGGATCGTCATCCGCGGCAGGGGCAGCCACGCCGCCCTGCCCCACAACGGCATCGATCCGGTGCCGATCGCCTGCCAGATGGTGCAGGCGTTCCAGACCATCATCAGCCGCAACAAGAAGCCGGTCGACGCGGGCGTCATCTCCGTCACCATGATCCACGCCGGCGAGGCGACCAACGTGGTGCCGGACAGCTGCGAACTGCAGGGCACGGTGCGGACCTTCACGCTGGAGGTCCTGGACCTGATCGAGCGGCGGATGAAGCAGGTCGCGCAGCACGTCTGCGAGGCGCACGAGGCGAGCTGCGAGTTCGAGTTCGTCCGCAACTACCCGCCGACGGTCAACTCGCCCGCCGAAGCGGAGTTCGCCCGCAAGGTGATGGCGAGCATCGTCGGCGAGGCCAACGTGGACGTCCAGGAGCCGACGATGGGGGCGGAGGACTTCGCGTACATGCTGCAGGCCAAACCGGGCGCCTACTGTTTCATCGCGAACGGCGACGGCAGCCACCGCGAGATGGGCCACGGCGGCGGTCCGTGCATGCTGCACAACCCCAGCTACGACTTCAACGACGACCTGATCCCGCTGGGCGCCACCTACTGGGTGCGGCTGGCGCAGGCCTGGCTGGCGAAGGACCGCGCATGAGCGATGTTCCGCAGGCATTCGCCGGCAGTTACGCCGAGGCCCGGCGCAAATTCCTCGACGCCGCCACCGCGGCCGGACTGCTGGTCGAATCGAAGCTGCAGCCGCTCAAGGGCGCCGAGGGCGAAGACCTGGCGATGGACGTGGCGCGAGACGGCCATCCCGATGCCCCCAACCTGCTGATCCTGAGCAGCGCCTGCCACGGCGTCGAGGGCTTTTGCGGCAGCGGCATCCAGGTGGCTGCGCTGCGCGACACGGCGTGGCGCGAGCATGCAAAGGCCGCTGGCGTGGCCGTGCTGTACATCCACGGCCTCAATCCCTACGGCTTCTCGCACCTGCGCCGGACCACCCACGAAAACGTCGACCTGAACCGCAACTTCAACGACTTTTCCGCTCCCCTGCCCGTCAACGATGCATATCGCGAGGTGCAGCACCTGCTGCTGCCGCAGGAGTGGCCGCCAACGGCGCAGAACGCCTCGGACATCGCGCGCTACCTGGCCAGCAAGGGCGAGGCGGCCTACCAGGCTGCGATCACCCGCGGCCAGCACGAATTCCCCGACGGCCTGTTCTTCGGCGGCACCGAATCGACCTGGAGCAACAGGACGCTGCGCGAAGTGTTGAGGGTCCATGGCCGGCGCGCGGGTCGCATCGCATGGATCGACATCCACACCGGCCTCGGCCCCAGCGGCGTCGGCGAACGGATCTATGCGGCCCGGGACGACGCGGCCACGCTGCGACGCGCACGCGACTGGTGGGGCGGCGGCGGCAAGACGCCGGTCACGTCGGTCTACGACGGCTCGTCGGTCTCCGCATTCCTCACCGGCATGATGTTCAACGCCGTGTATGACGAATGTCCCCAGGCCGAATACACGGGGATGGCGATGGAATACGGGACGGTGCCGATGATGCAGACGCTGCAGTCGCTGCGCGGCGAGCAATGGCTGGACCGCCATCCCGGGGCCGCGCCCGAACTGGCGCAGCAGATCCGCCAGCAGGTGAAGGACGCTTTCTACACCGACAGCGACGAGTGGAAGGAGCAAGTGGTCGCGCAGGCGCGCGAAGCGTTGTTCCAGACGGCCGACGGCCTGGCGGGTTGACAGCCGCTTTGCCTTCCCCGCAGAATTGCTGCAGCGCACAATTGAGCGAAGGAGGTGTGCGATGCTTACCGTCGACTCCAGGGTCGTCCAGCTTGGCTCGTACACGGTCAAGCAGGGCCAGAGTTCGGTCTCGGGCTTGTCGTCCGGGGCTTTCATGACGGTGCAGCTGCACCTGGCCTATTCCTCCAGTTTCGCCGGCGCCGGCATCATCGCGGGCGGACCGTTCCGCTGCGCCGAATCCTTCCGCGCCGCCGCCCTGCTCGCCGAGGACGCCTACGTGCAGGGCGCGCTGTACATCTGCATGAATCCGCTGATCCCGCAAACCGGGCCCGACGCCGGCCGGCTGGCGCAGCTGGCGCGGGATACGGCCGCGGCGGGCGAGATCGACGACGTCGCCCATCTCGCGGACGACCATGTCTACCTCTTCACCGGCAGCGCCGACCAGGTTGTCTACTCCGACGTGGTGGCGCGCACGCGGCGCTTCTACGAGCTGCTGGGCGTGAAGCCCGAACACATCTTCTACGACGACAGCGTCCCGGCCGGCCATTCCATCATCACCGACAACCCGGAGGATTCGCAGCT
Organism: Ramlibacter sp.; assembly: GCA_028291885.1. Classification (GTDB taxonomy): domain Bacteria; phylum Pseudomonadota; class Gammaproteobacteria; order Burkholderiales; family Burkholderiaceae_C; genus Ramlibacter. Next base: position 14,576 of record JAQGNJ010000088.1, on the reverse strand, counting down.
GGCAGCCAACCAGCCGCCCTACGGCAACCGCTACATCACGACCACGGGCTACAACCACATCGCCGACAGCAACAACTTCATCGTTGTTTATCCGCAAGCCCAGGGCAGCGACGGCGGCGGGACGCAGAACCCGGACGGCTGCTGGGACTGGTGGGGCTACACCAGCCCCACGCCCAACCGGCCCGACTACTACTCGCGCGACGCCATCCAGGTCAAGGCCATCCACGGCATGCTGGAGCGGCTGGGCGGCTGACGCAAACCACCACGAAAGGGACAGCATCATGATGATCAGGACCGATCTCAAGCCGCCCACCCCGCCGGGAGCCGAACTGCTGGCGTTGCAGCACACGTTGCCTGCGGCCCAGCCGTCCGCGCTGCAGCAGGCGCAGACACTGGGCACCTTGTTCAGCCAGTCGCTGGCACGCAGCACGGGCAACGGCATCGCCACGGCGGCTGTCCTGCCGCTGGCCGGCCGCATGGAGACCTGGGCCGAGCTGCTGAATCTGCAGGAGAACATCGAGGTCGGCTACGGCTACTGGGTCGCCCAGAAAGTGCGGCCGACCGCCGGCCAGGACTGAAGCTTCAGGGCTGCGTGCCGAAGCGCAGCTGCGCGATTTCCAGGAGGCCGTCGAAGATCAGGCTGTCGACCAGCTCGAATCTCACCGACATGCTGGGCGCCATCTTCCAGCCTGCACCACCGGTCATGAAACACGCCGGCTCGACCCCGCAGTGCTGCCTGACATGCTGCACCATGCGCTCGACCGCGCCGGCAATCGCATAGGTGCCGCCGCTGGTGAGCGCGTCGCTGGTGTTGGTCGGGAATTCGCGGACCTCGCCGGTCGGCACGTGCAGGCCTGCAGTGCCCGATTCGAGCGCCCGCAGCATGATGCCGTGGCCGGGAAGAATGAAGCCGCCGAGAAAGCGGCCGCTGGCGTCCACAGCCTCCACCGTGACGGCCGTGCCGACCATCACCACCACCAGCGGACGCGCCGCGCCGCCGGCGAGCGCGCGGTGCCATGCGCCGATCATCGCGACCCAGCGGTCGGCGCCCAGCCGCGTCGGATGGTCGTAGCCGTTGCTCAGGCCCGCTTCATACGCAGCGGGCACCACCCACTGCGCCGGCAGGTCCCACAGTTCCAGCAGGTGCTCCTCGACCCGGCGGCGCACCGCGTCGGCGGCGACGATGCACCCGAGCATCCGCGACGGCTTGGGCAATGCCGCCCAGTCGCCCTCGGGCAGGTGATCGATGTTCTCCAGGAATTGCGCGCCGTGGGCCAGCAGCTTCGCGCCGGGCGCGGCAGCGTCGTACAGCGCCCACTTCAGTCGCGTGTTGCCGACGTCGATCGCGAGAAAGCTCATGGCGGTCAGCCAGGCGACACGGGCTGGCGGCCGAGCGCCGCGATGCTTCGGGCGAGCGCCTGCTCCTGCGCCAGCAACTGTTCGCATGCCGTCACTGCCTTGCCCACGTTCACCTGCAGTTCCTGGTGGGCATCGATCGACCCTTCCAGCTTCAAGGTCGGCGCCTTGCCCGCGGTCGCAGCGGCGGCCAGGGTCGACAGCCGGCGGTGCCAGTCCTTGATCTCCCCGGCGAGGGATTGCTGCAGGGTCTGCGCCAGCGCGGCGCGCCTTTCGGCATTGGCGCGGGCCTGGCCCGGGACCTGGGACGCGGCACTGCACAAGGCCCGCAGCAGCTTGAGCCGCGTGACCAGGATGTCGCAGCGCTGCGAGTCTTCCAGCACCGCCTGCTGCTCCTGCAGATCGCTTGCGGCCGCCTGGCGCGCCTTCAGCTGGCTGCGCATGTCCTGCAGCCAGCGCGCGCCCTGGTCGATGATCATTTCGACGGCCCGGTACTCCGCCTCGAGTTCCACCAGCGCGTGCTCAGCCGGCGCTGCATCCGCCTGCTGCTCGCGCACCAGCGCCTGTGCGACGCCGGAGAGCGATTGCCCGGCTTGCGCGATCCGTTCGAACTGCGCGGCGAACTCGGCGCCGCTGCTGCGGCCCTTGCCGCTGGTTCGCGCCCACCAGCCGCGCGGCTCCAGCAGCGAGAAGTCCAGCGCGGGCAGGGCGGCCGCAAGTTGCTCCAGCCCGGAAGCGACGGCCGGCAGCTCGGTCGAGGCGGCCTGCTCCTTGAGCACCTCGCCGAGTTCGAGGATGCGATTGACGTGCAGGTGGCCTGCATCGGCGGCCATCTGCGTCAGCCACGCCGCGGGCGTGGTTGCCGGCTTGGGCTTGAGCTGCGCCAGCCTGGCGGGAGACATCAAGGATGCTGTGCGATCGGTCTCGGCCATGGTGCTCCCCTTTGGCCCGGAATATAACCCTTCGGCCGTTTGCCGCTCAGATCGCGCCGACCCAGCAGGCCCGCTGGATGGCGGCCATCTTGTTGTCCACCTTGAGCTTGCCCATGGCGTTGGCCAGGTGGTAGTTGACCGTGCGCTCCGTGCAACTGAGGCGCAACGAGGTCTCGCGTGCGGTCAGCCCCCCGAAGGCGAAGACCAGGCATTCGCGCTCGCGCGGGCTCAGGGTGGAGCGGGCCTGGGCGATCGAGCGCTTCACCAGCGGCCAGATGTTCATCGCGGACCAGACCAGCGACGCCGCTTCCCCCCGGTCGGTGAGTTCGCGCGGGCTGAACATGAAGCACTCGAACGCGCGGCCGGCGGGCAGCGAAAATTCGACCCGCACCACGGTCTGGTAGCCATGGGCGAGCCATAGCTGCCGCCACCGGCTCGTGCCGAGGTGATCGGATTTGGCGATGTATTGCCAGGCCACGAGCGGCGCATCGGAGTCGCGCCACGGCGCGCCGAAGTCGCGGCTCTGCGCGAGGGCCTGGGCCGCGTCCGCGAGCACCGGTGGATGGACGGCGACGACTTGCCGGTCGTCGCTGCCGCCGAACGGATCGGGCCCGAGGATCACAACCGCTTCCACCGAAAACTCGCGCAAGGCCCCGATCCAGTCGCTCAGGATGCCGTCGAGGCTGACACTGTCAAAGTTAGCAGGGACCCCAAGGGCCATTTCATTCCCTTTCTGCCGCGGCTGAGACAATATCACCATTCTTCGCCGCTCATTGGAGCGATTGCCGGCCTGGGGAAGAGGGAACAATTTGTCGTCGATACGTGTGCTTTACGCCAGTGGGAGCGGGCTGCTTCAGTCCTGGGCGTCCAACGAGGTGGTGCGCCCGCTGCTGGAACCCGTGCTCCATCCGTCGCGGTGGCGCATCCGGGCGCTGGGCCTTTCCACGTCCCTGGGGCACCCGCTTTTCTACTGGATCTGGGGAGAGCTGCTGCCGCAGCCCTACGAGAGCGTCGTGCTGCGCCTGGTGATGGGAGCGCTCGGGCTGTGCCTGCTGGTTTTTCCGCGCTTCAGCGCCACGCCGCCGAGCCGCGTCTCGGCGGCGATCTTCACTGCGATCTTCTGGATCACGCTGCCGCTGTTCTTTTCGTGGATGTACTTCTGCAACGGCGGCAACACGGTCTGGCTCGCCAGCATGGCCGCGATGTTCCTCATGTACTACCAGCTGACCGACTGGCGCATCGCGACGCTTGGCAGCATCTCGGGCGTGGCGATCGGGTGGGTGCTGTTCAACGCCTTCGGCCCGCAGCTGCCGGACATGTCGCCGACGCAGCTGCTGACCAACACCGTCGTCATTGCCTTCAGCTGGCTCATGGGACTGGTGCTGGGCATCTCGTCGTCGAACCTGCGGCGGGAACAATTGAACTACACGCTGGGGACGATGGGCATCATGGCGCACGAACTGCGCACGCCGCTCGCCACCATGTCGCTGATCGGCGACGCCGTTCGAGGCGAGGCGACGGAATGCAGCGAGGCCTCGGCGCAGAAGCTGGAAAAACTCGGCGCGCGATTGAACACGCTGGTGCGCAACATGAACCACCAGATCGACATGCAGATCGCCAACGCGCGCCTGATGCGCCTGCCGGTGCACAAGGAGGCGATCTCCGCGGCGGAGCTGGTCCGGCAGGTGGTGGCCGACTATCCCTATCGCAGCACGCGCGAGCGCGAATGCGTCCAGATGCTGGTGCGGCGGGACTTCCTGTTCGAAGGCTCGCAGGCGCTGTTCGCGCAGGTGGTCGCCAACCTGCTGAAGAACGCCCTGCGCTCGCTGGCCGCGGCCACGACGGCCAGCCAGCCCGGCGACCTGCTGATCGAGATCGGGACCATGCGCAACCGCGGCCGCATCGTCATCAACGACCGCGGGGTCGGCATCGACCCGGCCCTGCAGCCGCGCATCTTCGAGCCCTTCTTCTCCACCGACCGCGGCACCGGCCACGGCCTGGGCCTGGCCTTCTGCCAGCGGGTAGTCCAGAGCGCAAACGGCACCATCCGCGTCAAGTCCGAGCCGGCGCGCGGCGCCATCTTCACCATTGAACTGCCCCTGCTGGCCTAGCACAATGCACCCTCACGCCCACCGACCCCAGGATCCGCGATGAGCTTTCCTCTTTTCCACCGGCCCGGAACCGTCGTCTTCCTCGACGACGATCCAGACTACCTGGAGATGCTCGCGCTGGTCCTGCCCAAGAGATGGCACGTCAAGCTCTTCATGCGGCCGGCCGAATGCATCAACTACCTGCAGCAGGAGCCGCCGTTCTGGGAAGCCGACGCCTGGAACCAGCAACAGCTGATCACGGAGTGGCGCGAGGGCAAGCCGCTGATCCCTCAGATCCTTGCCTACTGGTCGAAATACACGGAGCGTTATGCGCTGACGCGGGTCTGCGTCGTCGATTACTCGATGCCGGGAATGGACGGACTGCAGGCCCTGGGAGAGCTGATGGACTGGCCGGGCGCACGCGTTCTGTTGACCGGCCAGGCGGACGAACAGGTGGCGGTGCGGGCGTTCAACCGCGGCCTCATCGACCAGTTCATCGCCAAGCAGACGCCCGACATCTCGCGCCGCCTGGTCGATGCCGTGGAGCAGTTGCTGGCGACCCCGAACGCGCGCCATGAGCAGACGTGGCGCGTGACGCTCGGCCCCGAACAAAGCGCGCTGCTTCGCGGCGCGGCCGCGGGTCGCGACCTGAAGGCGTTCGCGGCCAAGCACTGGATCGAGCATGTCGTGATCGGCCAGCCGTTCGGCGTGCTCGGCATGGACAGCGCCGGGCGCGTCAGCTGGCTGCAGCTGGAAACGCGGGAGGGCCTGGCCGCGCTGGCCGAACTCGCGGAGATCGAGGGCGTCCCGGCCGCCGGCCTGGCGGAGATCCGGGCCGGCCGCAAGCTCGCGGACCTGGAGCTGCGGCAGGCGCTCGCCCGCTCGGGTCCGCCGCAATTGACCAACGCCTTTCCGGTCGGCCAGGGCGAGACCCTGCTGGGCGCACTGTTCCCGATCGAGGCGCCGCATTCGCCCGACGTGGTGAACAGCTATTCGAACTGGCTGGCGCGGCAGGAGCCGCGCACGGTGCAGGGCTAGGCAGGCTGGGCGCGGTTGCGCCGCGCGATCGGCCAGTCCCAGGGCTTCACCTTCTGGGCCACGATGCGGGCGGCGGATTCGACGTGACTGATCTCCGCCTCGGTCAGGCCCGCGTTGACGGTCAGCCGCACCATCGCGCGATTGCGGCTGGTCGCCGGCGCACAGAAGACCGATCCGACCACGCCCTGCTCTTCCAGCGCATCGCGCAGCGCGAGGGTGTCGAACTCCGCGCCCGCTTCGAGCGAGATGATCTGTTCGCTGCCCTGATCGATGGGGTAGCCCATGTCGGAGAGGCTGCGCCGCATGCGCTGCGTGTTGGCGTGCAGCTTGCGGCGCGCGTCGTCGCTGCGCCTGACCACCTCCAGCGTCGCGCGCAGTCCGGCGACCTCGTGCGGCAGCAGGCAGGAGCTGAAGATGCTCGGAAAGCTGTGGCACATGAGGTAGTTGCGCAACTCGACCGGCATCGAGAAGAAACCGCCACGGCCGGCAAAGGCCTTGGCCAGGCTGCAGGTGATGAACTGCACGCGATTGGTCAATCCCAGCATGGCGCACAGGCCGGCCCCGTCGGGACCATGCGTGCCGGCGGAGTGCGACTCGTCGACCAGGATCATCGAAGCGCTGCGCTCGGCCACCTCCACCATCTGCCGCAAGGGGCAGAGCGCACCGGTCGTGCTGTACACCGAGTCGACCACCACGAGGCCGGGTCCGTGGCGCCCGGTCATCTTCTCCAGATGCGCCGGATCGTTGTGCCGGAAGGCATGGACCGGCGCCTGCGCGGCACGCGCGCCTTCCCACAAGGACATGTGGGCCAGGCTGTCCATGTAGACCGGCGTCAGCGGGTCCGCGACCACCTGCAGCAGGCCGAGGTTGGCGGTGTAGCCCGACTGGCACAGCAGGCCGTCTTCGACGCGCAGCCATTCGCAAAGCGCGCGCTCGAGTTGCCACGCGCTATTGCCCTCGAGCTGGAACACGCCCGACTGCAAGACGAATTCGCGGTCGCCGCGGATCGAATTGAGCTGTGCCTGGACGATCTCGGGGTGGCCGGTGAGCGCGAGATAGTCGTTGCCGTCGAGTCGTACGTCGTTGCTGCGCGGCTGCCGCCCATGCGTGACGAACCTGCCGCCCCACTCGTCGCGCAGGCGCGCGGAGAATTCGGATTCGATCCGGCTGCGCAGACGAACGGAGAGCTGGGGACGACCGGCGGTCGAGACCGGCTCCTGAACGTGAAGGACTTCCATGGTGCACCTGTGAATTGCTGTGCATTCATTGAAGACCGAAACGATTCGTTGCGTCCGTCACCCCCTGTCAACATTGACAGGGGGTAATTGTTTCTACGCGAGTCTTTTGCTACCGACTGTAAGAAAGCTGAGAGAAAATCAAGCCAGCTTCCCGTGGCACTGCTTGTACTTCTTTCCACTGCCGCAGGGGCAAGGGTCGTTGCGCCCGACGCGTGCAAGCTGCTGGCCGCCTTGCCCGGCAGGCTGGCGGCTGGTGCTCTCGTCCACCAGCGTCTCGACTTCGCCCGTTTCGGTGGGCGCGGTGTAGGTCACGTTGGCGATCCGCTCGGCACGATTTTCAAGGTCTTCCGCAGCCTGCTCCAGCTGCTCGCCCGACTGGACCTTGACCGTCATCAACAGCTTGGTGACTTCGTTTTTCACCGAGTCGAGCAGTTGCCCGAACAGCTCGAAGGCTTCGCGCTTGTATTCCTGCTTCGGCTGCTTCTGGGCATAGCCGCGCAGGTGGATGCCCTGGCGCAGGTAATCGAGCGCCGACAGGTGCTCGCGCCAATGCGTGTCGATGCTCTGGAGCAGGACCATGCGCTCGAACTGCGTGAAGTTTTCCTGGCCGATCTGCTGGACCTTCTGTCCGAAAGCCTGGTTGGCCGCGCCGATGACCCTTTCCAGGACTTCCTCGTCGGTGATCGAGCTGGCGCTCTGCACCTCGCTTTGCAGCGACAGCGTGATTCCCCATTCCTCCGCCAGCACCTTTTCCAGCCCGGGGATGTCCCACTGCTCTTCCACCGACTCCGGCGGGACGTACTGGTGCGTGAGGTCGGTGAAGCAGCCTTGTCGCAGCGACGCAATCTGGGCCGAGAGGTCGGCCGCGTCGAGGATGTCGTTGCGCTGCTGGTAGATCACCTTGCGCTGGTCGTTCGACACGTCGTCGTACTCCAGCAACTGCTTGCGGATATCGAAGTTGCGGGCCTCGACCTTGCGCTGCGCGCTCTCGATGCTGCGGGTGACGATGCCGGCTTCGATGGCTTCCCCATCAGGCATTTTCAGCCGCTCCATGATGGCCTTGACCCGGTCGCCGGCGAAGATGCGCATCAGCGGATCGTCCAGGCTCAGGTAGAAGCGCGAGGAGCCCGGGTCGCCCTGGCGGCCGGAACGGCCGCGCAGCTGGTTGTCGATCCGGCGCGATTCGTGGCGCTCGGTCGCGATGATGCGCAGTCCGCCGAGGCCGGTGACGGTCTCGTGATCCCGCGCCCATTGCTCTCGCAACTCGGCGATCTTCTTCACCTTGGCCGCGGCGTCTAGCGACTCGTCGGCCTCCACCGCTTCCACGGCCTTCTCGACGTTGCCCCCCAGCACGATGTCCGTGCCGCGCCCGGCCATGTTGGTGGCGATGGTGATCATCTTCGGCCGGCCGGCCTGGGCGACGATGTCCGCCTCCCGCGCATGCTGCTTGGCGTTGAGGACCTGGTGCGGCAGGTCTTCCTTCTTCAGCAGCTCGTCGATGATCTCCGAGTTCTCGATCGAGGTCGTGCCGACCAGCACCGGCTGGCCGCGCTCGTAGCATTCGCGGATGTCCTTGATCGCGGCTTCGTATTTTTCGCGCGTGGTCTTGTAGACGCGGTCCAGCTGGTCGTCGCGGCGGCTCGGCTTGTTCGGCGGGATGACCGTCGTTTCGAGGCCGTAGATCTCCTGGAACTCGTAGGCTTCGGTATCGGCCGTTCCGGTCATGCCGGCCAGCTTGCCGTACAGGCGGAAATAATTCTGGAACGTGATCGAGGCCAGCGTCTGGTTCTCGGCCTGGATCGGCACGCCTTCCTTGGCTTCCACGGCCTGGTGCAGACCGTCGCTCCAGCGGCGGCCCGACATCAGGCGGCCGGTGAACTCGTCGACGATCACCACCTCCTGGCTGCCCTCTTCGTTGAGCTGGACGACGTAATGCTGGTCGCGGAAATACAGGTGGTTGGCGCGCAGCGCCGCGTACAGGTGGTGCATCAGCGCGATGTTGGCCGGGTCGTACAGCGTCGCGCCCTCGGGGATCATGCCGAGATTGAACAGGATGCGCTCGGCGTTCTCGTGGCCCTGCTCCGTCAGGAACACCTGGTGGCTCTTCTCGTCGACCGTGAAGTCGCCCGGCTTGGTGATGCCCTCGCCGGTGCGCGGATCCGCCTCGCCTTCCTGCTTTGTGAGCAGCGGCACGACGCGGTTCATCGCGATGTACATCTCCGTGTGGTCTTCGGCCTGCCCGCTGATGATCAGCGGCGTACGGGCCTCGTCGATCAGGATCGAGTCCACCTCGTCGACGATGGCGTAGTTCAGGCCGTGCTGCACGCGGTCGTTGACCTCGTACACCATGTTGTCGCGCAGGTAGTCGAAGCCGAATTCGTTGTTCGTGCCGTAGGTGATGTCGCAGCGGTACGCCGCCTGCTTGTCCTCGCGCGGCATGTTCGGCAGGTTGACGCCGACCGTCAGGCCGAGGAAGCCGTAAAGCTTGCCCATCCACTGCGCGTCGCGATTGGCCAGGTAGTCGTTCACCGTCACCACGTGAACGCCGCGGCCGGTCAGCGCGTTGAGGTACACCGGCAGCGTCGCCGTCAGCGTCTTGCCTTCGCCGGTGCGCATCTCGGAAATCTTGCCGTTGTGCAGCGACATGCCGCCCAGCAGCTGGACGTCGAAGTGGCGCATCTTCATGACGCGCTTGGAACCCTCGCGCACGACGGCGAAGGCCTCGGGCAGGATGTCGTCGAGCGACTCGCCGCCGGCCACCCGCGTCTTGAATTCCTCGGTCTTGCCGCGCAGTTCGTCGTCGCTCAGCGTTTCGAACTCCGGCTCCAGCGCGTTGATGCGCTCCACCGTCTTGCGGTATTGCTTCAGGAGGCGGTCGTTGCGGCTGCCGAAAATTTTGGTCAGGAGGTTGGTGGCCATGAACGCGATACCGCCCTGCCGGCCCACCGGGGCCTGCAGGGGCAGCGCAATCCTTTGTTATTTCAGGATGGAAGTGAGGCCGGAGCCGGCCAATGCAAGAGCAGCGGCGATCCCGGCAAAGCCGCTGATTTTACCTGCGGCCGGCGAGCTGGAGCGGGGGCGGGGCAACGGGCCCGGAGCTTCGGGCCACCGCGAGGTTGTTGCCGGCGGCCAGGAATTTCTGCGGGTCCTGCGGCACGCCCTGCACCAGCACCTCGAAGTGAAGGTGGGGGCCGGTGGAGCGGCCGGTGGTGCCGACGTCGGCCACCTTCTGGCCGCGCTTGATCAGGTCGCCCTTCTTGACCCAGACCCGGGCGGCGTGGGCGTAGCGCGTGATCAGGTCGTTGCCGTGGTCGATTTCGACCATGTTGCCGTACTGCGGGTGCAGTTCCTGGGCGACGACGACGCCACCCGCAGCCGCGAGGATGGACGTGCCGGTATCCGCCTGGAAATCCAGGCCGGTGTGCAGCGCCGAGCGGCCGGTGAAGGGGTCGATGCGCCAGCCGAAGGCGGAGCCGAGGTGGCCGGACTGGACCGGCTGCTGCGTCGGCACCATCATCTTGCGGATCTTCTGGTCGAACAGGCGCGACTCCATCACGGTCATGAGGTCGGTGCGCTGCTCGGTCAGGCGGTCGAGGTCCGCCAGCGTGGCCTGCAGTTCGTCCAGCGTGAGCGACCGGCCCGAAACCAGGGAGCCGCCGCGGCCGGGCATGGCCTTGATCTCCGCCGGATTGACGCCGGCCAGCCCCGAAACCCGCTCGCCGAGCGCCTCGAGCTGCACCAGTTTTGCCTGCATCTGCCCCAGCTTTCGCGCCATGGCGTCCAGGTTCTCGCGCATGAACCGGTCACGCTGCTCGAATTCGTCCTTCACCACCAGGCGCACCAGCGCACCGATGACAGGCCAGCCCTCGCGCGCGCCCTTGAGGAACACCCAGTGATAGAGGCCCGCGGCAGAGACCATCAGCCCCAGCGAGAGCAACAGGAACGACAGGACGAGCCTGGTTCCGCTCAGGTGAATCGCCCGGCTCTTCGCCAGCCACGCATCCGTGATAATGAAATGCACTTGATCCCCTCGCTCATTTTTCTGTGACCAACCGACGCCACTATCCGGTCACGCTGCTGCAGGCAGCCGAAGATTCGCCGACCCTTGCCCGCCTTGCGGAACTGGCGCGTGAATCCGGCGAGCGCCTCAAGGCCATCGAGTCCCTGATCCCCCAGGCCTTGCGCCCGGCGATCCAGCCAGGACCGATCGAGGGACCTGCCTGGTGTCTCCTCGTGAGCAACAACGCCGCGGCCGCCAAACTCAGGCAGCTGCTGCCGGCGCTGCAGAGCCGCCTGCTCGACCGCGGCTGGCAGGTTACCTCAATCCGTTTGAAGGTTCAAACCGTGCAAAGGTAACGCCGTGCAAGGCGCTACCGTCTGGCGGGTGGATGGTGCCGATTGTCGGAATCGAACTGACGACCTACCGCTTACAAGGCGGTTGCTCTACCAACTGAGCTAAATCGGCGCACGGAAATTCTATCTACTTGATGCGCTTGAGCGAAGGCCTGGGGCCGTTCGGAGGACGCGGCGGCTCCTGTCCATCCTTGCCGTCCTTGCCGTCCTGGACCAGCTCGGGATTGACCAGCTGCACGACCCGCGGCTCGCCTTCCGCCTGCGCACCGGCGGCCGGAACGCTGGACAGCGGCGAGGGCCGCGGCGCTTCTTCCGCCGTGCCGGGAACGGCCACCGGAAAGGCCATGCCCTGGCCGTTCTCGCGCGCATAGATCGCGATGACGCGGTTCACCGGCACCATGATCTCGCGAGCGCTGCCGGCGAAGCGCGCCTTGAACTCGATGAACTCGTTGCCCAGCTTGAGCGAGCTGGTGGCGTCGAAGCTGATGTTCAGGACGATCTCGCCGTTCTTGACGTATTCGCGCGGCACCTGCACCGAGTCGTCCACCAGCACGGCCACGTAGGGCGTGAGGCCGTTGTCGGTGCACCAGTCGTACAGGGCCCGGATCAGGTAGGGCCGGGTAGACGTGGATTCCAGTGCGTTCATCATGGCGCGCAGCGAGACAGGGTGATTACTTGCGCATGACCTTTTCGGACGGCGTGAGCGCTTCGATGTAGGCCGGGCGCGAGAAGATGCGCTCGGCGTACTTGAGCAGCGGCGCCGCATTCTTGGACAGCTCGATGCCATAGTAGTCCAGGCGCCAGAGCAGGGGCGCGATGGCCACGTCGAGCATGGAGAAATTCTCGCCCAGCATGTACTTGTTCTTGAGGAACACGGGCGCGAGCTGGGTGAGGCGGTCGCGGATGTGCGAGCGCGCCTTCTCCAGCGCCTTCTCGTTGCTCTTGGCGGCGCGCGACTCCAGCGTGCTCACGTGGACGAACAGCTCCTTCTCGAAATTGAGCAGGAACAGCCGGACACGGGCGCGGTCGACCGGGTCGCCGGGCATCAGCTGCGGATGCGGGAAGCGCTCGTCGATGTACTCGTTGATGATGTTCGACTCGTACAGGATGAGGTCGCGCTCGACCAGGATCGGCACCTGGCCATACGGATTCATCACATTGATGTCTTCCGGCTTGTTGTACAGATCGACGTCGCGGATCTCGAAGTCCATTCCCTTCTCGAACAGCACGAAGCGGCAACGGTGGGAGAAAGGACAGGTGGTTCCCGAATACAGCACCATCATGATGAAGGCTCCTTAAATCAAAAAGAGTGGGAGCGCGAGGCTGCCCACTCTGCGAGGACGCGCGTCCGGCCCGGCCGGCACGCGTGATCCAGTCAGTGAATGTCTTTCCAGAACGCCGCGTTCAGGCGCCAGGTGAAGAACGTCAGGACGGCCAGGAAGATCAGCACCCAGACGCCGACGCGCACCCGGGTGTTCTGCTCGGGCTCGCCCATCCACTGCATGTAGCCGACCAGGTCGCCCACGGCCTGGTCGTATTGCAGCGGCGTCATCGTGCCCGGGCTCAGCTGCTTCCAGCCGGCGAAGACCTGGGCCGGGTGGCCGTGCACGTCGCGGGTGGCGAACTGCGGCTCGCGGTCGCCCTGCAGTTCCCACAGCGCATGGGGCATGCCCACGTTGGGGAACGCCAGGTTGTTCCAGCCGGTCGCCTTGGTCGGATCGCGGTAGAAGGTGCGCAGGTACGTGTACAGATAGTCGGCGCCGGTGCCGCCGTGGCCGGAACGCGAACGGGAGATCACCGTCAGGTCGGGCGGATTGGCGCCGAACCACTCCTTGGCCTGTCTCGGATCGATCGCGGCCTTCATCGTGTCGCCCACCTTGTCGGTGGTGAACAGCAGGTTGTCCTTGATCTGCTGTTCGCTCAGCCCGATGTCGCGCAGGCGGTTGTAGCGCATGAACGCAGCCGAGTGGCAGTTCAGGCAGTAGTTGACGAACAGCTTGGCGCCGTTCTGCAGTGCCGGCAGGTCGTTGGTGTTGCTCGGGGCCTTGTCCCACACAACCCCCTCGCCGCCTGCGGCGTGCGCACCGAGGGCGAAGCCGAAGGCAGCAACCAGGGTCAGGATCAGTTTTTTCATTCTTGACAGTCTCCAGCTCAGTGCGCGGCGAAGGTGATGCGTTCCGGCACGGGCTTGAATTCACCCAGACGGCTCCACCACGGCATCAGCAGGAAGAAACCGAAATAGAACAGGGTCCCCAGCTGCGAGACGCGTTCGCCGGTCGGCGACGGCGGCTGCACGCCCAGGTAAGCCAGCACGATGAAGTTCACGACGAAGACGCCGTAGACCCACTTGTGCCAGCCCGGACGGTAGCGGATGGACTTGACGGGGCTCTTGTCGAGCCATGGCAGGAAGAACAGGATGATCACGGCGCCGCCCATCACCAGCACGCCCCAGAACTTGGCGTCGATGGACAGCATCAGCACGATGGCGATCACGGCGGCCACCACCACGACAGCCTTGAACAGGCCGGCCAGGCGGGACTTGAGCACGCCGTAGCCGGCGGCCAGCACCACGCAGGCGATCAGCGCATACACCATCTCGCTGGTGATGGCGCGCAGCATCGAATAGAACGGCGTGAAGTACCAGACCGGCGCGATGTGCGCGGGCGTCTTCAGCGGGTCGGCCGGGATGAAGTTGTTGTACTCCAGGAAATAGCCGCCGAGTTCGGGCGCGAAGAAGATGATCGCGGAGAACACCATCAGGAACACCGCCACGCCGAACATGTCGTGGACCGAGTAGTACGGATGGAAGGGGATGCCGTCCAGCGGCTTGCCGTTGGCGTCCTTGGGCGCGTTCGGTCCCTTGATCTCGACGCCGTCGGGATTGTTGGAGCCGACGTCGTGCAGCGCCAGGATGTGCGCGGCGACCAGGCCGAGCAGCACCAGCGGCACGGCGATGACGTGGAAGCTGAAGAAGCGGTTGAGCGTCGCGTCGGAAACCACGTAGTCGCCGCGGATCAGCAGCGCCAGGTCCGGCCCGACGAAGGGAATGGCCGCGAACAGGTTCACGATCACCTGGGCGCCCCAGTACGACATCTGGCCCCAGGGCAGCAGGTAGCCCATGAAGGCCTCGGCCATCAGCACCAGGAAGATGGCGCAGCCGAAGATCCAGACCAGCTCGCGCGGCGCGCGGTAGCTGCCGTAGATGAGGCCGCGGTACATGTGCAGGTAGACCACGACGAAGAAGGCCGACGCGCCGGTCGAGTGCATGTAGCGCACCAGCCAGCCCCAGGGCACGTCCCGCATGATGTATTCGACCGACTCGAAGGCCTTGGCGGCGTCCGGCTTGTAGTGCATCACCAGGAAGATGCCGGTGACGATCTGGATCACCAGCACGAGCAGCGCCAGCGAGCCGAAGAAGTACCAGAAGTTGAAATTCTTGGGCGCGTTGTACTCGGACATGTGGCCCTTGTAGTAGGCGCCGGCCGAGGGATAGCGGTTGTTGATCCTGTTGGCGTCTTTTTCGCCCGCGCTCGCGTTGGGCGAGATTTACTTGAATTCAGCCATGGTTC